>NZ_CP019437.1:47500-347500 GCF_001940525.2 Thioclava nitratireducens
CGTCAAAGATGCGCTGATGCTCGACTGACCGATATCTCGACTGACTGATATATAGCTCGCGTGCGCACTCGCGCGCGCGAGCGCTCCGCTCAACTCGCGCCTCGCTCGGCCCGCGCCTCCAGCTGGCTCTTGCGGACATGGCGGATCACCTCGACCAGCAGCGCGGTCAGAAGCCCCACGTTCAGCAGCCCGTTCGCCGCGGCCATCCCGCCGAGGATGCGCCATTGATGGGTCAGCAGAATGTCGCCATAGCCCAGCGTTGTAAAACTCACGAGCGAGAAATAGACCGACTGCTCCATCGTGTGGAACACGCCGAGGAGGCGGAAGCAGAAAGCCCAGAGCCAGACGCCGGCAGTGACCATCGCCAAGGCCCAGAGCGCGGCGACGACAACCATCAGCATCAATTTCGGACGGTGCGGCTCGCGCAGCATCCACCAGTGCAGCCGCGCGAATGTCGCCTCGATCGCCCAGGCGCTGAGCGCGGCGATGCATACGGTCAGAAGCATCATCACCGAACCGATCGCGATCTGAATGGTCATGGGCGTCTCCTCCTGCCCTAGCTATTTCGCGCCGCCGCACCCACGTCAAGCGCAGCGGTGCCGCACTGGACACAGCCGCTTGCCTGCCCTATCTCGATGCGACCATGGCAAAGCATTCAGACCCCAATTCCAAGCTGATCGCCGAGAACCGGCAGGCCCGTTACCACTACGCCGTCCAGGATACGCTGGAGGCGGGCATCGTGCTGCAAGGCTCAGAGGTGAAATCGATGCGCGTCGGGCAGACGAACATCGCGGAAAGCTATGCCTCCGTCGAGGATGGCGAATTGTGGCTGATCAACTCCTATATCGCGAGCCTGAACCAGGCCTCGCATTTCGGCCACGAGGAGCGCCGCAAGCGCAAACTGCTCGTGTCGAAGCGCGAACTTTCACGTCTTTGGAATGCGACCCAGCGCGAGGGGATGACCATCGTGCCGCTGAAGATGTACTTCAACGAGAAGGGCATCGCGAAGATCCTGATCGGTATCGCGAAGGGCAAGAAACAGGCCGATAAGCGCGAAACAGAGGCGAAACGCGACTGGAACCGCCAGAAACAACGCCTTCTCAAGCAGAATTACTAGGGACACAGGGCGGATTTGCCCGCCCTGCCCTTGCGTCTTGCGCACCGCTGAGTCTAAGCAATCCCGACCGGCAAAAGAGGCGCATGACGATGGATGACCCGAAAACGCTCGTATCGACGGATTGGCTCGCAGCCCATCTGAAGGATCCCGACCTGCGCATTCTGGACGCGTCGTGGTTCCTGCCGCAGATGGAGCGAGATGCAAAGGCGACCTACGAGGCCAAGCATATCCCCGGCGCGCGTTTCTTCGACATCGACGAAATCTCCGACAACCGCTCGGACCTGCCGCATATGGCGCCGCCGCCCGAGAAATTCATCTCGCGGATGCGCGCGATGGGCGTGGGCGACGGCCATCAGGTCGTGATCTACGACCAGCACTCCGTCTTCTCCGCGCCGCGCGTCTGGTGGACCTTCCGCCTGATGGGCAAGACGGATGTGGCCGTGCTTGATGGCGGGCTCCCGAAATGGGAGGCCGAAGGCCGCCCGCTCGAAGACATGCCGCCGATGGTCCGCGACCGTCACATGACGGTGCAGCGCCAGTCCGGTCTGGTGAAGGACGTCACGCAGGTCGCCCATGCCAGCAAGCTTGGCGATCACGAGATCATCGACGCGCGCCCGAACGATCGCTTCCTCGGCAACGGCACCGAGCCGCGCCCGGGACTGCGTTCGGGTCACATCCCCGGCTCGCGCAACCTGCCCTTCGGCGAACTGCTGACCCCCGAGGGCACCTTCAAATCCCCCGACGAGATCAAGGCCCTGTTCGAGGCCGCCGGTGTCGACCTGTCGAAGCCCGCGATCACGACCTGCGGCTCCGGCGTAAGCGCCGCGATTCTCGCGCTCGCGCTGGAGATCATCGGCAAGTCGGACTGGTCGCTCTATGACGGGTCCTGGTCGGAATGGGGCATGTACAACGACCTCAAGGTCGCAACGGGAGAAGCATGATGCTGAACAATCTCAAGCCGCAGGCGCCGGACAAGATCCTCGCGCTGATGGAAGAATACCGCGCCGATGAGCGCGACCAGAAGGTCGATCTCGGCGTCGGCGTCTACAAGAACGCCGAAGGTGAAACCCCGATCATGCGCGCCGTCCACAAGGCGGAAAAGCAGGTCTGGGAAAACGAGACCACCAAGAAATACGCGGGCCTCGCCGGCCAGCCGGAATTCCACGCGGCGATGGCCGAGATGGTTCTGGGCAAGGGCTATCCGGCCGACAGTCTGGCCTGCCTGTCGACCGTGGGCGGCACTGGCGCCTGCCGGATGGGCTTCGAGCTTGCGCGGATGGCGAACCCCGGCACAAAAATCTGGGTCTCCGATCCAACCTGGCCGAACCACCTCTCGATCCTGAAATTCATGGATCAGGACTTCACCACCTATCGCTACTTCGATTCCGAGACGCGCTCGGTCGATTTCGACGCGATGATTGAAGACCTGAAGGGCGCCAAGGAAGGCGACATCGTGCTGCTGCACGGCTGCTGCCACAACCCGACCGGCGCGAACCTGACGCTCGAGCAATGGGGCAAGGTCGCCGATCTGCTTCAGGAAACCGGCGCCGTGCCGATGATTGACCTCGCCTATCAGGGCTTCGGGGACGGTCTGGAAGCGGATGCGGCAGGCACCCGCCTGATCGCCGAGCGTCTGCCGGAAGTGCTGATTGCGGCGTCGTGCTCGAAGAACTTCGGCATCTATCGCGAGCGCACCGGCTGCCTGATGGTTCTGGGCTCGGAAGAGACCAAGAAGACCGTGCAGGGCAACCTAGCCTATCTCAACCGTCAGACCTACTCCTTTCCGCCCTATCACGGGCAGGCGCTCGTCACCCGCGTGCTCACCGATCCCGAACTGCGCGCCGATTGGGAAGCCGAGCTGGAAGATGTCCGCACCGGCATGCTGGAACTGCGCCAGCAACTCGCGGACGAGTTGCGCAAGCTGTCGAACTCGGACCGCTTCGACTTCGTGGCAGAGCATCGCGGCATGTTCTCGCGCCTTGGCGCCACGCCCGAGCAGGTCGCCGCGATGAAGGAAGGCAACGCGATCTACATGGTCGGCGACTCGCGGATCAACATCGCGGGCCTGAACAAGAACAGCGTGCCGCTGCTGGCCCGCGCACTGATCGACGCAGGCGTCTAAGCACCTACCACAGAATAGAAATTCAAAACGGCGGCCCCTTCGGGTCGCCGTTTTTCGTAGCGGAATTTTCCGCCTTGCGCCCTTGAAATAATAAGCAGGCTCATAATATAGAGGCTTACTTTAATTTCAACGGAGCTCCGGATGCCCGATCAGAGCCTAGGTTTTCTCCTGCACGACGCGACGCGGTTGATCCGCCGTCGCTTCGAGGCACGCGCCAACGAATTCGGCCTGACCACTGCGCAGTGGCGGCTGCTCGTCTACCTCAAGAAGGAAGGCGCGCTGGCGCAGGCCCGGCTGGCCGAGCTGCTCGAGATCGAACCGATTTCGGTCTCGCGCCTCGTCGACCGCATGGAAGAAGCCGACTGGGTCTGCCGCAAAGCTGATCCGAATGATCGCCGCGTCAAGCTCGTGCACCCTTCGGTCAAGGCGCGCAACGCCTTTGAGGATGCGCGCTCGATCGCGGACGACATCTATGAACAGGCGCTGGCCGGGTTGAGCGATGACGAAATCGCGACCGCATTGAACACCCTGCGCCAGATCATCCGTAACCTCTCCGAAGACACCTCCTCCACGTCAGAGACACATCATGAGTGACCAGAACCCGACCGCCGAGAGCGCGGAAACCCAATCGAAACAGAAACAGAAGAAGGGGCCGAAATTCTGGCTCCTCATTCTCGTGCCCGCCCTGATCGTACTGGGTGGCGCGTGGTACTGGCTCAGCGCCGGTGGCTCGCAAAGCACCGCCAACGCCAATTATCAGATGGCGCGAATCCCGGTAGCCTCGCAGATTTCGGGCCGCGTGACCGAGGTGTTCGTGCATGACAACGAGCACGTCGAGAAAGGCGCGCCGCTGTTCCAGATCGACAAGAAACCCTACGAGCTGGCACTGGCCAAGGCGCAGGCCGCGCTCTCGCAAGCCCGCCTGCAGGTCGAGCAGCTGCGCGCCTCCTACAAGGCCGCGCTCGCCGACGAGAAACAGGCTGCCGACAACGCCGCCTATCAGGAGAAACAGCTCGCCCGTCAGGAGAAGCTGATCAAATCCGGCACCACCACGCAGCAGGCGCTCGACCAGCAGCGCACGGCCACGCAAGCCGCGCAGAACACGCTGGCCGCCGCCAAGCAGAAGGTGGCCTCAGCCAAGGTCGCCCTCGACGGCAATCCCGAGATCCCGGTCGACGAACACCCCTCGGTGAAATCGGCGATCGTGGCGGTGAACGATGCCAAATACAATCTCTCGCAGACCGAGGTCGATGCGCCCACCGACGGCATCATCTATCAGGCAGCCTCCTTCAAGGCGGGCGAGATGGTCGGCGCGGGGACAAGCCTCTTCACGCTGGTCGACACCAGCGATGTCTGGGTGATCGCGAACTTCAAGGAAACCGCGCTGACCCACATGCAAGAAGGCCAGTCGGCCACCGTCGAATTCGACGCTTTCCCCGATCGCGAATATCACGCGACGGTCGAGGCCGTCGGCGCAGGCACCGGGGCGGAGTTCTCGATCCTTCCGGCGCAGAACGCGACCGGCAACTGGGTGAAAGTGACGCAACGCGTGCCGGTGCGCCTGCGGCTCGACGATGGCGCAAACCTCGATGGCCTGCGCGCGGGTCTCTCGGCCAGCGTCACCGTCGATACCGCCTCGCAGCCGCGCTACAAGCGTATCCTCGACAAGGCCAACAGCTCGGCCGCCGTGGCGGGCACGACCGAACAGGGGCAGTAAGCCATGGCTGACGCCGCCGAAAAGGAACCCAAGGGAATCGACCCGCATAACGTCCCGCATCGCGCGCTGATCATGGCGTCGCTGATGCTGGCGGTGATCATGCAGGTGCTCGATACCACCATCGCGAACGTGGCCCTGCCCGACATGCGCGCCGATCTCGGCGCGTCGCGCGACACGATCAACTGGGTGCTGACCTCCTATATCGTGGCCGCGGCCATCGTGACGCCGCTGTCGGGCTGGCTCGCCAATCGCTTCGGGCGGCGCGAGATCTTCATGGTCGCGGTGATCGGCTTCGTGGTCTTCTCGATGCTCTGCGGGATCGCGTGGTCGCTCGACGTGATGGTGATCTTCCGCCTCATGCAGGGCGTGTTCGGTGCGGCCATCGTGCCGCTTGCCCAGAACTTCATGCTCGACATCAACCCGCGCGAGAAGCACGGGCAGGCGATGGCGATGTTCGGTGCGGGCATCATGCTCGGCCCGATCATCGGCCCGACGCTGGGCGGCTATCTGACCGAGGTGATCAACTGGCGCTGGGTGTTCTACATCAACGTGCCGCTCGGCATGATCGCCATCGCGGGGTCGCTCTTCTTCCTGCCCGAAACACCCAAGAAGAAGATCGGCTTCGACTTCTTCGGCTTCGCGGCGCTGGCGGTGGCGATCGGGTCGCTGCAGATGATGCTCGACCGTGGGTCCGATCTCGACTGGTTCGCCTCGCGCGAAATCTGGATCGAGGCCGCGCTCGCGATCAGCGGGTTCTGGGTCTTCATCGTCTGGATTCTCAGCGCGAAAAAGCCCTTCCTCGAACCGAAGATGTTCCTCGACCGCAACCTCTCGATGGGGCTGCTGTTCATCTTCGTGATCGGGATCATCCTGCTCGCCTCGCTGGCGCTGCTGCCGCCGATGCTGTCGAATATCTTCGGCTATCCGACGCTGACGACGGGCTTGGTGATGTCCCCGCGCGGGGTCGGGGCGATGGTTATGATGCTGCTGATTGGGCGGCTGGTGAAGGTCATCGACCTCCGCATCCTCGTGGTCGTCGGGCTGTCCTTCACTGCCTACTCGCTGCACATGATGTCGACCTTCTCGCCGCAGATGGGTCCGAAATGGATCATCGTCTCAGGCGTGATCCAGGGCTTCGGGCTGGGCTCGGTCTTCGTGCCGATCTCGACGCTGGCCTTTGCCACGCTCGACCCCAAGTACCGCGGCGACGGCACGGCACTGTTCTCGCTGCTGCGCAATATCGGCTCGTCCATCGGGATTTCGATCGTGACCGCGCTGCTGACGCACAACATCGCGGTGAACCATGCCGAGATCGTCTCTGCGATCAATCCGCAGAACCTTTCGGGCGTGATGAACGGTGCAGGCAGCATCTCGAGAGAGGCCGCGCTGGAGGTGCTCAACAACCTCGCGACGCAACAGGCGGCGATGATCTCTTACGTGGACGATTTCAAGTTCATGATGTGGGTCACACTCGCGGCCATCCCGCTGGTCTTCTTCCTACGCAAGCCGGATTACCAGAACAGAGGCGGACAGCAGAAGCAACAAGGCGCTCCGGTCACCGAGTAAACCGACATCAGACGCAATGGAAAAAGGCCCGGGATCGCTCCCGGGCCTTTCGCTTTGTCTTGGATGCGGCGTCTTAGTTGACGAACTCCGGATAGGCTTCCATGCCGAGTTCCGCCTTGTCGAGACCCATCATCTCGTCCTCGGCGGGGGCGCGGATGCCCATGACGGCTTTGAGGATGAACCAGATGATTGCCGAGACCACGAAGACGAAGATGCCGACGATGATGATCGAAACGATCTGGCCGTAGAAGGTGCCGTCGGGGTTGGTGATCGGAACCGCCAGCGTGCCCCAGATACCCGCGCCGAGGTGGACCGGGATGGCGCCCACGACGTCGTCGATCTTCAGCTTGTCGAGCATCGGAACCAGCAGGACCACGATGATACCGCCGATCGCGCCGATGATGGTCGCTGCACCGAGGCTCGGGGTCAGCGGCTCGGCCGTGATCGACACGAGGCCAGCCAGAGCGCCGTTGAGAACCATGGTCAGATCCGGCTTCTTGTAGAGGATCTGGGTCAGGATCAGCGCAGCGATCGCGCCACCGGCTGCTGCGGTGTTGGTATTGGCGAAGATGCGCGAGATATCGGCGACGTTGCCCACGGTGTTCATGTAGAGCTGCGAACCGCCGTTGAAGCCGAACCAGCCGAGCCACAGAATGAAGGTACCGAGCGTGGCGAGCGTCAGGTTCGAACCGGGCATCGCCTGGACCTTGCCGTCCTTGTACTTGCCGATGCGCGGGCCGAGGATCAGAGCACCGGCGAGAGCTGCCCAGCCACCGACCGAGTGCACGACGGTCGAGCCGGCGAAGTCGAGGAAGCCGAAATCGGTGTCAAGGAAGCCACCGCCCCATTTCCACGAAGCCTGGATCGGGTAGATGAAGCCCGTGAGGATCACGGTGAAGATCAGGAACGGCCACAGCTTGATGCGCTCGGCCAGGGTACCCGAAACGATCGACGCCGTGGTGGCGCAGAACATCAGCTGGAAGAAGAAGTCCGAACCGACCGAAGCGTAGGTCAGGTCGACCGAATCCGCGCCGACGCCGACAGGCTCGAGCGAAGTCGTCGAGAAAGCGCCGAGCACGCCGTTGATCGACCAGCCGTCGCCCGGATACATCAGGTTGTAGCCGATCAGATAGTACATGATCGCCGCGATCGCGAAGAGCGCGATGTTCTTGAGCGACTGCATGGTCACGTTCTTCGAGCGTACGAGGCCAGCCTCGAGCATCGAGAAGCCCGCGCCCATCCACATCACCAGGAAACCGGTGACGAGGAACATGAAGGTGTTCAGGATGAAGCCGATCTCGTTGGCCGGCGGATCCATCGCCGCAGGCGCGGCGGCATCCTGGGCCAGTGCCGGCAGAGCCACCGCGGTCAGTGCGACCGCAAGGCCGGTGATTTTCGAAAGCTTGTTCATTTTCCTACTTTCCCCTGTCGCGTCTTAAAGCGCGTCGTCATTGGTTTCGCCGGTGCGCACGCGAACCGCCTGCCCGACATCGAGAACGAAGATCTTGCCGTCGCCGATCTTGTCGGTCTTCGCGGCTTTCATGATCGTGTCGACCACCTCGTCGGCGAGGCCGTCAGCGACCACGATCTCCAGTTTGACCTTCGGCACGAAGTTCACGGCGTATTCGGCGCCACGATAGATTTCCGTGTGACCCGACTGGGCACCGAAGCCTTTGATCTCGGTCACCATCATTCCGCGTACGCCGATGGTGGTGAGCGCCTCGCGCACCTCCTCCAGCTTGAACGGCTTGATTGCTGCAATGATGAGTTTCACCTGACATCCCTTCCTTGTTCAGCCCTTTCGATGCCCGCTTGGCGACATCGCACGGTGATAAGAGGCCCTCTGCGCCCCTTTCGCACAAGGAAACGAGGTTCCGTCCGACTGGCAGATTCAGCGGAATCAGGCCCTAATTTGCACAATTTGTGCGCGTTGCCTAATTTTTAGTCACATTGCAAATCTGAAACGTGATTTTTCGCGGGTCCACATCTCGGGTCGGCCCGTGTAGATTGCGCGAAATTAAAACGCAGGCAGCGGAACAGGCAGATGACTCAGAAAGGCGGAGGGCGCGGGCGCCTCGTGGCCGACAAACGCTATTCCTCTTCGAAGCAGAAACCCAAGGCATCGAAACCCGCCAAGCCGCGCAAGACTGCGCGCCGCGGCGGCGGCGGCGGTGGCAAGCCTCCCCGGCGGCAGGGACCGGTCACCGGCCTGATCATCGGCCTCGCGCGGCTGATCTGGCGCGTGATCTGGGGAATCGGCTGGCGACTCGCGATGATCGTCGCGCTCGTGGTGGGCGCGGCGACCCTGTATTTCTACTCGACCCTGCCAGACTACACGAAGCTGCTCGACGGCCGCACGCGCGGCTCGGTCACTATGCTCGACGATCAGGGCAAGGTCTTCGCCTGGCGCGGCGAAACCTTCGGCGGGCAGATCGACGCGAAGAACGTCTCCCCCTATCTGCGCGACGCCGTGGTCGCGACCGAGGACCGCCGCTTCTACCATCATTTCGGCATCTCGCCGCGCGGCATCGCCTCGGCGATGGCCATCAACATGCGCGAAGGGCGCGGCCCGTTTGACGGCAACGGTGGCTCGACCATCACGCAGCAGACCGCCAAGCTTCTCTGCCTCGGCGTGAAGTTCGACCCGAAGAAGTGGAAGAACGAAGCCGCCTACGAAAACGACTGCCGGTCGGGCGGTCTGCGCCGCAAGATCAAGGAAGTCCCTTACGCCTTCGCGCTGGAGCTGAAATACTCCAAGGACGAAATCCTCTCGATCTATCTCAACCGCGCCTATCTCGGGGCCGGCGCGCGTGGCTTCGAGGCCGCGTCCGAGCGCTATTTCGGCATCTCGGCAGCGAATGTCGATCCGCAGCAGGCTGCAATGTTGGCGGGCCTTCTGAAAGCGCCGAGCTACTACGCCCCGACCTCCAGCCTGAAGCGCTCGCAAGAGCGGGCCGCGACCGTGCTCAGCCTGATGCATGAGCAGGGCTACCTGACGGATCGTCAATATCTGGACGCGAAGAACAACCCCGCGACGCTGAGCCAAGCGGCGCAGAAACGCGCAGGCGGCTATTTCGCAGATTGGGTGATGGACACCATCCCCGACTTCCTGTCGCGCGACACGACCGAGGACGTGGTCATCAACACCACGCTCGATCAGCGCATCCAGTCCGCCGCCGAAGACGCGATGAAATCGGTCTACGAGAACAAGGTCTCGAAGGGGTCAAAAGCCGAGTCCGCGATCGTCGTGATGAGCGCGGATGGCGCCGTGCGGGGCATGGTTGGCGGTCGGGCCACGAAGGTCTCGGGAGCGTTCAACCACGCCACGATGGCGCAACGCCAGACCGGCTCGACATTCAAGCCCTTCGTCTACGCGACCGCGCTAGATCTGGGCTACACGCCGGATTCGATGGTCGATGACGCGCCGGTCACGGTGAAGATGCCCGGCTCGCCCGATTGGAGCCCGCGCAACTACGAGCGCAGCTACATGGGGCCGATCACGCTGACGACCGCACTGGAGCATTCGGTGAACGTCGCGACCGTGCGCGTCTCCGAGGCCGTTGGCCGTGAGAACGTCATCAAGGTCGCGGAAGGCTTCGGCTTCGCGCAGGACCTGCCGAACCTGCCCTCGGTGGCGCTCGGCGTCGGGGAATCGGACTTGCTCGACATGACGGGGGCCTATGCAGGAATCCTCAATGGCGGCTCCTCGGTGCAACCCTATGGCCTGACCTCGCTGACACTGAAGGGCGACGATCAACCGCTCTTCGGCAAACCCGGCGGGATCGGTGAGCGGGTAATCTCGCAAAAAGCCGCACAGGAGCTGACCTACATGATGCGCCAGGTCGTGCTGCACGGCACCGGCCGCCGCGCCAATATCGACGGCTACGAGATCGCGGGCAAGACCGGCACCACGCAGAGCGCCCGCGATGCCTGGTTCATCGGGTTCACCTCCGACTACGTGGTCGGCGTCTGGATGGGCAATGACGACAACTCGCCGCTGAAAGGCACCACCGGAGGCGGCCTGCCCGCCGAGATCTTCCACGAGACGATGAAGCGCGTGCTCGACGGCGAAGATCCCAAGCCGCTGCCGATGGCCCATCCGGGCGACTGGCAGGTGCCGGATCAGCAATATCAGGGCCAAAACCAGAGTGCGGGCCAGGCCCCTGCCCAGCGACAGCCGCAACGGCGACGCCGCGACCCGTCTCAGTCGATTCTGAACGAGCTGCTCAACATCTTCGGCAGCAATTGAGCGAGTAGACCCGAAAAAGAAGAACGCCCGGACCGCTGGCCCGGGCGTTCTTCTTCTCGACAGGCGCTCACCCGGGCCGAAACCCGAACCGCTTACCCGGCCCGCTTCAAGTCCTCGATCATCGCGTCGATATTGCCGCGGCGCCGGTCGAGCATCGCACCGATCTCCGCACGCTCGGAGGCAAGCATGTTTACTCCTTCGACGATCAGGTTGAAGAACTTGTCGCTGCCCGAGCGATCGGAGACCTGCCACAGAACCTCGAACGGCGCCTGCCCCGGCAAGCTCGCGAGTGTCTTGACCTCGTAGAAGGTCTTGACCGGACGCGCGCCCTGTATCTGGAACTTCGCCCCCTGAAACTCTCGGAAGCGCTTGCCGTATTTGCGCGAGAGATAGCCCTGGAACGCCTTGGTGAAGGCCGAAAGCTGCGCCGGGCTCGCCTGCCGCGCCGCGACACCCAGCGCCGAGCGCGCGATGACGTTCACATCGGCATATCTCGCGAAAATCCGCTCGAACATCGCGTAGAGGGCGGAACCGGTGCGACCAGAAGCGATGGCCGCATTTACATCGTTCACCGCTTTCTGGATCAGCGACCGCGCCTGTGCATCCGTCAGCGCGAAAGCCGACCCCGGCAACAGCGCCGCCGCGACACCCGCCGCGCCGAGGCCCAGAACATGTCGCCTACTGCGGCAGTAAGTCTTCGTAGGGATCGTAGGCATTCGCATCGCTGGCCTCCTCGCCGTTGAGTTCGTAGCGCCGGTTCTGCAGATACAGAAGCCGACTCTGGGCATAGCTGTCGGCACTATCGTACAGGATCGAATCGACAGTCGTGCCATACATGTCGCGCTTCGCGATCTTGCCGCCGAAGCGCAGCGCGCCCGCGGCGATCCGCTCCTTGTCGGGCAGTGCGTTCAGCGGATCGATCACGAAATCGACCACCATCCCGACCGTATCGCGCGTCGTGGACGGGCCGAAGATCGGCAATTCCTGGTAATTTCCTTCGCCCACGCCCCAGACATGCAGCGTCTCGCCGAAATCGGTATCCGTCTCGGGCAGCGAAAAATCAGTCCCCGCCGGGTCGAAGATGCCGCCCAGCCCGATCGTCGAGTTGATGAAGAAGCGGAAAGTATTCTTCACGGCCGGCTCGGGGCGCCCTTGCAGGAGCGAGTTGAGCACTTTGCCCGGAAGGCTGAGATTGCTGCCGACGTTATAAAGCGTCTTCGTGAGCGGACCGGGCGGGCTCGTATCGGCCGGATCGCCCCGGAAGAACGCCGAATCAAGCTGCTTGTTGAACGCGTGGGTCTTGCGATTGGTGGCCTCGTAGGGGTCGTGAATACCCGTTGCGGGCGGTGCAGGCGCGCAGGCGGCCATCCCCAGCGCGAGCGCCGCAATCAAAGCCACCGCAGGCCGCAGCGCGCGCGGACGCGCCGAAGCTCTTTGTTCAATCCACTGCGCCAAAGTCGCTCCCCCTTCGTTGCGGCTTCAGTCCTGAAATAGATAGAGCGCATCCGGCCTTGTCGCAACGCGAGAGACGCAGAACTCCGGAGTTCCGGACCCGTTCGATAGAATTGAACGAAAAAGATCGCGGGAATTAACACCCTGTTCAGCGCGCGTGCGCCACTCTCGACATGCGCGGCGCTCCAAGCAGCGCCCCCATCTCGGGGAGGGCACGATGCCATATTCCAACACCGAAGAAGCGGTCATCAAACGCAACATCATCAAGGGCCGACGCGAAATGGCCCGCCTGCTGCGCGGGGTGCGTGGGCAATTTGCACTGGTCGCGATATTCGCCGCCTTCATCAATGTACTCGTCCTCGCCGGGCCCCTGTTCATGTTGCAGGTCTACGACCGCGTGCTGCCCGCACGGTCGCTGCCGACGCTGATCAACCTGTTCCTGCTGGTGGCCTTTCTGTTCATGATGATGGGCGTGCTCGATTGGGCACGGGGCCGCCTGCTCGCCCGGATCGGCGCGGATCATCAGCGCGGCCTCGAAAGGCGCGTGTTCGACGCCGCCATCGTCGACGCGACGGTCAACACGCAGGAGCGGTCGTCCAACAACGCCCTGCGCGATCTGGAAATTCTACAGCGTTACTATGCCTCCCCAGTCGCGGCAGCGGTGTTCGATCTGCCTTGGACGCCGCTCTATCTCGGGGTGCTGTTCGTCTTCCATCCCTGGCTCGGCGCATTGGCTTTTGCCGGGGGCGCCGCACTGATCCTGCTTTCATTCGCGACGCAATTCGTCACGCGCGCGCGGCTGGATGAGACGGCGCAGCTGGAGAACAAGGCCCGCTACCTGGGAAACGACTTTCTTCGACAGATCGAAACCATCGTTTCGCTTGGCATGCGTGAAAGCGGTTTCAAGCGCTGGCAGGCGGCGCGGCACGAATCCATGAACAACGCAATTCACACCACGGATGTCAGCGGCAGCTTCCACGCCGTGATGCGCGCCCTGCGGCTGCTCCTGCAAACCTCGATGCTCGCCCTCGGCGCCTACCTGGTACTGCAGGGTGAGGTGAGCGCCGGGGCGATGGTCGCAGCCTCGATCCTGATGGGCCGTGCGCTCGCGCCGGTCGAACTCGCCGTGGGCGGCTGGACGCAATGGCAGGGCGCCAGCCTTGCTCGCGACCGGCTGGCTGCCCTTCTCGGCGCCCACCCGCCGGAGCGAAAGGGCTCCGAATGGATCACGCCGAAGCCCCAGCTCACCGTGGAAGGCCTCACCATTCGCCCTGCGACGTCCGACCGCGCGACGCTCGACATGATCAGCTTCTCACTCGAACCCGGCGAAGCGCTCGGGGTGATCGGTCCGCTCGGTGCGGGCAAATCAGTTCTCGCGCGCAGCCTGTGCAACTTCCACCGCCCCAGCGCCGGCACGATCCGCCTCGACGATGTGCCGCTCGACCAATACGACCGCGACAACCTCGGGCGGCTGATCGGTTATCTGCCGCAATCGATCTCCTTTTTCCCCGGCACGGTAGCCGAGAATATCGCCCGGCTCGATCCAGCGCCGGACAAGGACCGGGTCATCGCCGCCGCAAAACGTGCTGGCGCGCACCAGATGATTCTCAAACTGCCCGCCGGATATGACACGCCGATCGAGTTCGAGGGAGCATCGCTTTCCGATCGTCAGCGCCAGCTCGTCGCGCTTTCGCGCGCGCTCTATCACGATCCGATACTCCTCGTTCTCGACGAGCCCAACCTGTTGCTGAACGGTGATGCCGGGCCGGGCCTTCATGCGATGCTGAGCGATCTGAAAGCGCATGGCGGCGCGGCGATCGTGATGACCAACAGCCCCGGGGCACTCGCTGAATGCGACCGTATCCTTGTGCTCGATCGAGGTGCGCAGCGCGCGCTCGGCGCGCGCGACGACGTTCTCAAGCGCATGATCGCCTCGGCCACCAAATCCCGTGTTGTGCCCGCCGCGGACAGTGCGGCGTGAGTGACGCGGACGTCCGTTCAGGACAGGAGAGCCGTCGCCAGGCCTCTTCGCTCCATCGCGTTCCGATCGGCTGCGGTCTCGCGGCGATCGTCGCCTTGTTCATCGGATGCGCCATATGGCTGACCTTCACGCGGCTCGCCGGACTGATCCAAGCCTCGGGCCGCATCGAAGTCGATAGTTCCCGACACGTGATCGAGCATCCGACGGGTGGGATCATCGATAAAGTCTACGTCAAAAGCGGCGATCACGTCACCCGCGGCCAAGTGCTTATACGGCTCGATGCGGATGATATCCGCACCGAGCTGGCTATCGTGGAAGCCTCGGAGTTCGCGGTTCAGGCCCAGCGGGCGCGTCTGCAGGCCGAACGAGACGGGACCGAAAGGATCGCTTATCCGGCACGCCTGTGGGAGGCGGCCAAGCACCGCGAAGATGTCGCGAAGCTGGTCGAGGGGCAGAAGGCTATTTTCGAGGCCCGCAAACAATCTTTCGCCCAGCAACGCGCGGATATGGCGCGGCAGATCCAGCAAATCAGCGCCGAGCGCGACGGAATCGACACTCAGGTCTCGGCCTTGGAACGCGAGGAGCGATTGATCGAAAAGGAACTGTCCCTCCGCGAACGGCTGAAGGATCGTGGACTTGCGACCTCGGCGCAAATCCTCGCACTCACCCGCGAGCAGGTTTCGCTGGAGCGACAACTCGGCGCGCTGCGCGCCCAGAAAACGCAACTTACGGTGCAAAGCGGCGGCGTGGTACTCACCGCGTCGCGGCTGCAGTCGCAACGCCGGGAGGAAATCGAATCGCAACTCGAGTCCCGCAACGCCCGTGCCATCGAACTCTCGGCGCGCGCGACCCATCTGCGCCGCGAACTGGCGCGGCGCACCCTGCGCGCCCCGGTCAACGGCACGGTGCACGACGTACGTCTGCGCGGCGCGCACGCGGTGCTGCGCCCGGCGGAAATGGCGATGGCGATCGTCGAAACCGGACGGCCGCTTGTTATCAATGCCAGGATCGATCCGATCAACGTCGATGGCGTCGCAGCGGGCCAGAGCGCGATCCTGCGCTTCCCCGGTTTGTCGCGGCGAATATCCAGCGATTTGATCGGAAAGCTCACCCGGATTTCCCCCGATACGCTGACCGACCCGGTGACGGGGGAGAGCTATTACCAAGTGCAGGTCACCTTCGACATTGGGCAGCTCGACACGGAGGAAAGCTCCCTCTTGGTTCCCGGGATGCCCACAGAGGTCTTCCTGCAAACCGAGCCGGTCTCGCCAATCCGCTACCTGCTCAGCCCCTTCCTCGATTTCTTCGCACTTGGGGGAGCGGCAGGATGAAGGTTCGGCCCGACACGGTCACAACCGATCGAGCAAGGCGCGCGTCGGCCAACCGTCCGCAGGCAGTCCGAGCTTCTCCTGCGCCGTCTGGACTGCGTTACGAGTGTTCGCGCCAAGGATGCCGTCCACCGCACCCACGTCATAGCCCTTCTCAACGAGCTTTTGCTGCAGCCGCTTCATCTGCGCCACGCTCAGTCCCGGTTCCGGCGCGCCGGGATCGAGGCGCGGCGCTCCTTCGAGGCGTGTGGCAAAATAGGCCGCGCTGGTGACGTAGACGAAGCTCTTGTTCCACTCGAACAGCACGCGGAAATTCGGATAGACGATAAAGGCGGGCCCCTTGCGCCCCATCGGCAAAAGGATCGATCCGCGCAGGCTGCTGGCAAGCTGCCCTTGCCGCGCACGCACCCCGCGTGCCTTCCAATCGGAGACCGGCAATTCAGTCGTCAGCCCGGTCTTGGACCAATCGAGATCGTCAGGCACCGTGACCTCTTGCATCCACGGCTCGTTCGGCCGCCAACCCATATCGCGCAGCATATTCGCTCCCGACATCAGCGCATCGGGGGCGGACGTCTTCAGACGCACATGCCCATCGCCATCGCCGTCGACACCGTTGCGGAGGATGTCGTCCGGCAGCATCTGCACCTGCCCGATTTCTCCCGCCCAGGCACCGGTGGTTCGCTGGGGATCGAAATCGCCGCGCCGGAAAAGCTTGCCCGCAGCGATCACCTGCGGGCGGAACAGCGCGGGCCGACGGCAATCATGGGCCAGCGTCAGAAGCGCGTCGCGGGTGTTGAAATCGCCCTGCACCGCGCCGTAATCCGTCTCGAGAGCCCAGAACGCCAGCAGCACCCCGCGCGAGACGCCATAGGTCTGCTCCATCCGGTCGAAGGTCTTCGCATAGCGCTTGGCGTTCTTTGCCCCGTTAACCATCCGGTTCTTGCTGATCACCGCGCTCGCAAATTCGAGGAATGTCTTGCGAAACACCCCTTGCGCCCGGTCCGCCCGCAGCACGGCCGGGCTCTGCCGCGCACCGGCGAGGAACGCATCAACCTGTCGCGCGTTCAGTCCAGCCGCCTGCAGATCGCTGCGAATTCCGGACAGGAAACCGGACCAGCTCCCGCCGCACTGCGCATGGGCCAAGCCGGGGGTGAGCATGGGCGAGAAAGCGAGGGTCAGAATGAGCAAAGCCTTACGCATGGGGGCCTCCGGATTGCGCGGTTACCCTCAACGCTATCTTGGGCGACCCAGAGCGACAACCCGATGTGCCAGCCGTGCAAGCCGTTGCAATTTCAGCACTCTTCGCAGACGCAGCATCGGATCATCTAAATGGTTAACTTGCTTTTTACATTGGTGTGATCAGCATGGAGCATGGGGAAGCTGTTGGAGGATGTCATGGAATTCCTGCCCAAGGAGGTCCTTGAAGGACTGCGCGCCGCGCAGAAGCGCGATGCGGCGAAAAAGGCGCGCCTGCGGGTTCTCGCGGGCGGCCAGATCTGGCCGGTGCTGCGCCGGGTTCCAGGCGGATTCGCGCTGGACGCGGACGAGGTCACGCATCTGCGCGGTCATGTCGATCTTTACGACGGCGAGACCCATGTCGCGACCTGCCTGATCGTGGCGTCGGAGATTCAGGGCCATGAGTTGATCTGCACCGTGAAGCGGGAAACCGCGGTCAGCGATCGCGCAGCGCTGGACTTCGTGCAGGAAGCGCCGACGCTCTCGGGCTACCTGACGAAGCTCTGAGCGAGCTAGAGATTTCAAAGGAAAGGGCCGGAAAACCGGCCCTTTTTCATTGCAGATCAGCGAAGGCCGCCTGCAGTCGGTCGACCGCCTCGCGCACCCGCGCCCGCGGCGTGGCGAGGTTGAAGCGCAGGAACCTTTCGCCCCCGGCTCCGAAGGTCGCGCCGAGATTCACCGCGATCTTCGCTTCTTTCAGAACGCGCGACTGGTATTCCTCGGGCTCCATTCCGGTGCCGGAGAAGTCGACCCAAGCAAGATAGGTCGCCTCGAGCGGCATCGAATGCAGTCCTGGAATCTCTGCGATCCCCTGATCGAAGATGCGCCGGTTCTCGTCGAGATAGGCGTTCAGCGCATCGACCCACGCGGCGCCCTCGGGGCTGTAGGCTGCCGTCGCCATAGCAATGCCGAAACTGTTGGGCGAAATCCCCAAGGCAGCCATCCGCTTTGCGAATCGGGCGCGCAGGTCCGGATCCGCAATGATCACGTTTCCGGTGTGGGTGCCCGCGATATTGAAGGTCTTCGTAGTGGCCGTCATCATCACCAGCGGCAGATCGGGCGCGGCGTTCGCCATCGGGATATGCGTTTCGCCCGGCATCACGATGTCATGGTGAATCTCGTCCGAGACCAGCACCAGCCCGTGGCGCTTCGCGAACTCGGCCGTGGCTTCCAGTTCCGCGCGGGTCCAGACGCGGCCGCCGGGGTTGTGCGGCGAGCAGAGGACGAGCATCTTCTCGGAGCCGGTCATAAGCCCGTCCCAGGCGTCGAAATCCATCTCGTAGCGACCATCGACCAGCTTCAGCGGGCACTCGCGCACCTCGCGCCCGGCCGCACGGATGACCCGCGCGAAGGCGTGGTAGACCGGCGTCATCAGAACGACCGCATCGCCCGGATCGGTATAGGCGTCGACGCAGAGCGCCGTGCCGTTGACCAGCCCATGGGTCGTGAAGATCCAGTCCGGTTCGATCTCCAAGCCGTGCCGTTCGCGCATCCACCACTGGATCGCGGCACGGTACTCGTCCTCGCCGCCCCAATAGCCATAGATGCCCTGCCCGACCATCTCCTCGAGCGCACGCTGAACGCAAACGGGCGGGCGGAAATCCATATCCGCGACCCACATCGCGATCCCATCTTCGGGCGACACGCCGTAAACCTTTTCCATCGCGTCCCATTTCTGCGAATGGGTGCCTACGCGGTCGATGATTTCGTCGAAGTCGGGTTTGCTCATTTGCGCCTCTCTCTGGTCGGATTGGGCGCATCTGAGCAAAAGCGAAGCCGGGTTACAAACGGCGTTTTGTCACTGGCACAATCACCGCCGCCATTGCACAGAGGCATTGCTTCGCCTAAATCCCTGCCCATGACGCTACGACCGATCCTGATCCATCCCGATCCGCGCCTGAAAAAGGTCTGCGAGCCGGTGCCCGAAGTTAACGACGAGATCCGCAAGCTCGCCGATGACATGCTCGCGACCATGTATGACGCGCCCGGCATCGGCCTGGCCGGGCCGCAGGTCGGCGTGATGAAGCGGATCTTCGTGATGGATTGCGTGAAGGACAAGGAAGCGGCCCCCGAGCCGATGGTCCTGATCAATCCCGAGATCAGCTGGACTTCGGAAGAGACCAATGTCTACGAGGAAGGCTGCCTCTCGATCCCGGATCAATATGCCGAGGTGACGCGCCCCTCCGAGGTGCGGATGAAGTGGCTCGGCCTCGACGGGCAAAGCCATGAGGAACAGTTCGACGCGCTTTGGGCGACCTGCGCTCAGCACGAGTTCGACCATCTCAACGGCAAGCTGTTCATCGACTATCTCGGTCCGATGAAGCGCAAGATGATCACCCGCAAGATGGAGAAGCTCAAGCGCGAGCGCGCCCGTGCGGGCGCGGCCAAGGATCCGATCCTCTGATGGCTGCGCGCGCGTTCATCCCCTATGACGACCGCCGCCTGCATCGCCCGGCCGAGCCGGTCGAGACGATCACCGAAACCGTCCGGATGATCTGGGACGACATGGTCGAGACGATGGACGCGATGCCCGGCGTCGGCCTCGCCGCGCCGCAGATCGGCATCATGATGCGGCTTGCGGTCGTCGATGCGTCGGACAAGCGCGGTCAGGCCGTGCGGATGGCGAACCCCGAAGTGCTGCATGCGTCGGTGCAGATGCGCAAGCACGAGGAGGCCTCGCCCAACCTGCCCGGCGTTTTCGCCCCGATCGAGCGGCCCCGCGCTGTGACGGTGCGCTTCCTCAATGAAGACGGCGAGATGGAGGACCGCGATTTTGTGGGCCTCTGGGCGACGAGCGTCCAGCACCAGATCGACCATCTCAACGGCAAGATGTATGTCGATCATCTCTCGCCTCTGCGCCGCAAGATGCTGGTGCAGAAGTCGAAGAAACTCGCGAAAGGCTAAGCGATGCGCGTCATCTTCATGGGAACGCCGGAATTCTCCGTCCCCGTTCTGGAGGCGCTGGCCGGCGCGCATGAGGTTGTCGCCGTCTACAGCCAGCCGCCCCGCCCCGCCGGTCGCGGCAAGAAAGAGCGCCCCTCACCGGTCCATGCCAAGGCCGAGGAACTGGGGATCGAGGTGCGCACCCCGCGGAATTTCAAAGCACCCGAGGATCGTGAAGCCTTCGCCGCGCTGAATGCCGATATCGCGGTCGTCGTGGCCTACGGGCTGATCCTGCCGCAGGCCATTCTGGATGCGCCCGCGAAGGGCTGCCTGAATATCCACGCCTCGCTGCTCCCGCGCTGGCGCGGGGCCGCGCCGATCCACCGGGCGATCATGGCAGGCGACAGCCAGACCGGCATCTGCATCATGCAGATGGAAGCCGGACTCGATACCGGGCCGGTTCTGCTGCGCGAAGCGACCGAGATCGGCGCGACCGAGACCACCGGCGAGTTGCATGACCGGCTGAGCGCGATGGGCGCCCGGCTGATCCTCGATGCGCTGTCCGAGATCGACTCGCTGATCCTTCAGCCTCAGCCGGAGGATGGCGTCACCTATGCCGCGAAGATCGACAAGGCCGAAGCGCAGGTCGATTGGACGCGCCCGGCCGACGAGGTGATCCGTCATATCAACGGCCTCTCGCCCTTCCCTGGCGCCTGGACCGAGATCGCGGGTGAGCGGATCAAGCTGCTGCGCGCCGCCCCGGCAGAGGGCAGTGGCGCGCCGGGCGAAATCCTCGACGGGTTTACGATTGCCTGCGGCACTGGCGCGCTGGAAATTCTCGAGGCGCAGCGCCCCGGCAAGCGTCCGATGTCGGGCGACGACGTCTTGCGCGGCCTGCGCCTGCCCGCTCGCCTCAGCTGAGCGCAACTACCTTCCCAAAACGCACAACTTGCGGCAGACTTGCGGGAAAACCACAAGGAGCAGTCGATGACCCCCCGCATGAGTGAGTTCGCCTGATGGGCGTTCTGTTCGGCTTTCTCGCGACGGCAGGCAGCCGCATCGTCGGGATTGGCTTCGCACTCGCCATCTGGCTGCTCGCGCGCCCGGGAGGCTGGGCCGTGCTCGTGGTGCTGACACTGCTCGCCTTGCGCGTGTTTCCCGGTCACCAAGTTTGAGTTCAGAAGGTCGAGGCCCAGATGTTATTCGTTAATTCCCTGAGCGGCAGCGATATCGTGATGATCGCCATCGCGATGCTGCTGATCCTGTCCGTCTTCCTCGGCGTCCGGATCGTGCCGCAATCCGAAAAACATGTCGTGGAGAGATTCGGCCGGCTGCGCGCGGTGCTCGGCCCCGGCATCAACTTCATCGTGCCCTTCCTCGACCGCGTGCCGCACAAGATCTCGATCCTCGAGCGCCAGCTGCCCAATGCGATGCAGGATGCGATCACCGCCGACAACGTGCTGGTAAAGGTCGAGACCTCGGTCTTCTACCGAATTACCGAGCCGGAGAAGACCGTCTATCGTATCCGCGATGTCGATGCGGCCATCGCGACGACGGTGGCGGGGATCGTGCGCTCCGAGATCGGGGTGATCGAACTCGACGAAGTGCAATCGAACCGTGCCCGTCTGATCGAGAAGGTCCGCGAGCAGGTTGCCGTGATGGTCGACGATTGGGGGATCGAGGTGACCCGTGCCGAGATTCTCGACGTCAATCTGGACGAGGCGACCCGCGCCGCGATGCTGCAGCAGCTCAACGCCGAACGCGCGCGTCGGGCGCAGGTGACCGAGGCCGAGGGCAAGAAGCGCGCGGTCGAGCTCGCCGCCGAAGCGCAACTGTTCCAGGCGCAGAAAGAGGCCGAAGCCCGCCGCATCTCGGCGGATGCCGAAGCTTATGCGACCGAGGTGGTTGCGCAGGCGATCGCCAAGAACGGGCTCGAGGCCGCGCAATATCAGGTCGCGTTGAAACAGGTTGATGCGCTGGCGCAGGTGGCCAAGGGCGAAGGCAAGCAGACCGTGATACTGCCCGCCGCAGCCCTCGAAGCCTTCACCGACGCTTTCCAACTGCTGAGGAAAGCATGATGGACCTGTGGCAACTCCCGTGGGTCTGGGTCGTCGCCGGTCTTGTGCTGGGCGTCGCAGAGATGATCATCCCCGGCTTCATCTTCCTCGGCTTCTCGATCGGGGCCGTCGTCACGGGCGCGCTCGTCTGGATCGGCATCGTCGGAAATTCGGTCCCGATCACGCTGATCACCTTCGCGATTCTGTCGATCATCGCATGGCTCGCGCTGCGCAAGCTGATGGGCGTGCGACGCGGTCAGGTGAAGCACTGGCATGACGATATCAACGAGAACTGACCCCGTGTGACGAAACCCCGCCCGGCGGGTTCCCGCGCACCCCGGGAACTGGAAGCGGCCTATCGATGTTCTCTCGCCAATACGCAGAGAGAGATGAAAATCGACAGGAGATCATCATGTCTGACACGCATAATCACGAACGCTCGGGTCTGGGCGGCATCTACTTCGTTCTGGGCGCGGTCGTCGTTGCGCTCGGTATCGTCCTTTGGCTGATGATGGCGCCCGGGGATGAAAGCGCCACCACCGCGCCCGCAGAAAGCGACGCAAGCTCCACTTCGGTCACGATCGAAAACAGCGACTCCGCTGCCCCGGCGGATTCGTCGGGCGCGACCGCCTCGGGCGATGCTGCGGCGGGCGATACCGCGGCTAGCGACAGCGGCAGCACCGACACCAGCGGCGCTGCCGCCGAGGCCACCACGCAGAGCGGCGGATCGAACTGATTTCCGCCCTTCTGGATCACGCGCAAGTGAAGCGGCGTCCTGCGGGGCGCCGTTTCATTTTGCGCCGCGCTCCGCCTATCTGAGGACAGGAGGAGGAACGCAGGCCATTGCCTCGCGTTTCCTTTACCGAGGGACCAAAGCGAAGAGGCGAGCAGAAATGGCCAAGGATTCGAACCGACAAAGCAGTATCGGCGGCCTGATACTCACCCTTGTGGCGCTGGTCGCGGCGCTGGGTGTCGTGGTCTGGTTGGTTGCGGATACGCCGGTTGACGGGGGCGATGAGGCCGCCACCGATCCACCGAGCGAACAGCAGATGTCAGATCCGAATGCCGCGAAGGTCGAAGTCGCGCCGAACTCGAAGACGAGTGGCCCGGCTACCGGCGGCGATGGCCAGTGACCTAAGCGCCAGTCAGCCCCGAAGCTCTTGGAGGATCGCTTCCGCCGCGGCGCGCGGATCGGGCGCGCGGTGGATTGGGCGGCCAACGACGATATGGTCAGCGCCTGCGTCCACGGCGGCTGCCGGGGTCGCGATCCGCTTCTGGTCGCCGAGGTCGGCCCCGGTCGGGCGCACGCCCGGCGTCACGATCAGCTTGCCGGTTGCCTCGGGCAGCGCCCGGATCATCGCCGCTTCCTGCGGCGAAGCGATCACGCCATCGGCACCCGCGTCGAATGCACGGCCCGCACGTTCGGCGACGAGATCGCTGATCGCACCCTCCTTGATGAGCGCGCCGTTCAGGTCTTCCCGGTCGAGCGAGGTCAGGATTGTCACGGCGAGGATTTTCAGGTCGGTGCCCGCGGCGCCTTCCTTCGCGGCCTTAACCACATAGGGGTCGCCATGCACGGTGAGGAAATCAAGGTCGAACTGCGCCAGACCGCGCACCGCGTTTTCCACCGTCGCACCGATATCGAACAGCTTCATGTCGAGGAAGATGCGCTTGCCCTGATCCTGCTTCAGCTCGCTCGCCAGCGCGAGGCCACCGCCGGTGAGCATCCCCAGACCGATCTTGTAGAAGGACACCGAGTCGCCCAACTGGTTTGCCAGCACGAGGCCTTCATAGGCGCTCGGCACGTCGAGGGCGACGATGAGACGGTCGTCGGCGGGCAGGGTCATGTCGGTCATCGCAGAGCGCTCCTTTTCAAGATCGCCCCCTGATGCGGATCAATCACCGCTACGTCAAGCCGTTCGCGGGTTCACAGCCCGCCGATACCACGGCGCTGCGCTTCTCGGGTCAGCGCGCGAGTAAGCTGTCGATGTGGGATGTTCTGGCTGGCTTCGATTCTGACGGGCACCCGCAGCGGCTGCGCGACCCCGGGGATGAAGAATTCTACGATCGCCTCAAAACGGCGTTGCGCGGCATTGTAGATCAGGCGCGCGATATGCGTGGCGTTGCCATGGTGCATGGACAAGGACCCTCCTCTGTGGTCGTCCTCTATGCTTGTCTTCACGTAAACGCTAAACCTTGCGGTCTGGTTTCCTCCTGCGGCGAAATGGTCCATCGAAAAGACTTGAAGCGGCGCATGCCACATCCCATTTTTCATAGCGAGACCCGGCCAGGACGGCGCCTAATACAGGGCCAGACACATCCCGGGGGCTTTAAAAAAGGAGAATGCCGATGAACATGGAGAAGTTCACGGAGCGGTCTCGCGGCTTCCTTCAGGCCGCGCAGACGATCGCGATGCGCGAGGGTCATCAACGTGTGGTGCCCGAGCATCTTCTGAAGGCATTGATGGATGACGATCAGGGGCTGTCGGCCAATCTGATCAAGCGCGCCGGTGGCGAGCCTGCCCGCGTGCTCGAGGCCGTCGATCTGGCGGTGTCGAAACTGCCGAAAGTGTCGGGCGGCGACGGGCAGGTCTATGTCGAGCAAAGCCTCGTGCGCGTGCTCGACGAGGCCGAGAAGATCGCCAAGAAAGCGGGCGACAGCTTCGTGCCGGTCGAACGTGTTCTGATGGCTCTGGCCATGGTGAACACGCGCGCCAAGGACGCGCTCGATGCGGGCGCTGTGACGGCGCAGAAGCTCAACGCCGCGATCAACGACCTGCGCAAGGGCCGCACGGCGGATTCGGCCTCGGCCGAAGAGGGCTATGAGGCGCTCAAGAAATATGCGCGCGATCTGACCGAGGCTGCCGAGCAAGGCAAGATCGACCCGATCATCGGTCGTGATGACGAGATTCGGCGCACCATGCAGGTGCTCAGCCGCCGGACCAAGAACAACCCGGTTCTGATCGGTGAACCCGGCGTGGGTAAGACCGCGATCGCGGAAGGCCTCGCGCTGCGCATCATCGACGGTGACGTACCGGAATCGCTGCGCGACAAACGGCTCCTCGCGCTCGACATGGGCGCGCTGATCGCCGGTGCGAAATACCGCGGTGAATTCGAAGAGCGTCTGAAAGCGATCCTCAAGGAAATCGAGGCCGCTGCGGGCGAAATCATCCTGTTCATCGACGAGATGCACACGCTCGTGGGTGCCGGGAAATCCGACGGCGCGATGGACGCGGCGAACCTGATCAAGCCGGCGCTGGCCCGTGGTGAGCTGCACTGCGTGGGCGCCACGACGCTTGATGAGTATCGCAAATATGTCGAGAAGGACGCGGCACTGGCTCGGCGCTTCCAGCCCGTGATGGTGGAAGAGCCGACGGTCGAGGACACGATCTCGATCCTGCGCGGTATCAAGGAGAAATACGAACTCCACCACGGGGTGAAGATCTCCGACTCGGCGCTGGTCTCGGCTGCGACACTCTCGCATCGCTACATCACCGACCGCTTCCTGCCCGACAAGGCGATCGACCTCGTGGACGAGGCCGCCTCGCGCCTGCGCATGGAAGTGGACAGCAAGCCCGAGGAGCTCGATGCGCTCGACCGTCAGATCCTGCAGATGCAGATCGAAGCGGAAGCGCTGAAGAAAGAGGACGATACCGCTTCGAAGGATCGTCTCGAGAAGCTCGAGAAGGAATTGGCGGATCTGCAGGATCGCGCCTCGGAAATGACTGCCAAGTGGCAGGCCGAGCGTGACAAGCTGGAATCGGGCCGCAACCTCAAGGAGCAACTCGACAAGGCCCGGGCCGAACTGGATCAGGCCAAGCGCGAAGGCAATCTCGCCCGCGCTGGCGAGCTGAGCTACGGCATCATTCCGAGCCTCGAGAAGCAGCTCGCCGCGGCCGATGAGGCCGAAGGCGAAGAGCTGATGGTCGAGGAATCGGTGCGCCCCGAGCAGATCGCCGAAGTGGTCGAACGCTGGACCGGCATCCCGACCTCCAAAATGCTGGAGGGCGAGCGCGAGAAGCTGCTGAAGATGGAAGACGAGCTACACAAGCGCGTCGTCGGTCAGAATGCAGCGATCACCGCCGTGTCGAACGCCGTGCGCCGTGCACGTGCGGGGCTCAACGACGAGAACCGCCCGCTGGGCTCGTTCCTCTTCCTCGGCCCGACCGGTGTGGGTAAGACCGAGCTGACCAAGGCGGTCGCCAACTACCTGTTCGACGACGATCAGGCGATGGTGCGGATCGACATGTCCGAGTTCATGGAGAAGCACTCCGTGGCCCGGCTGATCGGTGCCCCGCCCGGGTATGTCGGCTATGACGAGGGTGGCGTTCTGACCGAGGCGGTCCGGCGGCGTCCCTATCAGGTCGTGCTGTTCGACGAGGTCGAGAAGGCGCATCCGGACGTGTTCAACGTGCTGCTGCAGGTGCTCGACGATGGTGTGCTGACCGATGGTCAAGGCCGCACGGTCGACTTCAAGCAGACGCTGATCGTGCTGACGTCGAACCTCGGCTCGCAAGCGCTCAGCCAGCTGCCGGATGGTTCGGATGCAGGCGAGGCCAAGCGTCAGGTGATGGATGCGGTGCGGGCGCATTTCCGCCCCGAATTCCTGAACCGTCTCGACGAGATGGTGATCTTCGATCGCCTGAACCGCAAGGACATGGACGGGATCGTGGAAATCCAGCTCAAGCGGCTGGAGAAACGTCTGGCACAGCGCAAGATCACGCTGGATCTGGACGAGTCGGCTCACAAGTGGCTCGCCGATGCAGGCTACGACCCGGTCTATGGCGCGCGCCCCCTGAAGCGGGTGATCCAGCGCTCGCTGCAGGATCCGCTGGCCGAGGCGATCCTTGGCGGCGAAGTTATGGACGGCGCGACGGTCGAAGTCACGGCTGGCCCGAACGGGCTGATCGTCGGCGGTCACGTGGCCCCCTTGGGTGGCACGAAACCCGCCGATGGCGTGCCGCTGCACTAAGAGCCACCTGAAGACGGATTGAGAGGGGCGGAGCGATCCGCCCCTTTTTCGTTAACATCAAGGGGCGCTGCCCCCTTGGCTGCGCCAATTCAGCCCGGGATATTTCCGCCAAGGCGAAGAGAGAGTATCTAAGGGATACACCCCCGGATCGAGAGCCCATGCCTGCCCTTTGTCGCCATTGCCTGAAGAGTTTTGACGAGGCGCCGAAGCGTTGCCCCGCCTGCGGCAAGGCGCGCATCGTGGCGCATCCGGAGCTGTTCGACCTGCCCATCGCACATATCGATTGCGACAGTTTCTATGCTTCGGTCGAGAAGCGCGACAATCCGGAGCTGTCTTCGCAAGCGGTGATCGTGGGCGGCGGCACGCGCGGGGTGGTGACGACCTGCTGCTACATCGCGCGAATCTCAGGGGTGCGCTCGGCGATGCCGATGTTTCAGGCGCGCAAGCTTTGCCCCGATGCGGTGATCATCAAGCCGCGGATGGAGCACTACGCCAGCGTCTCGCGCGAGATCAGGGCGAAAATGGTGGAGCTGACGCCGCTGATCGAGCCGCTCTCGCTCGACGAGGCGTTCCTCGATCTGGGCGGCACGGAGCGGCTGCACCATGCGCCCCCTGCCCTCCTGATGGCGCGGCTTGCGCGCGAGATCGAGACGGAGATCGGGGTCACCGCCTCGGTCGGTCTTTCGCATAACAAGTTCCTCGCCAAGATCGCCTCGGATCTCGACAAGCCGCGCGGGTTTTCGGTGATCGGGCGCGGCGATACGGAAGAGTTCCTCCGCGACAAGCCGGTGTCGATCCTCTGGGGCGTGGGGGCGGCAACGCGCTCGGCCCTGGGGCGTGCAGGCATCCGCACGCTTGCCGATATTCGCCGCGCGGGGCTGTCGCGGATGGGGGATCGCTTCGGCGCGTCTGGGCGGCGCCTGTTCGAACTGGCGAACGGCCATGATGCCCGCCGGGTCTCTCCCGACTCGCCGATGAAATCCGTGTCGAACGAGACCACCTTCAACACTGACATCGCCGATCGCGAGGCACTGATGGGCAAGCTGTGGCATCTGGCCGAGAAGGTCTCGGCCCGGATGAAGGCGCGCGATCTGGCGGGGCGGACCGTGACGCTGAAGCTGAAAAAGGCGGATTTCGCGACGGTGACCCGGCAGACCCGGCTGGAAGAGCCGAGCCAGCTGGCCGACACGCTCTATCGGGCGGGGGAGACGCTGTTCGACAAGCTGCCGAAGGGGCAGGCCTACCGACTGATCGGGATCGGGTTCTCGGACCTCATGGCGGCGGATGGGCGCGATCCGGCAGGCGACCTGCTCGACCCTTATGCGGGGAAGCGCGCAAGCGCGGAGCGGGCCAAAGATGCGATCCGGGCGCGATTCGGGGCGGATGCGATCCGCAACGGGCGCGGCTGGGACGGGGAGTGACTTACTCCGCTGCGTGGCGCAGCGGATGTGCCCCGAGATCAGCAATCTGACGCGCCGCCCGGCTCATCAGCGCCGCGAACGTATTGAAATTCTCGTTCGGCGCGATGCGGTGCTGATCCATGTAGAGGGCGCGGTCGATCTCGATCTGGATCGCGTGATAGCCCTCGCGCGGATGCCCGTATCGCTGGGTGATATAGGCACCGGCAAAGGGGCTGTTGCGCGCGACGTTCAGCCCCTCGCCTTCGAAGATCAGTTCGATCTCGCGCACGATCTCCCGGTCGGCGCTGGTGCCGTAGCGATCGCCGAGCACGATCTCCGCGCGGCGCGGGCCGGTCGTGGCCAGCGCCTCGGAGGGCATCGAATGCATGTCGAGCAGAATCGCTTGCCCGAAAGCGCCATGCGCCTCGGCCATCAGCGCTTCAAGCTGCGCGTGATAGGGCCGCCAGACATGGTTGATCCGCGCCTCGGCCTCGATCAACGGAATCTTGCCGCGATAGATCGCCCGCGCACCGGATACCACGCGGGGAATCACCCCGAGACCAGCCGCGACGCGCGGTCCGGGATGCGCCCTGTCCAGCCCGGCGATCAGCGCCGAATCAAGTTCGTCCTCCGCCCGGTTGAGATCGACCCAGGCCCTCGGATATTGCGCACAGAGAAGCGGGGCGCCGAATTGCGGCACATCCGCCAGCAGCTCATCGACGAAGGCGTCTTCGGAAGACCGCAGGCGCAGCATGTCCAGAACGGCGCGTTCCTGCAGGCTATGCGGGTAGTGTGCACCGGAATGGGGCGAGGCGAAGACCGCAGCGGTCCGCAACGCCTTGGGGCGATCCAGCCGGAACGGCGGCAAAAGGGCTGGGATGTCGGACATGAAACCTCTTATGATCGCTTAATATCCTACACCGGAACGCTTTCGCGCCAAAAGCCTCTTGAAAGCCGTTTCGACTCTTTATATAGACCCCCAGACCGACGCGACACCGCGCCTTTCGGTTCCCTTCGCGGCCTAGCCGCAAGCGCGAATCAAAGGCACCAACGGGGTCGAACGGGTGTGGGCGGTTAGCTCAGCGGTAGAGCACTACGTTGACATCGTAGTGGCCACTGGTTCGATCCCAGTACCGCCCACCATCTATTCACCGCCCCCGGCTTGCAAGCCCGGGGCATTCGTTTTTCAAGGCGCACCGCGCGCCGCGATACAGGAGAAGGCCGATGAAGGTCCGCAACTCGCTCCGCTCGCTCAAGCAGCGTCATCGCGATTGCCAGGTCGTGCGCCGCAAAGGCCGCGTCTACGTGATCAACAAGACGCAGAAGCGCTTCAAAGCCCGCCAGGGCTGAGGCAGCCGAGCCGAAACGAATAAAGGCCGCGCCAGGGATTTCCCGGCGCGGCCTTTTCCTTTTTTCAGCGTTTCGAGGCTGAGAGAGATCGGCGCTTATTGCACGCCGATCGCCCCGGCCAGAAGCTGCGCCACGGTGGCCTGATCGAGATAGCCTGTAGCTTCCAGCCCGCCCGCAGTCTGATAGCGGCGAATCGCGCGGCGCGTATCCTTGTCGAACACACCGTCGACCTTGCCGGGCTTCAGGCCCATCTGGGCAAGGCGTTGCTCCACCAGCGATTTCGCGACGCCGGGCAGGTTGAGGGCGGCCTCTTTCGCGGCGGCCGCATCCATCGCGTCGCTTTGCTGATTCTGTTGCTGCAGCTCGGCAATGCGTGCCTCGGCCTCGGCTTTGAAGGCCGGGTCGGAGCGGCTTGCGAGATAATCCCGGTAGCTGGCGATGGTGTCGGCTTTGCGCGCGGCGTCCCAGTCTGCGCGATCCGCAGCCTGAGCCTCGGAGCGGCGATCCGCTTCGATCTTGTCGAGACGCTCCTGCGCGAGTTCCGCGAACAGACCGTCGGGATATTTTTTAAGATAGGCGCGCAGCCCCGCCTCATCGCCCGCCTTGCCGGTCTGCTCCCAATAGGCACGGTCCTGCTGGTCGATCTTGGCCTGACGCGCCTCGGCCTCTGCCTTCAGCTCGGCGGCGCGCTTCTCGCCCTGCGCCGTGAGCGCGGTGAGCTGTGCGCGGGTCAGGTAGCTCGTATCGTCGAAGCCGTTGGCCTTCTGCCAGCGCGCGATCGCCCCGCGCGAGCCCGGCCCGAAGATGCCGTCGACGCCTTTCGGGTCGAATTTCAGGATCGTCAGGTACTGCTGCACCTCGCGGCGCTGGTCGCGGCTAAGGTTCAGCGCCTCCTCCGCGGCCTTCGCTTTCTGCTGCGGTTCGTCACGCAGTTGCTGGATGCGCTGTTTCGCCTGAGCGGCATTCGCGCCATTCGGGTAGCGGTCGAGATAGAGCTGATAGGCGGTGATCGAATCCTCGGAGCGCGCCATGTCCCAATACGGGGCAGACGGGTCTGCTTCGGGGGTCTTCACCGGGGCGGGTTTCTTCCCCGTCGGCTCCGTGACCAGGGTAAGATCTTGCGTCATGTAGCCACTGGCGGTCAGGTCTGCAGATTGCGCCGACCGCATCAGCGAGGCGCCAGGCTCGGTCAGATTGCCCGACATCAGGCTCGCGACGTTTTTCGGGCTGCCGCGCAGCACCGTCACACCTTGCGGAATGTCGAGCGTGCCGATCCCGGGTTGGGTCAGGCCGTTGCCGTTGCCCGCGTCATCCGCCGCGCCAAGCAGCAGCACCGCGCGGCCCGGGTGCGCGGCCAGAACCGTCATCACGGCGGACAGCGGCAACGCCTCGCTCACCGCTTCGGGCAGCGAGGTGTCGCGGACATCGACCGGCAGATACCACGTCTCGCCGTCGGAATGGGCGAAGCGGCCCGAGAGCGCCACGACCAGCCGGTCGGCCTCGGGCGCGCGGGTCACGAAATCGCGGAAGCGGGAGCGGATCTCGGCGGCGTCGGCGTCATCCTCGATCAGCACCGAGAAACCTGCCGTCTGCAGCTTCGCTTCGCTATCAGTCAGCGCGGTGCCCGAGCGAAGATCGTCGATCCGCTGGTAATTGGAATTGCCCAGAAGCAACGCCAGATCGGCGGCATGGGCGGGAAGGCCTAGCGCCGCGATCGCGGCACCTGTCAGAAGAAGTTTACGCATGGGGTCCTCCATCTCTCTTACGCGAGGAAACCCCTGAGATCGCGGCTGGGTTCCTCAGTCGTAGCTGCGCTGGTCGTCGATGACCTTACCATCATTCGGAAGCGACCCCGGCGCCACCAGTTCGATCACGCCTTTCATCTTGAGCGCCGCGCGCACGCCGCCGTCGAAACGCGTCGGGTCGTCGGCCTCGGTTTCGATCTGCACGGTCATCACGTCCATCTCGCCGTCGCGCGTGGCGATGACGCGGGCCTTCTGCACCTCTGCATGGGCGGAGACGAAGCTCGCCACCTGTTCGGGGCGTACGAACATGCCCTTGATCTTGGTGGTCTGATCGGCGCGGCCCATCCAGCCCTTGATGCGCATGTTGGTGCGCCCGCAGGGGCTGGTCCCCTCCATCACCGCCGAGAGATCGCCGGTGGCAAAGCGGATCAGCGGGTAGTCGGGATTGAGCGTGGTCACGACGACCTCGCCGACCTCGCCGGGGGCCACCGGATCGCCGGTGCCGGGGCGGACGATCTCGACGATCACGCCTTCGTCCACGATCATCCCCTCCATCGCGGCGCTCTCATAGGCGATGTTGCCCAGATCGGCGGTGGCGTAACATTGCAGGCAGGAGATCCCGCGGTCGGCATAGCTCTGGCGCAGGCTCGGGAAGAGTGCGCCGCCCGACACGGTGGCCTTGGTGATTTCCAGAGCCTCGCCCATCTCTTCGGCTTTCTCGAGGATGATGCGCAGGTAATCGGGCGTGCCCGCGTAAACCGTCGAGCCGATATCGGCGGCGGCGCGGACCTGCAGCTCCGTCTGGCCGGTGCCTGCGGGCAGGACGGCGGCGCCGACCGTGCGCGCGGCATTTTCGAACATCATCCCCGCCGGGGTGAGGTGGTAACCAAAGCAGTTCTGCACTATATCGCCCGGACCGACGCCTGCGGCATGGACGAAGCGCCCCAGCCGCCACCAATTGTAACTGACATCGCCGGGCTCGTAGATCGGACCGGGCGACTGGAAGATATGGGCGAAGGCATGCGCGGGTTTCATGACCAGCCCGCCGAAGGGTGGCGCGCCTTTCTGCGCAGAGCCGAGGTCGGACTTGCGTAGCACCGGTAGCTTCGCGAGCGCCTCGCGCGATGTGACAGCTCTCGGGTCGACGCCTTGCAGATGCGCCGCGATCCCCGGAGCCGTCATCGCCGCGCCGATCAGAGCCGGCAGGCACTCCGCCAAAGAGGCCTCACGCGCGTCGGCGCTGCGGGTTTCCAATTCGTCGAAATGTTCGCGCATCTCTCGACCCTTTCAGTTCAGCGGACAGACCGCCCCTGTGCCGCGCCGAAAATGCTGCGCAGCAATTTAATTGAATCAGTAGGTTAGCGTCACGCCAGCCAGCGTTTCCGGCGGCGATAGCTGCGCACGTCGCGGAAGCTCTTGCGGCCTTCGTCGGACATGCCGAGGTAGAATTCCTTCACGTCCGGGTTCTCGCGCAATTCCTTCGCGGGACCGTCCATCACGATGCGGCCGCTCTCCAGAATGTAGCCGTAATGCGCATAGCGGAGCGCGACGTTGGTGTTCTGCTCGGCCAGAAGGAATGTGACGCCTTCGTTCTCGTTGACCGATTTCACGATCTCGAAGATCTGCTCCACCAGTTGCGGCGCGAGACCCATCGAAGGTTCGTCCAGCAGGATCGTCTCGGGGCGGCTCATCAGCGCGCGGCCCATCGCGACCATCTGCTGCTCCCCGCCCGAGGTATAGCCCGCCTGCGATTTGCGGCGCTCCTTGAGGCGCGGGAAATAGGTGTAGACCATTTCCAGATCGTCCTGGATCGCGGCGCGCCCGTCCTTGCGGGTATAGGCACCGGTCAGCAGGTTTTCCTCGACGGTCAGGTGTTCGAAACAATGCCGCCCCTCCATCACCTGGATCACGCCCTTGCGGACCAGATCGGCGGGGGAGCCGTCCTGCACCCGTTCGCCGCGATAGGTGATCGAGCCTTTGGTCACCTCGCCGCGCTCGGATTTGAGCAGGTTGGAGATCGCCTTGAGCGTCGTCGTCTTGCCCGCGCCGTTGCCGCCAAGAAGCGCGGTGATCCCGCCCTTGGGCACGCTCAGGCTGACCCCTTTGAGCACGAGGATGACGTGATTGTAGATCACCTCGATATTGTTGACCTCGAGCAGGGTCGTGTCGGATTTCGAAGCGTCGAGCATGGTTCTCTCCGGGACGTTGGGGTGGCCCCCGGCGGCGCGCGCCGGAGGCCGTTTTCGATCAGTTACACTGGTTGGTGATGCCGTTTTCCGAAGCGAAGGCTGCGGAATCTTCTTCGATCAGCGGGTTGAGCACGTCCTTGTCGGATTCGATCCAGTCGGAGGCTTCGTTCCACTTCTTCGCAGCGGCATCCCACTGGAAGACCTTGGCGGAGCCGGGGCCCCCGTGGTTCTCGCAGCTCGCCTTGATCGGCTGGGCGAAGTTCGGCAGGCCGAGCTCTTCCAGACGGGCTTCGGTCAGGTCGAGGTTCTCGAAACCGTCGCGCACTTCGGCGGCGTTGACGTTCGACTTGCCGGTCATTTCCTGCGCCTTGCGGATCGCTTCCGAAATGATCATCGCCGCGTACATGCCGCGCGAGTAGAGCATCGTGCCGACCTCGTCGCCCGCACCCGAGGCCTTGCCGGCATCGACGACATATTTCTTCAGGTCGTCATAGACCGGGTAGTCCATGCCGGTGCCGTGGAACGAGAGCGCCTTGTAGCCCGAGGCCTTGTCGCCTGCCGGAGCCACGTCGTTCTCCGAACCCGACCACCAGACGCCGATGAAGTGATCCATCGGGAAGCGGATGTTGACGGCTTCCTGGATGGCGACCTGGTTCATGACGCCCCAGCCCCACATCAGGACATAGTCGGGCTTGTCACGACGGATCTGAAGCCACTGCGACTTCTGCTCCTGACCGGGATGGTCCACGGGCAGGGTCGACAGCTCGAAACCGTGCTTCTTGGACAGCTCTTCGAGCGTGCGGATCGGCTCCTTGCCGTAGGCAGAGTTGTGGTAGACCAGCGCGATTTTCTTGCCTTTGATGTCGCCACCTTCCTGGTCAATGATGTGTTTGATCGCAACCGAGGCGCCATCCCAGTAGTTGGCCGGGAAGTTGAAGACCCACTTGAACACCTTGCCGTTCGCGGCCGAAGTGCGGCCGTAGCCCGGGGTGTAGAGCGTGATGCCGTCAGCGGTGACCTTCGGGATCAGCTGATAGGTGATGCCGGTCGAGAGCGGGTTATAGGCCAGCGCGCCTTCGCCCTTGGTGGACTCATAGCATTCCACGCCCTTCTCGGTGTTATAGGCGGTTTCGCATTCGGGCGTCTTGACCATCTCACCGCCAATGCCGCCGTCACGCTCGTTGAGCAGGGTGAAATAGTCGTTGAAGCCATCGGCGTAGGGGATGCCGTTCGCGGCATAGGGCCCGGTGCGATAGCTGAGGTTCGGCACCACCAGTTCGGCGAAAGCCGGGGCCGTGGTCAGCGTCATCGCCGCCGCGACCAATGCGGTTAGGGTCTTCTTCATTCGGTTCTCCTCCCAGAATGTTCGAGTTTTGCGCCGGGCGTTTCCCGGTTCTTTGTGTTGGGCGGCCCGGCCCTCAGTGCGGGAAGGGCCAAAGCCGGAGTTTCTCTTTCGCGACGCGCCAGAGCTGTGCGAGGCCATGCGGTTCCGCGATCAGGAAGGCCACGATCAGCCCGCCCACGATCATCAGCTCGATATGCGCGGCGAGATCCGTGGGCCAACCGAAGGTGCCGACGAGCACGTTCTTGAGGAAGACCGGCAGCAGCACGAGGAAGGCAGCACCCGCAAACGAGCCGAAGATCGAGCCCAGACCGCCGATGATCACCATGAAAAGGATCAGGAAGGACTTCTGGATGCCGAAGGCTTCGCCCACTTCCGCCGCGCCAAGGTAGACCGCGAAGAACAGAGCACCCGCGATGCCGATGAAGAAGGAACTGACCGCGAAGGCCGACAGTTTCGTCGTCAGCGGGTTCACCCCGATGATCTCGGCGGCGATATCCATGTCACGGATCGCCATCCATTTTCGCCCCACGGTGCCACGCGTCAGGTTGCGCGCGACCAGCGCCACCAGCGTCAGCATCACGAGGCAGAACATGTATTTCGCCATCGCCGAGGTCTGCGCGCCAGTCACGAACACGCCGAACACGGTGCGCTCGGGCGCGTTGATCTGACCCGAGGCCGAGTAATTGTAGAACCACGGCACCTTGTTGAAGAGCCAGACGAGGAAGAACTGCGCCGCCAGCGTCGCCACCGCGAGGTAGAAACCCTTGATGCGTAGGCTCGGCAGGCCGAAGATCACGCCGACTGCCGCCGTGATGAATCCCGCGATGATCACGTGGAAGAAGATGTTGATGTCCGGGAAGGCCGTCATCAGTTTGTAGACGGAATAGGCGCCCACCGCCATGAAGCCGCCGGTGCCAAGGCTGACCTGCCCGGCATAGCCCACGAGGATGTTCAGCCCGATCGCCGCGATGGCGTAGATCAGGAAGGGCACCGCGACCGCGTTCGCCCAGTAGTCGTTGATGAACAGCGGCACGATCCCGAAAGCGACCACCAGCACCGCGTAATAGCGTAGCCGGTCGAACTTGATCGGGAAGGTCTGGCTGTCCTCCCGGTAGGATGTCTTGAAATCACCTGCTTCGCGGTAAAACATCAGCCTCTCCCTTTCGCCAGGGAGAGCGCGTCGTCCCCCGTCAGCAGTCGCCGCGCCGGATCCTCACCCAGGCCCAGAGCCCGGCACCCGCCCCCAGGGCGGCCAGCACGATATTCAGTGTTTGCAAGGTGGTCGGTTCTTCCGGCGGCGCGGCCAGCGCGATCCATCCGAACGCGAGCGCAGCTCCCCAGCCAATCGTGAACACGGTTGCGCAGGTCTTCATCGGTAACGGTCCTCCCAATGATCGTCACATCAGCGCGACGACACTGGGCTCCCCTCCCGTTGACGCCACGATATGCGGCAGCTTGTCGCACCCCTGCGACGCGATCAAGATTTTTCTCACCTTGCCGTGACAGCATCGTGATCATCGGTCAGACCCTCTCGATGATCTTCTCGCCGAACAGACCCTGCGGCCGGAACACGAGGAAGACGAGCGCGAGGACATAGGCGAACCAGTTCTCGGTCGCGCCGCCAAGGAAGGGCGCCCCGATCAGCAGTTCGAACAGTTTCTCGCCCACACCGATGATCAGACCGCCGACGATGGCGCCGGGGATCGAGGTGAAGCCGCCCAGCATCAGCACCGGCAGCGCCTTGAGCGCAATCAGCGAAAGCGAAAACTGCACGCCCGATTTCGAGCCCCACATGATGCCCGCGACCAGCGCGACGAAGCCTGCGATGGACCAGACGAGGATCCAGATGAAGCGCAGCGATATCCCGACCGAAAGCGCGGCCTGGTGATCGTCTGCCACGGCACGCAACGCCCGGCCCTGCTTGGAGTACTGCGAGAAAACGGTCAGCGCGGCCACCAGCAGCACCGCGACGATGGCCGCGACGATATCGAGATTGTCGATGAAGAAGCCGTAGCCGAACATGTTGTAAGTGACGGTGTCGATGGTCTCGTTGATGCCCTGCGGCAGCCCCACATCGAGCGTCTTGATGTCCGAGCCCCACATCACGTCCCCGAAGCCTTCGAGGAAATAGGCCATCCCGATTGTCGCCATGAAGAGGATGATCGGCGCCTGGTTGACCAGATGCTTGAGCACCAGCTTTTCGATGATGATCGCGAGGATCACCATCACGCCCGCCGCAAGCAGTATCGCGACGATCGCCGGAATCTCCCACGGGAAGTTCGTGTAGTGATTGCCCGTCATCGCGTTGATGAGATGGGCGAAGGGCACCTGACCCTTCTGGATGCCGACCAGCGTCAGCGCCGCGAAGAGTGCGAGCACGCCCTGCGCATAGTTGAAGATGCCGGAAGCTTTGAAGATCAGCACGAAGCCCAGAGCCACGAGCGCGTAGAGCACCCCGGCCATCAGGCCGTTCAGCGTCACCTCGGCGGCGTAGAGAACGATATCAGGCATGACGCGCCTCCGATGTCTGAATTGCGAAGCGGATGGTCTCAGTCATGGGCCACCCCCAGATAGGCGTCGATCACGTCTTGATTGTTGCGCACCTCGTCGGGCGAGCCGTCACCGATCTTCTTGCCGTAATCCATCACGACCACGCGGTCGGAGAGATCCATCACGACGCCCATATCGTGTTCGATCAGGACGATGGTGGTGCCGAATTCGTCGTTCACGTCGAGGATGAAGCGGCTCATGTCCTCTTTCTCTTCGACGTTCATCCCGGCCATCGGCTCGTCGAGCAGCAGGATCTTCGGCTCCGCGGCAAGCGCGCGCGCCAGTTCCACTCGCTTCTTCAGGCCGTAAGGCAGACGCCCCACCGGCGTTTTCCGGATATTCTGGATCTCGAGGAAGTCGATGATCTTCTCGACCTTCTCGCGGTTATCGTGTTCCTCGGCGGCGGCACCGGTCCACCACCAACCTGCCTGCGCCACGAGACCCTTCTTCATATGGGTCAGCCGACCGGTCATGATGTTGTCGAGCACCGACATGCCGTCGAACAGCGCGATGTTCTGGAAGGTGCGTGCGATACCGAGACGCGCGACCTGATAGGGTTTCATCGGCCCGCGCTTGACGCCCTTGTAGAACACCTCGCCCTCGGTCGGGATATAGAAGCCCGAGATGACGTTCAGCATCGAGGATTTCCCCGCGCCGTTCGGACCGATGATCGCGCGGATTTCGCCCTCGCGGATGTCGAAGGAGATATCCTTGATCGCCACCACCCCGCCGAAGCGCAGCGTGATGTTCTTCATCTCCATGATGACCCCGCCGATCTGGCGGCCGTCGGCGGTGACGTATCCGTCTTGCATGTCTTTCATTCCGCCGCCTCCGCCATCTGTTTCGGGGCCACGACCTTCGCGTCGGCGATCTTCAGCGTCGCCTTGATCGAGCCCTTGCGCCCGTCCTCGTAGGTCACTTCCGTTTCGGTGTAGATCTCGTCGCGCCCGTCATAGAGCGCCGCGATCAGGTCGGCGAATTTCTCGCCGATCACGTTGCGGCGCACCTTGCGGGTCCGGGTCATCTCGCCGTCATCGGCGTCGAGTTCCTTGTGCAGGATCAGGAAGCGATGGACCTGACAGCCCGAGAGCATCGGGTCTTCGGCGATGCTTTCATTCACCTCTTCGACGTGTTCGCGGATCATCTCGTAGACGCGCGGGTGGCCCGCAAGCTCCTGGTAGGAGGCGTAGGAGATGTTGTTGCGTTCGGCCCAGTTGCCGACCGCCGTGAGGTCGATATTGATGAAGGCCGTGCAGCGATCGCGCCCTGCGCCGAACACCACCGCCTCGAGGATCGAGGGGTAGAACTTCAGCTTGTTCTCGACATATTTCGGCGCGAACAGGCGACCGTCGGCCATCTTGCCCACATCCTTCGCGCGGTCGATGATCCGCAGATGGCCGGTGTCTTCCTCGAAGAAGCCCGCATCGCCGGTGGCGACCCAGCCTTCCGGGTCCTTGGTCGAGGCCGTACTTTCCGGGTTCTTGTAATACTCCACGAAGGTGCCGGGGCTGCGATAGAAAACCTCGCCATTGTCGGCGATCTTCACCTCGACGCCCGGCGACGGCACGCCCACCGTATCGGCGCGGACTTCGCCATCGGGCTGCTGGGTGATGAAGACCGACGCCTCGGTCTGGCCGTAGAGCTGCTTCAGGTTGATCCCGAGCGAGCGGTAGAAGGAGAATATCTCCGGCCCGATCGCCTCGCCCGCCGTGTAGCCCACGCGGATGCGCGAGAAGCCCAGCGTGTTCTTCAGCGGGCCATAGACGAAGAAATTGCCCAGCGCATAGGACATCCGCTTGCCGAAGCTGACGGGCTTGCCGTCGAGAATGTCGGGGCCGACATCGCGCGCGACCTTCATGTAATGGTCGAACAGCTTCTTCTTCAGCTTGCCCGCATCTTCCATGCGGATCATCACCGAGGTCAGCTGGTTCTCGAAGACCCGCGGCGGCGCGAAGAAATAGGTCGGCCCGATCTCACGCAGGTCGATCATCATCGTCTCGGGGCTTTCCGGGCAGTTCACGGTGAAGCCCGACCAATAGGCCTGCCCGATCGAGAAGATGAAATCGCCCACCCATGCCATCGGCAGGTAGGCCAGAACCTCGTCATTATGGTTCAGGTGATCGAATTCCGAGGACGCCTTCGCGGTCTCGATGATGTTGCGGTTCGACAGGACCACGCCCTTCGGCTTGCCCGTCGTGCCCGAGGTGTAGAGCATCACGCAGGTGCTGTCATAGGTCAGCTCGGCGATGCGCTTGTCGAGCTCGGCCTCGTAGCGCGAATGGCCCGCGCGGCCTTCGGCCTGCACGTCCTCCAGCGCGTTCATCCGCGAGTGGTCGTATTTCCGCATGCCGCGCTTGTCGGTGTAGGTGACATGGGTGATCGCATGGATGCGGTCCTCGATCTCGACGATCTTGTCGACCTGCTCCTGATCGCCGCAGACGACGAAGCGCGCGCCGCAATGCTCCATCACATAGGCCATCTCTTCGGCCGCCGCGTCCTGATACAGCGGCACCGGAATCGCGCCGCACATCTGCGCCGCGACCATAGACCAGTAATGCATGGGGCGGTTGCGCCCGATGATGGCGACATGATCGCCCCGCTCCACGCCGAGGCTCAGGAAACCCAGCGCCATGGCGCGGATTTCCTCGGCCGCTTCGGCCCAGCTCCAGCTCTGCCAGATCCCGAATTCCTTTTCGCGATAGGCGGGGTAGCCACCGTATCGGGCCACGTTCCGCGCCAAAAGCGCAGGAATCGATTGGGCAGAGTCCTGCCCCTTCGCGACTGCGTCAGCCAAATTTTCCTCCCTCGCGCCGGTATGTCCGGCGTCCCTCGACCGCTCTGGGCGCTCCTCCGCGCACAGTTCGGCATGGCTCGACAGTCTCTGTCAAAGTTTTCGTGATCTTTTCGTGATTGTAACGAATTCTTACGACTTCGCTGCGCAGCGAAACGCGCTTTGCCGCGCCGTCCGCCGGTGGTAGCAAAAGCCAAGGAGCGGGAGGGGCAAGGTGAGCGAAACAAGCCGCGAGCGGCTGACACAGGCGGGGCTGAACCTCATCGGACAGGCGCTGTCGATCTTCGACAGCGATCTGCGGCTGGCCGTGTCGAACCGGCAATACCAGCTGATGTTCGACCTACCCGATGCGCTGACCCGACCCGGCACCACCTTCGAGGATACGATTCGCTTCCTCGTAACGCGGGGCGAATACGGCGAGGTGGATGATATCGAGGCCGCCGTCCGCGAACGGGTCGAGACAGCGCGCGCCTTCGAGGCCCATTACATGGAGCGGCAACGCGCGAATGGGCGCACGATCTCGGTCGAGGGCGCGCCTCTGCCCGAAGGCGGCTGGGTCACGGTCTATACCGATATCACGCCGGTGAAGCGGCAGGAGGCACTGTTGCGCGCGCGATCCGAAGAGTTGTCGGGTCAGCTCCTCGACCATGCCGAGGCGCTCGCGGCGGCGAACCGCGAACTCGCCGCGACCAACATGGCGCTGGAGGAAACCTCGCGCCAATTGGCCATCACCGAGGCCCGCACCCGGCAGGTGACCGAGATGATGCCTGCCCATATCGCGCGGGTCGATCGCGACCTGATCTACACCTATTCCAACCGGCGTCTGTCAACTGTGATGCCCGGCTCGCTCGCCAATGCGGTCGGCCACCATGCGAGCGAGGCGCTCGGACCAGAGACCTATCGCAAGATCACCCCCTGCTTTCGCCGCGCGCTTGCCGGCGAGGCGAGCGTGGTCGAGATCACCCATGACCCGTCGGGCCGCCGCATCCGCGTGGCGCTGACCCCCGATCTCGCGGGCGAGGACAAGGTAACCGGGATCTATATCCTCTCCACCGATGTCACGCACGAAGCGCAGGTCCGCGCGGCGCTGGCGCAAACGGCGAAGCGCGAATTGGCCGCGCAGCTGTCCTCGGGGCTGGCGCATGATTTCGCCAATCTGCTGACGATCATCCTCGGGTTGCAGGGGCGGCTCGAACGGATGGAGGGGCTGCCTGCGGAGGCGCAGGAGGCGATCCGCGCGACCCTTGGCGCGGCGCGGCGCGGCGGCACGCTTCTCGACCGGATCGCCGCGATCTCGGGCCCGCGCGAGCTGCGCCCGCAGGCGGTGGTGCTGGACGATCTCTTCGACGATCTCGCCGCGATGGCGGGGCCGACGCTGCACGATCCGGTGACGCTCGACTTCACCAATAACGGTCTGAGCGACCCGATCCTGCTCGATCCCGGGCCGCTGCAGGACAGCCTTCTGAACCTGATCCTGAACGCCAATCACGCAATGCGGGCGAAGGGCGGCACGATCAGTATCGAGGCCCGCGCAGTGCGCGACACCTGGGTCGAGATCACCGTCACCGATCAGGGCGGAGGCTTCTCGGACGAGGCGCTCGAACACGCGCTCGACCCGTTCTTCACGACGAAGGGCAAGGAGGGCTCCGGGCTCGGCCTGTCGATGGTCTATGACCAGACCAAGCTCGCGGGCGGCACGCTGCGGCTGGAGAACACCGAGGACGGAGCGCGCGTAACGATGCGGCTACCGCTGAAAGCCGCCGCCCGGCAAGCCGACCCTATGATGGTTCTGCTGGTCGAGGATGACGAGGACATCCGCGCCAGCACCCGAGACATGCTCCGCGCCCTCGACCATACGGTCGTAGAGGCGGGTACGATCGCCGAGGCCGAGGCGCTTCTGAACCTGCCCGACATTGAACTGGTCCTGTCGGATATCCAGCTGCCCGGACCGCGCAGCGGGGTGGATCTTGCCCGCAGTATCGGCGATCAGGTTCCAATGATCCTGATGACCTCGCTGCCAACGGGCGATGCGCTGCGCGCGCAGGCCCCCTGCCCGGTCCTTCAGAAACCCTTTACCGCCGCGCAGCTTGCGGCGTTGCTTGCGGGAGTGCCTCGATGAGTGCCGACCACCCCCTTGTCGCGATCCTCGACGACGAGCCCGAAATTCGCCGGATGCTCTCCGATGCGCTCGAAGAGGCCGGGTTTCGCACGACCTGCTATGCCCGCGCGACCGAGTTCGAAGTTGGGCTGAAGCGCTCTTCGCCGGATGTCTGCCTCGTCGATCTGGGGCTACCTGATCGCGACGGGCTGGCGCTGGTGCATCGGCTGGCGCTGGAATCCGGCGCTGCGATCATCATCATCTCGGGCCGCGCGCAGGTGCAGGACCGGGTGACTGGGCTGGAGCTTGGTGCGGATGATTACATCATCAAGCCCTTCGATCCCGCCGAGGTCGTGGCGCGCATCCGCGCCCGCCTGCGCAAGGGGCGCAGCGAAAGTCCCGCGCAGGCGCAAACCGCCCGTTTCGCAGGCTGGACCGCGCATTTCGACCGCTACCTCCTCGTCGCGGAAGATGGGGCCGAAACCTCATTCTCCCATGCCGAGGGGGAGGTGCTGCGGCTGTTTCTCGAAAGCCCGAACCGGCTGATCACCCGCGCGCAGATGCAGGAAAGCTTGGGCGGCGCGGCGGGCGAGAGCTTCGACCGGGCGATGGATGTGCGGATCTCTCGGCTGCGTACGAAGCTTCGCGAAGATCCGAAAAACCCACGCCTTATCAAAACGATATACGGCGCTGGGTACATCTTCCTGGGCGAAGTCCGCTGGAGCTGAGGACATAGCCCGCGCTGCGGGCAGCAAGGCATTAACCTCTTTTTGCTGGCCAAAACCGCTCCGCTCTGATTCACTTCACGAAATCGGGATACAGGGGCACTGCCATGCTCAATCTCCTTCTACACACGCCGACATCGCGACGGTTCTATCGCGTGGAAGTCTCCGACAACCTGTTCGGGGAATATACCGTGCTGCGCGAATGGGGGCTGCAAGGTCAGACCGGCGCCTCCTGCCTGCGCTGGTTCTCCAACCTGCGCGAAGCGGTCCATGCCGCCGAGCGGTTTCGCCGCCGGGCGCAACGGCGCGGCTACGCGCTGAGCGCGGCGGACGCAGGCGGCACGCAAAGCTGACGCGGCGAGCCGGATCGGTTCAATCCTCGGACTTCTCGGCCTTCGCCGCCGCCCTTTCCTCGCGCTTGATCTTCGCCCGCATCTTCTCGAGCCGCGCCTTGAGCCGACTACGCCGCCGGTTCTGATAGGCGGTGATGATCGGCAAGGACACGTAGTAGCAGATTGTCGCTGAGATCACGCCGGGAACGATTCCGCCGATCAAGTAGGGTAGCCAGACGTCGGTGAAGAACCGCTCCAAACCGCTCCATTCGGCATGTTCGGGGGTGAACATCGCCCAGAAGTTATGCAGCAGATCGTGGCTCGCCGCCTGAAAGGTCTGCAGCAGGCTTTCGGGCTCTCCGCCATGATCGAGCCGGTCGCCCAGGATCTTGTGCCCAAGCTTCGTCGAGAAGACAGCGATGATCGGGAAGGTGACCGGGTTGCCGAAGAAGGTGGCGAGGATCGCCGCGAGGATATTGCCACGCATGATCCAGGCCACGGCCGCCGCGCTGACGAAGTGAAATCCGAAGAGCGGCGTGAACGAGACCAAGACCCCGGCCCAGACGCCGCGGGCGATGCGATGCGGGCGGTCGGGCAGTCGGTTGACGCGGTGCTTGACGTATTGGAAAGCCCGGGACCAGCCCGAACGCGGCCAGATCGCCTCGCGCAGGTTGGCCAGAAGCCCCCTTTTTTCGCGCCGCCTGAAGACCACGCCGCCGTCCTTTCTCCCCCCTGCGCCGTGTGCGTCAGGGTTTGCGCGACAGGTTCCTGATCCGCTCCACCTGCGCCACGTCGCTCTCCGCCTCAAGGGCGGTAAGCAGGCGATGCATATGTTCCGCATCGCACAGTTCGACCTCTACGAGCACCGAATAGAAATCCGGCTTGCGCTCCACGAAGTTGAGGTCCGAAATATTTGCCTTCTGCTGGCCGATCAAGGTGCAGATATGTCCCAGCACGCCCGCGTCGTTCGAGATCGTGACCTTGAGCGTCGCGGTATAGGCAGGCGGGTGTTGCCCGGTTTTCCAATGCAGATCGACCCAGCGTTCGGGCTGATCCTCGAACTCTTCGAGAGCGGGGCAATCGATGGCGTGGATCACCACGCCCTTACCGCGATAGGTGATGCCGACGATCCGCTCTCCCGGGAGCGGCTGGCAGCAATCGGCACGGCGGAAGCTCTGATCGGCGGCGAGCCCCAGAACGGCGCGGGTCGGCTCGATCTCGGCGCCTTCGCGGCGTTGCGCGAGTTCCGGGTAAAGCGCGTCCAACACGTCCGAGGCCGCAAGTTCCGCAGAGCCGAGCCGCGCGAGAACCTCGTCCTGATCGCCGATCCCCAGCGCCTTGCCGGCGGTGCGCAGCGCCTTGTCGGTCACGCGGCGGCCGACATGCTCAAACGCCACCCGTGCCAATTCCTGACCCAGCTTGATGAAGCGGTCGCGATCTTCCTCGCGCAGCGATTTGCGGATCGCCGCCTTGGCGCGCCCGGTCGCCACTATATCGAGCCAGGTCAACTGCGGACGCTGGCCCGAGGCGGTGATCACCTCGACCGACTGGCCGTTTTTCAAGCGCGTCCAGAGCGGAACGCGGATGCCGTCGACCTTGGCGCCGACGCAGCTATTGCCGATACGCGTGTGGATCGCATAGGCGAAATCGATCGGAGTGGCGCCTTTCGGCAGCTTCACCACATCGCCTTTCGGCGTGAAGCAGAAGACCTGATCGGAATACATCTCGAGTTTGACGTTCTCGAGAAACTCGTCGTGATCGCCATCGCCATCGGGGTCCGAGAACCGCTCGCTCAGCGAGGCCAACCATTTCGCCGGATCGACCGCGAAGGGGTTCTGCGCGCGCTCGCCATCGCGATAGGACCAATGCGCCGCGACGCCTGCCTCGGCGACTTCGTGCATCTGGCGGGTGCGGATCTGCACCTCGACGCGCTTGCCGTCGCGCCCCGACACCGTGGTGTGAATCGAGCGATAGCCGTTGGTCTTCGGCTGGCTGATATAATCCTTGAAGCGGGTCGGCACCGCACGCCAGCGGTGGTGGATCAGCCCGAGGACCCGGTAGCAGTCCATCTCGGTGCGGGTGATAACGCGGAAGCCGTAGATATCCGACAGGCGCGAGAAGGTGAGCTGCTTCTCCTCCATCTTGCGCCAGATCGAATAGGGCCGCTTCGCGCGACCGAACACGTCGGCGTCGATATCCTCGTCTTCGAGCAGCGCGCGGATGTCGGCGGTGATCTTCGGGATCACATCGCCGGTTTCCTTTTGCAGGCTGACGAAGCGCCGAATGATCGAGGTGCGCGCCTCGGGGTTGAGTACCTTGAAGGCGAGGTCTTCGAGTTCCTCGCGCATCCACTGCATACCCATCCGGCCTGCGAGCGGCGCGTAGATCTCCATCGTCTCGCGCGCTTTCTGAGCCTGCTTTTCCGGCCGCATCGAACGGATCGTGCGCATGTTGTGCAGGCGGTCGGCGAGCTTCACGAGGATCACCCGCAGGTCTTTCGACATCGCCATGAACAGCTTGCGGAAGTTTTCCGCCTGCTTCGAGGCCGCGTTCGAGAGTTGCAGGTTGGTCAGCTTGGTGACGCCGTCGACCAGCTCGGCGATCTGCTCGCCGAACATCCCGGCGACCTCGCCATAGGTCGAGCGCGTGTCTTCGATCGTGTCGTGCAGAAGGGCGGTGACGATGGTCGCATCATCCAGACGCTGTTCGGTCAGGATCGCCGCCACCGCGACGGGATGCGAAAAATAGGGCTCGCCCGAATGCCGGAACTGCCCTTCATGCATATCCTTACCGTAGGCATAGGCCTTCCGGATCAGATCCGCATCGGTCTTGGGATTATAATTGCGGACGAGCGCGATCAGGTCTTCGACGTCGATCATTCGCGCTCGTTCCGGCCAATCAGTGGATTACTCGCGCCCTTGCGCGTCCATCAGCGCGCGCAACATGCGCTCTTCGCTCATGTCGTCCTCGACGGCACGATCGGGGGATTCGCCACCCATGAGCATCGCCATCGAGTCCTCTTCGGGCTCGTCGACCTCGATCTGGGTCTGGTTGCTCTCGATGAGACGCTCACGCAGATCCTCGGCTGATTGGGTCTCCTCGGCGATTTCGCGCAGAGCGACGACGGGGTTTTTATCGTTGTCGCGCTCGACCGTGATGGGAGCGCCAGCAGCGATTTCGCGGGCACGATGCGAAGCGAGCATTACCAGCTCGAAGCGGTTCGGAACCTTGTCAACGCAATCTTCAACCGTCACGCGGGCCATGAATCTCTCCAGAAGAACTCGGATTGAGGGCCCTACTTAGGCTTTGCAGTGCGGAAACACAAGCGCCCATCCACCCCGCCCGCAGGGTTTTGCCCCCCTCATAGCGGAGAAATCGACGATTTTTCCGCTTCCGGAAGCGCTGCAAGCATCTCCATCACGCTTTGCCCCGTCACCGGATGGGGCCAGAGCGGCGCGATTTCGGCAAGGGGAATCAGCACGAAAGCCCTGTCCTGCAAGCGCGGATGCGGCAGGATCAGCTCGCTCGGGGCCTCGCGCTGCTGCGCGTCCTGCGGAAGATTCTGCCAGCGCAAAAAGGCGTCGCGATCCGGCAGAACCCGCTCCTCTGATGCAATCAGGTCAACATCAATGACCCGCGCGCTCCAGCGGCCTTCCCGCACGCGGCCAAATTCTTCTTCCAAGACATGGAGTTGCGCGAGGACATCGCGAGGTTGCAAATTGCATCGCATTTTGCAACAAGCGTTCACGAAGTCGGGACCGGCCCCAGCGGGAACGGCGGGCGTCGACCAGAAGCGGCTAATTGCCACCATGGAAAAACCCAGTTGCTCCAAGCGCTCCAAAGCGGCGCAGAGCGTTTCGCGAGGAGACCCATATTGGCTCGGTAAATTCGCCCCTAAAGCGACCAAATAGTTAGTGTCCATAAAGACAGATTCCGTTTCCCTCGCGAAATGCGATATGTCCTAGTTAAATCTGGTCGGCCCTCCCCGCCTGTGCAAGACTGAGATACGGTTAATCCTTTCCGTATCGGCACATGAGCGATCTGGTCCACCCCACCTGTGCAAGAGGACTGTATGTTCTACAAGGACGAACGACTCGCCCTGTTCATAGACGGATCTAATCTTTATGCGGCCGCCAAGGCGCTTGGCTTTGATATTGATTACAAGCTGTTGAGACAAGAATTCGAGCGCCGCGGCAAACTCGTGCGCGCGTTTTATTACACAGCCCTCCTGGAGAGCGAAGAATATTCGCCGATCCGTCCGCTGGTGGATTGGCTGAATTACAACGGCTTCGCGATGGTTACCAAGCCCGCGAAGGAATATACGGATTCCATGGGCCGCCGAAAGGTGAAGGGCAATATGGATATCGAGCTTGCCGTCGACGCGATGGAGCTCGCACCGCGCCTCGATCATATCGTGCTGTTCTCTGGCGATGGCGATTTCCGGCCGCTGGTCGAAAGCCTTCAGCGTCAGGGCTGCCGTGTCTCGGTCGTCTCGACGATCCGCTCGCAGCCGCCGATGATCGCCGACGAACTGCGTCGTCAGGCCGATAATTTCATCGAACTCGACGCGCTGCGCGAAGTTATCGGGCGCCCGCCGCGCGAGCCGCGCGAAGGCGAAGACGGCAGCGAGAGCTGATCCGGGGCCTGACGCGGGCCGTAATTCGTGATTGAAGGGGCGTGCGGATCACCTGCGCGCCCTTCGTCTTTTCCGGGATCGTTCTCCCGGCTGCTTTTCACGAAAGCCCTGATGCTCGAAAACGTCTCCCTGCTCGGCCTCTTCGTCTCGGCCCTTCTGGCCGCCACGCCGATCCCCTTCCAGTCAGAAGTGGTTTTCGTGGCGCTGCAGACCCTCGGCACCCAGAATATCTGGCTGATGATCCTCGTCGCCGCCGTGGGCAATACGATCGGCTCGCTCGTCACTTATGCGATCGGTCTCGGCGTGACCCGCTGGAAAGATCGCAAATGGTTTCCCGCGAACGAGACGCAGCTCGCGCGCGGCCACCGTTGGTTCGAGCGCTGGGGGATCGGGCTATTGCTGCTGAGCTGGGCGCCCGGAGGCGACCTGATCTGCCTCGTCGCGGGCATCCTGCGGATGTCGATGTGGCTGTTCCTGCCGCTGGTCTTCCTCGCGAAAGCGGGACGCTACGCGGTGCTGGCATGGCTGACGGCACAGGCCATCGGGCTTGCAAGCTGATCGCCTCTGGACGCGAGGCTGGTGGAGCTTTACGTCTGAACCCGAACAAAGGAGCGCGCGATGAAACCCTCCCTGACACTCTATCTCGCAGCCCCGCGCGGCTTTTGCGCGGGCGTCGACCGGGCGATCAAGATCGTCGAGATGGCCCTCGAGAAATGGGGCGCCCCGGTCTATGTGCGCCACGAGATCGTGCATAACAAATACGTCGTCGACAGCCTGCGCGACCAAGGCGCCGTCTTTGTCGAAGAGCTCGACGAATGCCCCGACGACCGACCGGTGATCTTCTCGGCCCACGGCGTGCCGAAATCGGTGCCCGCCGAGGCTTCGCGGCGCGAGATGATCTATGTTGACGCGACCTGCCCGCTGGTGAGCAAGGTCCATAAGGAAGCCGAGCGGCACTCGAAAGAGGGGCTGCAGATGGTCATGATCGGCCATGCCGGCCACCCGGAAGTTCTCGGCACGATGGGGCAACTGCCTGAAGGCGAGGTGCTACTGGTCGAAACGGTCGAAGACGTGGCCAAGATCACACCGCGCGATCCCGACCAACTGGCTTTCATCACCCAGACCACGCTTTCGGTCGATGACACGGCAGCAATCGTCGAGGCCCTGCAGGACCGCTTCCCGAAGATCGTCGGCCCCGCCAAGGAAGACATCTGCTATGCCACCACGAACCGTCAGGCGGCGGTGAAGGCGATGGCCGATCAGATCGACGCGCTGCTGGTGATCGGCGCGCCGAACTCGTCCAACTCGCGGCGTCTCGTCGAGGTCGGCAAGGCTTCGGGCTGCGCCTATTCGCAACTCGTGCAACGCGCCGAGGATATCGACTGGCGCGCGCTGGAAGGCGTGAAGACGGTCGGCGTGACCGCAGGCGCGTCAGCACCGGAAGTGCTGATCGACGAGGTGATCGACGCTTTCCGCCAACGCTTTGACCTGACGGTCGACCAGATCGAAACCGCCCGCGAGGACATCGAGTTCAAGGTGCCGCGCGTATTGCGGGAAGCCTCGTGATGCGCGGTATGGGTCCGAAAATCCCCGGCGGCGCGCTGATCCTCGGCCTTGCCGGGCTGATCCCGTTCCTTTGGGGCGTGCTGGTGGTGCAGACCGGGCAATTCGCCTTCGTCGCCGATCCGCGTGTAGCCGTGCTCGCCTATGGCCTGATGATCTTCTGCTTCATGGCAGGCAGCCTCTGGGGCTTCGCGGCGCGTGCGGAATGGGAGACCGGCTATTTCCTCGCCGTGGCCCCGGTCCTCTTCTTCATCGCTTTCGTGGCGCTCGGGATGCCGGTGAATTTCGTACTGCTTCTCGGCTTCCTCGCCCTGCTGCCGCTCGACTGGCTGTTCCAGAAGTTCGGTCATACGCCGCTCTGGTGGCTGAAACTGCGCATCGGCCTGACGGCAGTCGTCGTCGCCTGCCTGATCGCGATCGTAAGGACGTAACGAGATGAAGCTTTATTCGATGCCCTCCTCGGGCAACAGCTACAAGGTGCGTCTGCTGATGGCGCTGCTGGGCGAGAGCTATGACCGGGTCGATGTGGAATATGACAGCGACGCTTTGGCCGAGGCTCATGAAAGCGGGGCCCTTCCCTTCGGCAAAGCACCCACGCTCCAACTCGATGACGGGCGGGTGCTGGGCGAATCCAACGCGATCCTGACCTATCTCGGCGAAGGCTCGCGCTTCGTGCCGGAGGATCGTTTCGCCCGGGCGCAGATGCTGTCCTGGATGTTCTGGGAGCAGAACCAGCACGAGGGCGTCATCGCCGTGCGCGCCGCGATCCTCTGCTATCCGCATCGCGCCCATGAGCGAACGCAGGAGACGCTCGACGCGCTGGAAGTGCGCGGCCACGTCCTTTTGGGCATCATGGAGCAGCGGCTGGAGCAGGCGGATTGGCTTGCAGGCGACGCGATGAGCCTCGCCGATATCTGCCTCTACGCCTATACCCACACCGCCGACACGCGCGGCGGCTATGATCTCGAGCCCTTCCCGGCGCTGCGCCGCTGGCTCGACCGGATCGCTAAGCTCGACGGCTATGTGGGTCTCGATGGCTAAGCTTTACGCATGGACGGATGGCGCGTGCAGCGGCAATCCCGGCCCCGGCGGCTGGGGCGTCTTGATGCGCGCGATGGACGGCGAAGCGGTCGTCAAGGAGCGCGAGCTCAAGGGGGGCGAGGCCGAGACCACCAATAACCGGATGGAGCTTCTGGCCGCGATCAACGCGCTGGAGGCCCTGACCCGCGACACCGCGATCACGATCACCACAGACTCCGCATACGTGAAGAACGGCGTGACCGGCTGGATCCACGGCTGGAAGCGCAACGGCTGGAAGACTGCGGCGAAGAAACCGGTGAAGAACGTCGATCTCTGGCAGCGGCTCGACGAGGCGCAGCGCCGCCATCGCGTGACCTGGGAATGGATCAAGGGCCATGCGGGCCACCCGGAGAACGAGCGCGCCGATGAATTGGCCCGCGCCGGGATGGAGCCCTTCAAACCGGCCAAGCAAAAATGACCGCCCTACCCGCATGGCTGGGAGATTTTCCCGTGGGTGCGGCGCTGGATTACGCTTCGGTGCTGGTCTTCGCACTGACCGGGGCGCTGGTCGCCTCGCGCCAGCAGCTCGACCTCGTGGGCTTCATCTTCGTTGCCGCGCTGACTGCTATCGGCGGCGGCACCCTGCGCGACCTGCTTCTCGGCCGTGACCCGGTCTTCTGGGTCGGCGATCCCACCTATGTGCTTATCGCGGCGGGGGCGGCGGTGGTCGTGTTCTTCACCGCGCATCTTCTGGAAAGCCGCTATCGTGCACTGCTGTGGCTGGATGCCTGCGCATTGGCGGTGGCGGTACCGGCGGGCGTGGCGATCACGATGCGGCTGGAGCACGGCCCGGTCATCGTGCTGATCATGGGCATCGCCACCGGCACCTTCGGGGGCCTGATGCGCGACGTGGTTTGCAACGAGGTGCCGCTGGTCCTCAAACAGGGCGAGCTTTACCTGTCCTGCGCCTTCGCAGGGGCAGCGAGCGCGCTGGTCGCGACGGCGCTCGGAGCGGATACGCTGCTGGCGCTGCTGATCTGCGGCGGCGTGACCTTTGCGCTGCGCGCTGGATCGCTGCGCTTCGGCTGGAAGCTCCCGGTCTACAAGGCCCGCCCGCCGAGGCAATACTGACGGAAGTCGATTAACCGAAGTAACTCAGCACCACCGGCGCGAGGAAGGCGGTCAGCACCGCGTTCAGCCCCATGCCGATGGACGCAAAGGCGCCCGCAGTCTCATGTACCTGAAAGGCACGCGCCGTGCCGATCCCGTGGGCCGCGACGCCCACCGCGAAGCCCCGCGCCCGCCAGTCGCGAAAGCCCAGCAGGTTGAGCATCGGCGTCACTGTGATCGCCCCGATCATCCCGGTCAGGATCACCAACGCCGCCGTCAGCGACGGCTCCCCGCCCAAGCTTTGCGAAATCCCGATAGCCACCGGGGCCGTCACCGATTTCGGCGCGAGCGAGGCGAGCAACTCAGGCCCCGCCCCCATCGCCTTCGCAATCGCCAGAACCGAGACGATGGCCGTGACCGACCCCGCCACCAGCCCCGCTGCGATCGGCAGCAGGGCGCGCTTCACCTTGGGCAGGTTCGCATGCAGCGGCACCGCCAGGCAGACCGTCGCCGGGCCCAGCATGAAATGCACGAATTGCGCCCCGTCGAAATAGCGCTGATAGGGCGTGCCGGTCATCAGGAGCACCGCGCCGAGGATCACCACCGCGATCATCACCGGATTGGCGAAGGGGTTGCGGTTCACGCTTTTGAAGATCGCATCCCCGATCCAATAGGCGATCAGCGTCGCCCACAGCCACAAGAGCGGTTCGGAGGACAGATAGGACCAGAGCTTGAACGGATCAGTCATCCACATCGCTCCGTGTCAGCTTCGCCACCGCGACGAAAACCGCCGCACCGACCACGATCGCAAGCATGGTCGAGACCACCAGCGCCACCGCCAGTCCAAGCCCATGCTCGCGCAGCGCGCCGAGATGCGCGACGATCCCCACGCCCGCCGGCACGAAGAGAAGCGACAGGTGTTGCAAGACGAACTGGGCAGTGGGGCGCACGATCTGCTGCACCTTGCCCGAGACGCTCATCACGATCAGCAGGAAGATCATCCCCAGAACCGGGCCGGGAAGCGGTAGCTGCAAGGCGCGGGACAGGATCTCGCCGGCGAGTTGGCAGGCGAGGATCAGGGACAGGGCTGGGATCATCGGTCGGCTCCTTGGGTCGCTTTCGATGCTAAGCCTGCCCGCACAAAAGGAAAAGACGGACTATTCAAGAGCTTCAGGCGAGACACGCTCCTCCCGGCTTCGAGAATCCGGAGCGCAAATTGCGCGAAACACCGGCGAGAATACGCCAATATCTTGTGGATAATGCCGCCATCATCTCCAGATGAAGTGTCTTCCCATTGACTCGCAGGCCTGCTCTACGGACACTTCTCAGTACTCATTCAGATTCGGAAAGTTCGGCAATTGCGCTTCTCTCGGCTACGTCTCAACGGTTTCAAGAGCTTCGTGGACCCCACGGATCTCGTGATCCATGACGGGCTGACCGGCGTCGTCGGGCCCAATGGCTGCGGCAAGTCGAACCTCCTGGAAGCGCTGCGCTGGGTGATGGGCGAGAACCGCCCCTCGGCGATGCGCGGCGGCGGGATGGAAGACGTGATCTTCGCGGGGGCCTCGTCGCGGGGCGCGCGCAATTTCGCGGAAGTCGCGCTGCAGATCGACAATACCGAGCGGCTCGCGCCCTCGGGGTTCAACGACAGCGACGGGCTGGAGATCGTGCGCCGGATCACCCGCGATGCGGGCTCGGCCTACAAGGTGAACTCCAAGGACGTGCGGGCCCGAGACGTTCAGATGCTGTTCGCGGACGCCTCGACCGGAGCGCATTCGCCCGCACTCGTGCGGCAGGGCCAGATTTCCGAGCTGATCAACGCCAAGCCGAAGAACCGTCGCCGCATCCTCGAGGAAGCGGCCGGGATTTCCGGGCTCTATCAGCGCCGCCACGAGGCGGAGCTGAAGCTGAACGGCGCCGAGCAGAATCTGACGCGCGTCGATGACGTGATCGAGCAACTCGCCTCGCAGCTGGCTACCCTCGCCCGGCAGGCCCGTCAGGCCGCGCGCTACCGCACCATCGGCGAAGAGCTGCGCCGCGCCGAGGGGATGCTGCTGTATCGTCGTTGGCGCGAAGCCGATCTGGCCCGCACGACCGCCGAAGAGGCGCATCGCGAGAAGGTCACCGGGGCCGCGCAAGCCGAGAGAGCCTCCCGCGAGGCGGCGAAAGCCCGGCAGGGCAAGGAAGACGCATTGCCGCCGCTGCGCGAGGAAGAAGCCATCGCAGGCGCGATCCTGCAACGCCTCACCGTACAGCGCGACGCGCTCTCGGATCAGGAAGATCAGGCGATTGCGCGGATCGAGACGCTGAAGGCCCGGATCGAGCAGCTCGTGCGTGACATGGAGCGCGAAGCGGGCCTAAATCGCGATGCGGGGGAGACGATCGGGCGGCTCGAATGGGAGCAGGCGCAGATCGCGAAAGCCTCCGAGGGGCATGAAGACAAGCTGGCCGCAGCGGTCGATGCCGCCCATGAGGCTGCGCAGATTCTGCAGGAGCGCGAGGCGCAACTGTCGGAACTGACCGAGGATGTCGCGCGGCTCGCGGCCCGCCACCAGTCGTCGCAGCGTTTGGTGACCGACAACCGCGCGACGGCCGAGAAATCCGAGGCCGCCGCCGCGCAGGCGAAGCAAGCTGCCGAGGCTGCTGCCGCCGCGCTTGCGAAGGCGAATGCGGAATTCGAGGCAGCCGAAGGCGCACAGACACAAGCGCAAGCTGCCGCCGAAGCTGCCGAAGAGTCGTTGGCCGCTGCCGATGACGCGCGCGCCGAGGCGCAGGGCCGCGAAAGCGCAGCCCGGGCAGCGCGCTCGGAGGCCGAGGGCGAAGCGGGGGCCTTGCGCGCCGAAGTCTCGGCACTGGCTCGTCTGGTCGAGCGCGAAGCCTCCAACGGTCAGCAAATTCTCGACCGCGTCCGGGTGGATCGTGGCTACGAGGCGGCCCTTGGTGCCGCCCTCGCCGATGACCTGCGCGCGCCGGAAGTCGGCGAGGATGACGCGACCGGCTGGCAAGCCCTCCCCGACTATCCCACGCCGCAACCCCTGCCCGCCGGGGTCGAGCCGCTCTCGGCCCATGTCGACGTGCCCGACGTGCTGGTCCGCCGGATTTCGCAGATTGGTCTGGTAGAGGATTATGACGAGGGCGCGCGGCTGCAGGATCAGCTGGCCCCCGGTCAGCGGCTGGTGTCGACCGAGGGCGACCTGTGGCGCTGGGACGGCTATCGCGCCGGCGCCGAGGATGCCCCGACCGCCGCCGCACTGCGCCTGCAACAGCTCAACCGTCTGGTGGAATTGAAGCGCGATCTCGAAGAGGCCGAGGCGCGCGCTTCGGGCGCGAAATCCGCTCATGAGGCGCTGACCGCCGCGCTGGCCGAGGCCACACGCGCCGATACCAGCGCCCGCGAGGCGCGCCGCGAGGCCGATCGCCGTCTGGCCGAGGCCGGCCGCGCGCTCAGCCGCGCCGAGGCCGATCGTTCCATCGCCAGCTCCAAGCTTGAAAGCGCACAGCTCGCCGTCGCACGCCACGAGGAAGAAGCTAGCAGCGCGCGGATGGCGCTGCGCGAGGCGGTGAATGCGCAATCCTCCCTGCCCGATCTGGACGCCGCGCGCGGCGACGTCGAGGCTGTGAAGATGACCGTCGAAGCGGCGCGGATGACGATGATGACCAAGCGCTCCGCCCATGACGAAATACGTCGCGAGGGCGAGGCGCGGCTGAAGCGTCGGCAGGAGATCACCAAGGAAATCTCCGGTTGGCGGCACCGGCTGGAGACTGCAGAGAAACGCTCCGCCGAGCTGGAAACCCGCAAGATCGAGAGCGAGGCGGAGTTGAAAGACGCCTCCGCCGCCCCTGAGGAATTGGCCGCGAAACGCGCCGAGCTGTCGGAAGCCATTGCCACCGCCGAAGCGCGTCAGGCCGAAGCGTCGGAAAAGCTGTCGGGCGCGGAAACCGCCCTGCGCGAGGCGCAGCTGGCTGAGCGCGAGGCCGAACGTCTGGCTGGCGAGGCGCGCGAAGCCCGCGCCCGCGCCGAGGCCCGCGTCGACGCGGCGCGCGAAACCGTCGCCTATGCCGCCGAACGCATCCTGGAAGAGACCGAGAAGTCGCCGCAGGATCTGCTGGAAAGCCTCGATACCGATCCCGAGAAGATGCCCGACGCGGAGAAGCTCGACGCGGAAGTGAACCGGCTCAAGCGACTGCGCGAGAGCCTCGGCGCAGTCAACCTGCGCGCCGAGGAAGATGCGCGCGAGGTACAGGAAGAGCATGACGCGCTGGTGCAGGAGAAATCCGATCTCGAAGAGGCGATCCGCAAGCTGCGCGCCGGGATTTCGGGGCTCAACCGCGAAGGGCGCGAGCGTCTTCTGACCGCGTTCGAGCAGGTGAACGAGAACTTCCGCACGCTGTTCACCCACCTCTTCGGCGGTGGCTCTGCGAACCTGCAACTGGTCGAAAGCGACGACCCGCTGGAGGCCGGTCTCGAGATCATGTGCCAGCCGCCGGGCAAGAAGCTGTCCACGCTGTCGCTGTTGTCGGGCGGGGAGCAGACGCTGACCGCGATGGCGCTGATCTTCGCGGTCTTCATGGCCAACCCCGCGCCGATCTGCGTGCTTGACGAGGTCGACGCGCCGCTAGACGACGCCAACGTTACGCGCTTCTGCGACCTGCTCGACGAGATGACGCGGCGCACCGATACGCGCTTTTTGATCATCACCCACCATGCGGTGACGATGGCGCGGATGGACCGGCTGTTCGGGGTGACGATGCAGGAGCAGGGCGTGAGCCAGCTCGTCTCGGTCGACCTGAAGAAGGCCGAGGCGCTGGTGGCGTAACAGCAAGGGGCTCCGCCCTCGTCGCCGTAGGGCGACAAAACTAAAGGGTGAAGGGGCTCTACCCTGCGCTATCGCGCCCCGGGATATTTTCATCAAGAAGAAGAGAAGCGATTCCGCTTGCGGGAGAAAAGGCGCGCGCCTAGCCTCGCGTCGAATTTCACATGGAGGGCGCAATGGCCAAGATCGAAGCACGTCTCGAAGAGTTGGGGATTCAGCTTCCCGATGCCCCGGCACCGGCCGCGAATTACGTGCCCTTCGTGCGCACCGGCAATCAGCTGTTCGTCTCGGGGCAAATCTCGAACGGGCCCGAGGGTCTGATCCGCGGCAAACTCGGCGACGGCATGGACGTCGAAGAGGGCGCGATGGCGGCGCGTTTCTGCGGGCTGGCTCTGATCGCCCAGGCGAAAGCCGCCATCGGCGATCTCGACAAACTTCGCGTGGTGAAGCTGGTGGGATTCGTGAACTCCACCACTGATTTCACCGATCAGCCCAAGGTCATCAACGGCTGCTCCGACCTGATGGTCGAGGTCTTCGGCGAAGCCGGGCGTCACGCGCGTTCGGCGGTCTCGGCGGCTTCGCTGCCGATGGGCGTCGCAGTCGAGATCGAGGCGATTTTCGAGGTCGCGTGATGGCATTGCATCCTGATTTTCTCCGGCTTCCGATCGCGCATAGGGCTTTGCACGACTACACGCTGGGCCGCCCTGAGAACAGCCGCGGGGCGATCCGCGCGGCAATCGCCGCGGGTTACGGAATCGAGATCGACGTGCAGCTCTCCGCCGATGGCGTGCCGATGGTGTTTCACGACTACGCGCTGGACCGGCTGACCGCAGAGCGCGGCCCGGTACGCCAGCGAACGGCGGCGGAGCTGGGTGCGATCCATCTGAGCGGCACGGAGGAAGGTATTCCGACCCTCGCCGAAGTGCTGGAGATCGTGAAAGGCCAAGTGCCGCTTCTGGTCGAGATCAAGGATCAGGACGGGGCTCTCGGTTCGCAGATCGGCGCGCTGGAGGAGGCGACGGCGCTGTTGCTGCGCGATTACGAGGGCCCGGTCGCAGTGATGTCCTTCAACCCCCATGCGGTGGCGGCTTTCGGCGAATTGGCCCCGGACGTCGCTGTCGGTCTGACAACCTCGGCCTACCAGCCCAATGACTGGGCTCTGCTGCCCGCGGCGCGCGGCGACGAGCTGCGCCACATCCCCGATTTCGATCGCGTCGGGGCGGCCTTCATCTCGCATGAGGCGAAGGACCTGAACGCGCTTCGGGTGACCGAGCTGAAATCGCTCGGCGTGCCGGTTCTGTGCTGGACGATCCGCTCCGTCGACGAGGAGGCGCTGGCGCGGCGGGTCGCCGATAACGTGACCTTCGAAGGCTACCTCTCGGCGCTTCCGGCTTGACGCGGAGCGCGCGGGGCACAGATTCAGGCAAAGGATCGCCTAACCTCCCGGGATGAAATGGATCAAAGCGTTGAAATCACGCTTTATTCGGATATTTCCGAAATAAGTGAAACAGACTGGAATGCCTGCGCCTGCCCCGAAACCGGGGATGGGGAACGGGCGTTCGACCCGTTCACCACACATCGGTTTCTTGCCGCCCTCGAGGCCTCCGGCTCGGTCGGGCCGGGCACGGGCTGGGATGCGCGGCATATGGTGGCGCGGATGGGCGACCGGATCATCGGTGTCGCGCCGCTCTACGTGAAATCGCACAGTCAGGGCGAATATGTCTTCGATCACGGCTGGGCCGATGCGTTCGAGCGCGCGGGCGGGCGCTATTACCCCAAGCTGCAATGCGCGGTGCCCTTCACCCCAGTGGCCGGGCGGCGTCTGCTGGTTCTGCCGGGGCTGGAAGAGGCCGGGGGCCGCGCGCTTCTGGCTGGCATGGCGCAGATCGCGGAAGGGGCCGGGGTTTCCTCGGTCCATATGACGTTTTGTACCGAGGACGAGGCTGAGCTTGCCACCGAAGCGGGCTGGCTGCCACGGATCGGGCAGCAGTTCCATTGGTTCAACGAGGGGTATGAGAGTTTCGACCAGTTCCTCGGCGAACTGAGCTCACGCAAGCGCAAGGCTTTGCGCAAGGAGCGTCAGCGGGCGCAGGCCTTCGGCGGCGAGATCGTGCAGTTGACCGGCGACGACATACTGCCCGAGCATTGGGACGCGTTCTGGCAGTTCTATCAGGACACTGGCGCGCGAAAATGGGGCCGCCCCTACCTGACCCGTGCCTTCTTCGATCTTCTGCACGAGATGCGCGACGACGTGCTTCTGGTGCTTGCGATGAACGGCGACCGCCCGATCGCCGGTGCGCTGAACCTGATCGGGCGCGAGGCTCTGTTCGGGCGCTACTGGGGGTGTATCGAGGATCACCCCTTCCTGCATTTCGAGCTTTGCTACCATCAGGCGGTCGATTACGCGATCGCGCACAAGCTGAGCCGGGTCGAGGCCGGCGCGCAGGGCGAACACAAGCTGGCGCGCGGCTACCTGCCCGTCGCCACCCATTCGGCGCACTGGATTGGCCATCAAGGTCTGCGCGGCGCGGTCGCGGAGTACTTGGAAGCCGAACGCGCCGCCGTGGACGAAGATATCGAGATACTGACCGAAATGGGCCCATTCCGGAGCCCCTCGGGTGGCAGCGATGAGCAGGCGTGATAAGTAGCAGTGTTAAAGGACGTATGACGGGAGCGATGAATGAATTTCAATGACCTGACCGATGTCAGCGCGTGGCTGACGCAGGATCGGATCGATGCGGCCATCATGGTTGCGGTGAATGTGGTGGCTGCGCTGGTGATCCTGCTGGTCGCAATGGCGATCTCGGCCTGGGCCAAACGGCGCATCGTGGCGCTGTCGCAGCGCTACAAGCGGCTGGACGACACGCTCTTCGGCTTCCTCGGGAACATGGTGAAATACCTGATCCTCGCGATCGGGGTGATCTTCATCCTAAACCGCTTCGGCATCCAGACCACGTCGCTGGCCGCCCTCGTCGGTGCTGCCGGTCTGGCCATCGGTCTCGCGCTGCAGGGCACGCTGTCGAACCTCGCCGCCGGGGTGATGATCATCCTGTTCCGCCCGTTCCGCCAAGGCGACTACATCGCCGCGGGCTCGGAAAGCGGCACGGTGACCGAGATTCAGCTCTTCTACACGGTTCTGACGACCTATGACGGCATCCAGATCATCGTGCCCAACAGCGACATCTGGTCGAGCGCGATCACCAATTACTCCGCCAATCCGACACGTATGATGGATCTGACGATCGGCGTCGCCTATGACGCGGATCTCAAGAAAACGCAGGAAGTGCTGGAGAAGATCTCGCTCTCCGATCCGCGCGCCCTGCCGGAGCCCGCGCCGGTGATCCGCGTGAAGCAGCTCGGCGACAGCTCGGTCGATTTTACCTTCCGTGTCTGGGCCACCACCGCCGACTTCTGGGGGCTTCAGGCGGAATATACCCGCAAGATCAAGGAGGAGTTCGACGCGAACGGCATCGGCATCCCCTTCCCTACGCGCACGCTCGAAGTGGTGCAGGTGCCGAAGATCGAAACCCGCAGCGTGACACGCGAAAGCGGCGCCGCTTGAACTGGCGGCCCGCTGCTGCAAGGCTGCGGGCCAGCTTAACGTATCAGGGAGTAAGCGATGACTTCGAAGCTCGAACCCGAGGAACGCAGGGCGCTGCTGAACGCGCTTGAAGATACCGGATGGCGCGCGGCCGATGGACAGGATGCCCTGATCAAGCGGCTCCTGTTCAAGGACTTCTCCGCCGCGTGGGGCTTCATGAGCCAAGCCGCGCTTTGCGCCGAAAAGATGGATCACCATCCCGACTGGCGCAACGTCTACAACAAGCTCGAGATCACGCTGACGACCCATGACTGCGGCGGCATCAGCGTGCTCGATATCGAGCTAGCCGGTGCGCTGGACTCGCTGGCCGAAGGCGTCGCCGAGGTCGATCGCGACATCGGACGCCCGTTGATGCGACTGGCCGAGCCGGCTCCGAAAGACGAAGACTGACGAAAAACGCCCGGCTCCTTGGCCGGGCGTTTTCCTTTGCATTTGGGCCGCGGATCAGATCTCCGCGAGAAGCCCTTCGCCTGCGGAGGCTTCACAGGTGCCGGGGCTTTCCTCGACATTCAGCTGCTTGACCACACCGTCCTCGACGAGCATCGCATAGCGCTTCGAGCGGTTGATGAGACCCGCGGGCGGCGCCGTGAAATCCATCTCGATCGCCTGCGTGAATGCGGCTTCCGGGTCGGCCAGCATGGTCAGCCCCGCCTCGGTCGCGCCCGTCGCCTCGCCCCACGACTTCATCACGAAGGGGTCGTTGACCGAGACGCAGATGATCTCATCCACGCCCTTCTCCGCGAATTGGTCCTTGGTGCGGATGAAGCTCGGCACATGGGCGGTCGTGCAGACGCCGGTATAGGCGCCCGGCACCGCGAAGATCACGATCTTGCGGCCCTTCATCTTGTCACCAAGGCTCACGGGCTGCGGCCCTTCATCGCCCATCGCGAGGAGAGTCGCGCCAGGAAGAACGTCGCCGGTCGAAATAGTCATGAAAAGCTCCGATTTGTTCGCGTTGCACTTGTTCCGCCCGTCGATATAGGGTCATGCGCGAGCCGGGCCAGTGGAGAAAGATATGGGTGGAATAGTGATCGTCGGCGCGGGACAGGCCGCAGCCTCGATGGCCGCGAAACTGCGGGCGCTGAAATATGACGGCACGATCACCGTGATCGGCGCAGAGCCGGTGCCCCCCTATCAACGCCCACCGCTGTCGAAAGCCTATCTGCTGGGCGAGATGGAGCTGGAGCGGCTGACCCTGCGCGCCCCGGACTGGTGGCAGGAAAACGACATTACGCTGCGGCTCGGCACCTCGGTCACCGCAATCGACACCGAGGCGCGGACGGTGACCCTGTCGGATGGCGAGACGCTGGATTATGCCGAACTGGCGCTCTGCACCGGGGCCACGCCGCGCCGCCTACCCGCCGCGATCGGCGGCGATCTGGGCAATGTCTTCACCGTGCGCAACCTCGCCGATGTCGACCGGATGCAGCCCCTTTTCACCGCCGGCAAACGGCTGGTCGTGGTGGGCGGCGGTTATATCGGGCTGGAGGCGGCCGCGGTCGCGCGCAAGCTCGGCCTCGAGGTGACGCTGGTCGAGGCCGCGCCGCGCATCCTCGGCCGCGTCGCCTGCAAGGAGACCGCAGACGCGATCCGCGCGCTGCACAGCGAGCGCGGCGTGGAAATCCTCGAAGGGGTCGGCCTGACGCGACTGACCGGCGAGGGAACCGTCACCGGCGCAATCCTCGAGGACGGGCGCGAATTGCCCGCCGATTTCGTGATCGTCGGCATCGGCATCACCCCCGACGAGGAAGTCGCCCGCGAAGCCGGTATCCATTGCGAGAACGGCATCGCCGCCGACGAGCAGGGCCGCACCTCCGTGCCCCATATCTGGGCGGCGGGGGATTGTGCCTCCTTCCCCGGCGCCGAGGAGCGGATCCGCCTCGAATCCGTCGGCAACGCGATCGACATGGGCGAGCTGGTCGCCGAGAACATGCTGGGTGCAGGTCGTCCTTACGCCCCGAAAGCGTGGTTTTGGTCGGACCAGTTCGACGCGAAGCTGCAGATCGCCGGGCTCAATGCGGGCTACGATGAGGTCGTCACCCGCCGCGATGAGGGCAGCAGCTTCTGGTATTTCCGCGACGGCCGCCTGATCGCAGTGGACGCGATCAATGACGCGCGCGCCTACATGGTCGGCAAGCGCCTCATTGAAGCTGGCAAACCCGTCACGCCCGAGGCAGTCGAAAGCACGGCAGAGTTGAAAGCCCTGATGAAATGAGAATTATCGGAGGCGCTAAACGCGGGCTGAAGCTGGCGGATGTGGGTGCAGGCGACATGGATGCCCATCTGCGCCCCACGACCGACCGCGTGCGCGAGTCGATCTTCAACCTGCTGACCAATGGCGGGCACGGCAATCCGGTGCCCGAGGCGCGGGTGCTCGACCTCTTCGCAGGTACCGGTGCACTGGGGCTGGAGGCGCTGTCGCGCGGCGCGGCCCGAGTGGCTTTCGTCGATGACGGCACCGCCGCCCGCGCGCTTCTGCGCCGCAACATCGAGGCTATGCGCGCGATGGGCGTGACGGATGTCTGGCGGCGCGATGCGACCAATATGGGCCCCAATCGCGGCCCCGGCTACGACCTCATCTTCCTCGATCCGCCCTACGGGATGGGCTTGGGCGAACGCGCCCTCGCCTCCTGTCTCGAGAATGGATGGATCGCTCCGGGTGCGATGATTGTTTGGGAGGAGAACACCGCGCCGATCCTGCCCGCCGCCCTCGAACAGCTCGACCAGCGCCGCTATGGCGACACGCTCGTAACTCTTGCCCGGATGCCCGAATGACGCAACACCACCCGATCCCGCACGCCGTCCTGTTCGATTGCGACGGTGTGCTCGTCGACAGCGAGCCCGCGACCTTCGATCTGATTCAGGAAGAATTCGCCCGCTACGGCGTGCACAAGACGATCTCCGAACTGGAAGACGCCTTCATCGGATCCACCATCGAAAACGTCTATCAATGGGGCCGCGAGCATGGGGCCGATCTGCCAGAGGGCTGGGTCGACAGCTATTACAAGGCGCTCTACGTGCGGTTGCGCGAGGGGACCGAGCTGATGCCCGGCATCCCGCGCCTTCTCGCGCGTCTCGATGCGGAAGGCATTCCCTTCGCGGTCGGCTCGAACGGCCGGAAAGCGAAGATGGAGGCGACACTGGGCCAGCACCCGGATATCCGCACGCGGCTGGAGGGTCTGCTGTTCTCGGGTCAGGACATGGGCATGCCAAAGCCGAAGCCCGATCTCTACATCCATGCCGCGCGCCATCTGGGCGCCGATCCGGCGGCCTGCGTGGTGATCGAGGACAGTCCTACCGGGGCGCGTGCGGCGAAAAACGCGGGGATGCGTTGTTTGGGCTACTCGCCGAAAGGCGACAATCCGCGGCTCGCGGCGGAAGGCGCCGAGCTCTTCACCGACATGCGTCAGGTGCCGCGGCTCATCGGCCTCGACCCCTGATCTTCGGCTTGGCTAAAATATCCCGGGGGGTGAGCCGGGATCAGCGGCCTTCCAGTGGAAGGACGCCCCGGCGAACGCCCGAAGCGCAAACGTAGGGCTGTGACGCAGCCAGCGGGGGCAAGCCCCCACCGCCCCCTGAACCTCAGCGCCAGGTCGGGTGGAAGCGCCCAGCCGGCGAGGTGGTGAAGATCTCGCAGCCATCGGCGGTCACGCCCACCGAATGCTCGAACTGCGCCGACAGCGATTTGTCCCGCGTCACGGCGGTCCAATCGTCGGCCAGAACCTTTGTCTCGGGGCGGCCGAGGTTCACCATCGGCTCGATCGTGAAGATCATGCCCTCTTCCAGCATCGCGCCGGTGCCCGCGCGCCCGTAATGCAACACGTTCGGCGGCGCGTGGAACACCTTGCCCACGCCGTGACCGCAGAAATCGCGCACCACCGACATGCGGTTGCTTTCGACGAATTTCTGGATCGCGTGGCCGATATCGCCAAAGGTGTTTCCGGGCTTCACCTGCTCGATGCCGACCATCAGCGAGTCATGGGTGACCTGAATCAGACGTTCGGCCTTGCGGCTCAAATTACCCGCTACATACATGCGCGAGCTGTCCCCGAACCAACCGTCGAGGATCACGGTCACGTCGATATTGATGATATCGCCGTCCTTCAGTTTCTTGTCGCCCGGGATGCCGTGGCAGACGACATGGTTCACCGAGATGCAGCTCGCGTGCTGATAGCCGCGATAGCCGATGGTCGCCGAGGTCGCGCCCAACTCGCCCACGCGGCGTTCGATGAAGGCGTCGAGTGCTGCGGTCGTGACCCCCGGCTCTACCAGGTCGGCAACCTCGTCGAGGATCTGCGCCGTCACCTGCGAGGCGGCGCGCATTCCTGCAAAATCGCTCTGATCGTAGATCCGGATCCCGTCCTTCGTGGTGCGGCCCTGCGTATCGTCCAACGGTCTGCTCCTTAAGGGTTTCGGCCTTTAGATAGTCACAAAAGCGGGGCTTGGCCAGTGCCCGGGCTTTTCGCGCCCCGTTCCGCGCCCTATACCAAGTCGAAAGGAGCCTGATACATGCCAAATCCCACTGCAGCGATCCTGATCATCGGCGATGAAATCCTCTCGGGGCGCACCCGCGAGGGAAACGCCCATTATCTGGCCGGACAGCTGGTCGAGCGCGGAATCACCTGCCGCGAGATCCGCGTGGTGCCGGACGACAATGACGTGATCGTTGCCGCGGTGCGGGAGCTTTCGGCAGCCCATGATCACCTTTTCACCAGTGGCGGGATCGGCCCGACCCATGACGATATCACCGCCGATGCGGTAGCCGAGGCGATGGGCGCCAAGCTCGACGTGCGCGAGGATGCCAAGGCGATCCTCGCCGCGCATTACGCCGCGCGCGACGCTGAGTTCACCTCCGCGCGGCTGCGCATGGCGCGGATCCCCGACGGGGCCGAGCTGATCGAGAACCCGGTCTCTGCCGCGCCGGGTTTCTCGCTGGGCAATGTCCATGTGATGGCGGGCGTGCCGAACATCTTTCAGGCGATGGTCGAAGGGCTTTTGCCGAAGCTCACCGGCGGCGCGCCGATGCTCTCGCGCAGCCTGCAGGTTCTGCGGGCGGAATCGTCGGTGGCCGATGATCTGCGCGCGCTGGCTGGCCGCTTCCCCGACCTTTCGATCGGTTCTTATCCTTTCGTCCAGGAAGGCCGCTACGGCACCAATCTCGTGCTGCGCGGCACCGATCCCGATCAGGTCGAGGCGGGCTTCGCCGCGCTGAAGGCCGCCTTCCCGGAGGGCACATGATCGACGCCTACGCGATCATCGACGCGACCTGGCCAGCCGCCGAATATCGCCGCGCAGGCGGGTTTCTGATCCGCGACGGGCAAGGCGGCGGATCGCGCGTCAGCTGCGCTACGCTGGAGGTCCCGCTGGAGCAGGCCGACATTCCCGCCGCCGAAGCTGCGCATCGCGCTTTGGGCCAGCGTCCGCGCTTCATGATCCGCGCGGGAGACGAGGCGCTCGACGCGGTTCTGGAGGCGCGCGGCTACGAAGCTTATGACCCGGTGCGGATCTGGTCCGCGCCGATTGCAGCGATGCAGGGCGAGGTCCCGCCCGTGACCGCTTTCGCCCATTGGCCGCCGCTGCAGATCGCCCGCGACCTCTGGACCGAGTTGGATGTCGGGCCCGAGCGGCAGGCGATCATGGACCGCGCAGAGGTACCGAAAACCTGCGTTCTGGGCCGCAAGGACGACCGGGCCGCGGGCGTTGCCTATATCGCTCTCTACGAGGACGCGGCGATGCTCCACGCGCTCGCCGTTGCGCCGAAATACCGCCGCATGAGCCTCGCGCGCGAGATGATCTACGAGGGCGCTCGCTGGGCCGTTGAGGCCGGGGCAGAGCGGTTCGAGATGATCACGACGCTCGCCAATGACGCCTCGAACGCCCTCGCCGAGAGCTTCGGCATGGAAGTTCGCGCGCAGTATCACTATCGCCGCGCGCCGGAGGTGGCATGATCCGCCGTGCGCCACTCCTGCTGGCCAGTCTGCTCGCCGCCAGCCTGCCCCACGCCGCGTGCGCCGCCTCGTTAGATCTGACGTTGCCCGCCGGCGCCACCCAATCCGCGCAGGAAACGAGCCCCGCCACCAGCTACCAATTGGCGGTCGGTCCGTGGCAGGACGGCAAGCTCGAGACCCGCGATCTCGAGGGTGCGCGCTCCGACACGGCCTATCAACTGCGGGCCAATCAGAATACGACGCTACAGATCCTCGCGCCGCTGCGCGATCAGCTCAAGCAGGCGGGCTACGACATCCTCTATGAGTGCGACACGCAGGCCTGCGGCGGCTTCGATTTTCGCTACGCGCTCGACCTGCTGTCCGAGCCCGCGATGCATGTCGATCTGGGCGATTTCCGCTACATCGCGGCGCGCAAGGATGCCGATTACCTTGGGATCACCGTCTCGCGGTCGTCCGAGTCGGGCTTCATTCAGGTGACCGAGCTGCGGGTGCAGGACGTCACCCCCGCTCGGCCCGACGACCCGCTCGCCGCGCCGCAAACCGCGCCGGTTCTGCCGCGCGCCGATGCCCCGGCCGTCGCCCCCTCCGCGCTTGCGCAGACGCTGGAGGCGCAGGGCTCGGTCGCGCTCGACGATCTCGACTTCCCATCGGGGGCATCCGCGCTCGGCGAGGGCGATTTCGCCTCGCTGCAGGCGCTGGCCGAGTTCCTCAAGGCCAACCCGGATTATCAGGTGATGCTGGTGGGTCATACCGATGCGGTCGGTTCGCTCGCGGCCAATATCGCGCTGTCGAAGAAACGCGCGCAATCGGCACGGCAAAAATTGATCGGCGATTACGGGGTGGCGGCGTCACAGGTCAGCGCCGAGGGGGCGGGCTTCCTCGCCCCGCGCGCAAGCAATCTGACCAAAGAGGGACGCGAGAAAAACAGACGGGTCGAAGCGGTTCTCACCTCGACCCGGAGTTAGCGCCAGCCGGCGGAATGGCCCGGCGCGGGAGGGAGTTCAGTCTCACCAGTTGTCGGGGCCCTTCTCGGCGAAGGTCTTGGCGAGGAAATCGATGAAAGCGCGCACTTTCGGCTGCGTGAAACGCCCCGGCGGATAGATTGCGTAGATGCCCAGCGTTTCCATCGGCAGATCGGGCATCGCTTCTTCCACGAGGCCCTCGCGCATCGCGTCGGCATAGAGGAACGAGGGCAGGTAAGCGATCCCGAGACCGGCCGTCGCGGCATGCAGTAGCGACTGACCGTCATTGACCGTCAGCCAGCCCGCCGAGCGGACCTGACGCCGCTCGCCCGAAGGCGCAGTCAACTTCCAGACATTGCCCGCCGACTGGTTCGAATAATGCAGCAGTTTGTGGTTGTTGAGATCGTCGATCCGCTCGGGGCGGCCGAATTTCTTGAAGTAGTCTGGCGAGGCGATCATCCGGCGCGAAGTCTCGGTCAGCTTGCGCGCGCGCAGGCTCGAATCCTCCAGTTCGCCGACGCGGATCGCCATGTCGAACCCTTCGGAAATAAGTTCGACGTAGCGGTTGTTCAGCACCATATTCACGGTGATTTCGGGGAATTCCTGCAGGAATTCGCCCAGAACGGGAGAGAGAAGGTTCACACCGAAATCGGTGGCGACCGAGATGCGCAGCAGCCCCGAGGGCGCCGTCTGCATCGACGTCACCAGCGCATCGGCCTCGCCCGCATCGTTGAGAACGCGACGCGCGCGGTCGTAATAAGCCAGCCCGATTTCCGTCGGCGAAACGCGACGCGTGGTGCGATTCAGAAGACGTGCACCAAGGCGGGCCTCCAACGCCGAGACATGCTTCGACACAGCCGATTTGGAGATGCCCATCTTCTTGGCTGCATCGGTGAAGCCCCCCTGATCCACAACCGTGGCAAAGGCTTCCATTTCAGTCAGGCGATCCATCCCAAACACCCTTCGGCTTGTAATTTCTGTTTCTTATTTTCCGCTTATCGAGCCGAAATCGGGCGCAATTTAGACTTCGCGGCGACAATACGAGGGTAACAATGGGAGAGAATCCCGCAGGTTGGTGACCTCTGCGAAACGGTGGCGCGTTCGCTCTGACGCCGCGTTTGACGTGACAAGCCTGGCCTTGCGCCGCAGAGTGCGGGCCAAATCAGGGAGGGTTACATGAGCCAATATCCGCATATCTTCACGCCGCTCGATCTGGGCCACGTGACGCTGCCGAACCGCGTGCTGATGGGCTCGATGCACACCAATCTCGAAGAGCGCGGCGACTGGAATGCGGTGGCCGAGTTCTATGCCGAACGCGCGCGCGGCGGTGTCGCGCTGATGGTGACGGGCGGCATGGCCCCCAATCACGAGGGCGGCGTCTTCCCCGGCGCGGCAGGCCTGTTTAGCCCCGAGGACATCGCGCATCACAAGATCATCACCGACCGCGTTCACGAAGCGGGCGGCCGCATCGCGATGCAAATCCTGCACGCCGGGCGCTATGCCTATGGCCCCGATTGCGTGGCGCCCTCTGCGATCAAATCCCCGATCTCGCCTTTCCCGCCGAAAGAGCTCGACGACGCCGGGATCGAGAAGCAGATCGCCGACATCGCCACCGCCGCCGCGCGCGCCCGCGAGGCGGGCTATGACGGCGTCGAGGTGATGGGCTCCGAGGGCTATTTCCTCAACCAGTTCCTCGTACGCCATACCAACAAGCGCGAAGACGGTTGGGGCGGCTCGTTCGAGAACCGGATGCGCCTGCCCGTCGAAGTGGTCAAGCGCGTGCGCGAAGCGGTCGGCCCCGATTTCATCGTGATCTTCCGCATCTCGCTGATCGACCTGATCCCCGACGGCTCGACCTGGGAAGAGGTCGTCACCCTCGCGAAAGCCGTCGAGGCAGCGGGCGCCACGATGCTCAACACCGGCATCGGCTGGCACGAGGCGCGGGTGCCGACCATCGTGACGTCGGTGCCGCGGGCGGCCTTCACCTGGCTCACCGGGCGGATCAAGCCCGAGGTCTCGATCCCGGTCATCACGTCCAATCGCATCAACACGCCTGAAGTCGCCGAAGAGGTGCTGGGCGACGGCTGCGCCGACATGGTGTCGATGGCGCGCCCCTTCCTCGCCGATGCGGATTTCGTGGTGAAGGCGAAAGAGGGCCGCGCCGCCGAGATCGCACCCTGCATCGCCTGCAATCAGGCCTGTCTGGACCACACCTTCCAGGGTAAGGTCTCGAGCTGCCTCGTGAATCCGCGCGCCGCGCATGAGACCGAGATCGTCATCACCAAGACCGAGGCGCCGAAATCCGTCGCCGTCGTCGGCGCGGGCCCGGCGGGCCTGTCTGCCGCGATCACCGCGGCCGAGCGTGGCCATGCCGTGACCCTGTTCGACCGCGCCTCGGAGCTCGGCGGGCAGCTGACCATGGCGCGCGCGATCCCCGGCAAGGAGGAATTCCATGGGCTCACCGACTGGTTCAAGACCATGATCGAGAAGACCGGCGTGACGGTGAAGCTGGAGACCGAGGCCACGCCCGATCTCCTCGCCCCCTTCGACGAGATCATCATCGCAACCGGCGTGCAGCCGCGCGACCCGGAAATCCCGATCGAGGGCGGGCAGGTCGTGAGTTACATCGACATCCTCAAAGGCCGCGTCACCGCCGGCAAGCGCGTCGCGGTGATCGGCGCGGGCGGCATCGGCTTCGACGTGGCCGAATTCCTGACGGTAACCGAAAGCCCGACGCTGGATCTGGAAGAATGGAAGCGCGAATGGGGCGTCGGCGATCCGGCGCAGACGCCGGGCGGATTGACCAAGCCCGAGCCCGAAGCCCCTGCCCGCGAAGTGACGCTGCTGCAGCGCAAGAAGGAAAAACTCGGCCGCCGCCTCGGCAAGACCACGGGCTGGGTTCACCGCGCGGCGCTGCATATGAAGGACGTGAAAATGATCGGCGGCGTGAATTACGAGAAGATCACCGCCGAGGGGCTGCATGTCACTTTTGGCGAGGCGCGCGAGAACCCGACGCTGATCGAGGCCGATACGGTGGTGCTCTGCGCGGGCCAACTCTCGGACCGCTCGCTGGCCGATCAGCTGATCGCGGCGGGTCGCAGCCCGCATGTGATCGGCGGCGCGGATGTGGCGGCGGAACTCGACGCGAAACGCGCCATCGATCAGGGCACCCGGCTCGCCGCCGCGCTCTGATCAACTCTTCGGATTGGAAGAAATATCCCGGGGGGCTCGCATCGCGAGCGGGGGCAGAGCCCCCTCCGTCTTCAAATCTGTCGCCGTCCGGCGACCGGGGGGCAGAGCCCGCACCCGGCCTCAGCTTGATCGCCACGCCCCGCCATCTGCGCCAAAGCGGCTCGCCAGATCGGCGACCAGCGCCATGTCCACCGCATCCAGCGGCCCCTCATGGCGCGGGCGGAAGCGCAGGCGGAAGGCTGGCAGGATCGTCGCGAGCGGCGCTTCCGGGTAGCCAAGGCTCGAGGCCAGTGCGAGGAAACTCTCGGGATCGACCGCGGGCGCAGCAGCGCCCCGCTCCGGCCAGATCGCCAGGCCCTGCCGCGCGAGGCGCTGCCAGTCGAAGCGCGGGCCCGGGTCGATCTTGCGCTCGGGCGCGAAATCCGAATGGCCAATGACGTTCTCGGGTGCAATTGCCCAGCGGCGCATGATCTGCGGCAGCAGCTCTTCCAGCGCGGCCATCAGCGGCTCGGGGAACGGACGATCGCCCTCGTTGTCCAGTTCGATACCGATCGAGCGCGAATTCACATCGCCCAGCCCCTGCCAGCTTCCCAAGCCCGCATGCCAGGCGCGCATCTCCTCGGGGACGAGTTGCTCGACCGAGCCATCACGCCCGATCAGCCAATGCGCGGAGACCTCCGCCTCGGGCAGGCAGAGGCGCGTCCGTGCGGCCTCGCAGGACCACATCGCGGTGTAATGGATAATGATCAGTTCCGGCACCGCCCCCTCGCGGCGCGGGCCGTAATTGGGCGAGGGCCAGTCGGCGCTCACTGACGCGCGGTCTGGAACGGCGTCGGATCCCAGTCGCAGGCGAAACCGTCGCCATCGGGATCGAGGTTCAGCCGGTCTTTCTGCGGCCCGCCTGCGGAGAGGAAGGCGCGTTGCGCCTGATCGGCAGAGACGTATTTCGCGCAGGCCTTGCTCGACGAGGTCAGCTTGATGCCCGAGCGCTTGTAGACCGAGTCGCCCGGACGGTTGGACACCGACAGCGCATAGGCAGCGAGGTTCGGCCCCGAGCTGTCCTGATTGCTGATCGTGTTCTGCGCGGGCGCGCTGCTCGACGCGGTGGTGTCGAAGTTCGGCGAGCTGGCCATGGTGCTGGAACCGGCAGTGCTGTTCGACGCGTCGGTCTCCTGCAGCGCGGCCATCGCATCTGCCCCGATCGCGGCGCCGCTATTGTCGCTGCTGTCGGAGCTGGAGGTCGAAGGATTGTCGCCGATGGTGCCGCCCGCATCGATGGTCGGTGCGGAAAGCGCGTTGGTCGTGCCGGGCGTCGCCGTGCCGGTTGCGTTCAGCGGCGCGCCGGGCGCATCGGGGTTGGTCGAGCCGTTGTCGGTCGGCAGGACGCTTTGTGCCGAGGGCGGCACGATGGGCTGGCCGCGCAGTTCGGCCTCGCGACGGGCTTCGGGGCCGCTGTCGGGGATCGAAGAGATACAGCCCGAGAGGGCCAGAACGCCGCCGAGGATCGCGAGTGCCTGTTTCATGTTACCACCATTTCTCCGGTTTGGCCGAGAAGCCCGCGGCCTGTTCGAGGACGTGGGCGTGGTTCAGCAGATCGCCCTCTTCCCAGGGCCGCCCGATGAGTTGCAGCCCCAGCGGAAGGCCCTTGCTGTCCAGCCCGCACGGCACCGAAACGCCGGGAAGGCCTGCAAGGTTCACCGTCACGGTGAACACATCCTGCATATACATCTCGACCGGATCGGCGCCGTCCATCTCGCCCAGACCGAAAGCGGCAGACGGGGTGGCAGGCGTCAGGATCGAATCGATGCCCTGCGCGAAAACTTCTTCGAAGTCGCGCTTGATCAAGGCGCGCACTTTCCGGGCGCGGTTGTAATAGGCGTCATAGAAGCCTGCCGACAACACATAGGTGCCGATCATCACGCGACGCTGCACCTCGGGGCCGAAGCCTTCGGCGCGGGTCTTCTCGTACATGTCGACGATGCCCTCGCCTGCCGCGAGCTTGGCGCGGTGGCCGTAGCGCACGCCATCATAGCGCGCGAGGTTCGACGAGGCTTCCGCGGGAGCCACGACGTAATAGGCGGGCAGCGCGTATTTCGTATGCGGCAGCGAGATATCGACGATCTCGGCCCCCGCATCTTTCATCATCGCGATGCCGTCGTCCCAGAGCTTCTGGATCTCGGCGGGCATACCATCGATGCGGTATTCTTTCGGGATACCAATCTTCTTGCCGCGAATGTCGCCGGTCAGCGCGGCCTCGAAATCCGGGACCGGAATATCGGCGGAGGTCGAATCCTTCGGATCGTGCGAGCACATCGTGCCAAGCATGATCGCCGCGTCGCGCACCGATTTGGTCATCGGACCCGCCTGATCAAGCGAAGAGGCGAAGGCCACCACACCCCAGCGAGAGACCCGGCCATAGGTCGGCTTGATGCCGACGATGCCGGTGAAGGCGGCGGGCTGGCGGATCGAGCCGCCGGTATCCGTGCCGGTCGCGGCAAGGCACAGGTCGGCAGCCACAGCCGCGGCCGAACCGCCCGAAGACCCGCCCGGGGTCAGTTTCCGGTCATCGATCTTCCAGGGGTTCACCGCCGGGCCGTAGCAGGCGGTCTCGTTCGACGAGCCCATCGCGAATTCGTCCATCGACAGCTTGCCGAGCATCACCGCGCCCGCGTCCCACAGGTTCTGTGTGACGGTGGATTCGTATTCCGGCTTGAACCCGTCGAGGATGTTCGACGCGGCCTGCGTCGCCACGCCCTTGGTCGCGAAAAGATCCTTGATCCCCAGCGGGATGCCGCACATCGCGGGCGCGTCGCCCGACTTGATGCGCGCATCGGCGGCCTTGGCCTGCTCCAGCGCGATCTCAGGGGTCTTGTGCACGTAGGCATTCAGCGCGCCTGCGCCTTCGATTTCGCCCAGGCAGGCCTCGGTCAGCTCGACCGAAGTCACATCGCCCTTCTTGAGCGCATCGCGCGCGTCGGCAATCGTCAGTTTGTTCAGGCTCATTCGACCACCTTCGGCACGGCAAAGAAGCCCTCGCGGGCATCGGGGGCGTTCTTGAGGATTTTCTCGGGATAACCGCCATCGGTCACCTCGTCGACGCGGCGCTTGAGGCGCATCGGCGTCACGGAGGTCATCGGCTCGACGCCCTCAACGTCGACCTCGTTGAGCTGCTCCATGAAGGTCAGGATGCTGGAGAGTTCCTGCGCGAGTTCGGGCAGATGGTCTTCGGGCACCCGGATCCGGGCCAGATGCGCCACTTTGCGGGCGGTGTCGATATCGATGGACATGTGCTTCTCCGCTTGTCTTGGAAGGCGGTTTAGCCCGAGCCACTGGGGCTTTCAAGCGCCGCGCCCCGGCATCGGCGCGCCCCTGCCCTGTCCCACGCGAATTTGCGTGCTAATCTTGGAACATGCGCAGGGCTTATACGTCACCCTGTCACAACCGAAGTGCCTAACGGAGGAAATCCATATGAAACTCATCTGGCTCGGCCATTCCGGCTTCCGCATCGAAACCGGCGACGCCGTGATCCTGCTCGATCCGTTCCTCACCGGCTCGCCGGTCTTTCCCGACGACAAGCGCGGCGAGGCGATCGAGGGTGCGACGCATCTGCTGCTGACCCACGGCCACGGCGATCACGCTTCGGACGCGGTGCCGATCGCGAAGGAACTGGATATCCCGATCTACTGCATCCACGAGCTGTCGATCATGCTCGGGGCCGAGGGGGCCGAGACGGTCGGTTTCGGCAAGGGCGGCACGGTCGATCTGGGCGGTGTGAAGGTCACGATGGTGAACGCGACCCATTCCGCCTCGGTCGATTACAAGGACGGCAACCCGGCCTATGCGGGCCAGCCCGCGGGCTTCATGATCGAGGCCGAGGGCCACACGATCTACGTCAGCGGCGATACCGACATCATGGCCGACATGGACTGGATGGGTGAACTGCACAATCCCGATATCGGCATCCTCGCGGCGGGCGGCCATTTCACGATGGACATGAAGCGCGCGGCCTGGGCGTCGAAGAAGTATTTCAACTTCAAGACGGTCATCCCCTGCCACTACAAGACCTTCGATGCGCTGGAGCAATCCGCGCAGGCGCTGATCGACGGTCTGCCGGGGGTGGATGTCATCGAACCCGAGATGCTCAAAGCGATCGAAATATAAGCTGCAGCCCGCCGGGCGAGGGCTGGCTTTGCTTGCAGCCTGAAGCCCGGCGCGCTAGCTTCTCGCCCGGATCGGGAGGCCGAATAGATGTCAGACTTACTGTCCTTCAAGGAGATGTGCGAGCGGTTCGACGTGACCCCGCGCACGCTGCGCTATTACGAGTATATCGAGCTTCTCAATCCCCAGAAGGAAGGCCGCTCGCGCTATTACGGCCCGCGCGAAATCGCGCGGATGACGTTGATCCTGCGCGGGCGTCGATTTGGCTTCTCGCTCGAGGAGTTGCGCCAATGGCTGCTGATCTACGATCAGCAAGGCACCGAAGAGCAGAACCGCGTCTGGGTCGAACTGGCCGACCGGCAGCTTGACGTGCTGACGCGACAACGCGAAGAATTGGACGCGGCAATCGACGACCTCCGACAATTGCGTGATCAGGTTCAGGACACTCTTGATTCTTGAGCCTGAAATGCATTCCTTAACGTCAGCGAGGTCGTGTGAACGCCTTGTGAGCTTGACGATTATGGCCAGTTTCGACGAAAGAAACTTGCTTTACCGTACGGTAAAAATTCCCTGACATTACGTCATTGGATTCGTGACGCCACGTTACGGTGACGCGAACGTAAAGAAGTCTTGTATTGTGACTGCGGACAGACGATCTGCCGCGTCGCATTACGCAAAGGAAACGCGAGGCAGAGAGTATGACCGACACAGTAATGACGATCCGCGAGATGTGCGATGCCTTCGAGGTGACCCCGCGCACCCTGCGGTTCTACGAAAGCAAGGAGTTGCTGTTTCCCATTCGCGAGGGACAGAAACGGCTGTTTACGCGGCGCGACCGCGCCCGGCTGAAACTGATCCTGCGCGGCAAACGTTTCGGGTTTTCGCTGGAGGATATCCGCCAGCTGCTGGACCTCTACGAGATGGGCGACAAGCAGAAGACGCAGCTGAACGAGACGATCAAGCTCGCACAGCAACGTCTGGAGGAAATGACGCGCCAACGCGAGGAACTGGGTCAGGCGATCGACGAACTGGCCAGTCAGATCGAGTGGGCGGAGAAGGAACTGGAGAAGGCGCGCCACGACGACGCGGCCTGATCCGCGACGACTAAAGGGAGCGAACCATGTCGAGCTTTATCGCCAACACCAAAGACATGCAGTTTGTGCTGCATGACCTGCTCAAGGTTTCGGATTCGGACGTGCCGGGTTACGAAGAAATGGACCGCGACTTCACCGAAGCCGTTCTCGACGCTGCGGGCAAGGTCTCGTCGGAGGTGCTGGCCCCGCTGAACGAGGTGGGCGACAAGGAAGGCTGCGTGCTCGAAAACGGCGTGGTCCGCACGCCCAAAGGGTTCGACAAGGCGTTCGAGGCGATGAAAGAGGGCGGCTGGACCGCGCTCGACTGCGATCCTGAATTCGGCGGTCAGGGCATGCCCTACCTGCTGAACTGCGCGGTGGGCGAGATGTTCGTCTCGGCCAACATGGCCTTCAATATGTACCAGGGCCTGACCCACGGCGCCTATTCGGCGATCCACACCCACGGCACGGACGAGCAGAAGCAGACCTATCTGCCGAAGATGGTCACCTGCGACTGGACCGGCACGATGAACCTGACGGAGCCCCATTGCGGCACCGATCTGGGTCTCATGCGCACCAAGGCCGAGCCGCAGGATGATGGCTCCTACGCGATCACCGGCACCAAGATCTTCATCTCGGCGGGCGATCACGACCTGTCGGATAACGTGATCCACCTTGTGCTGGCGAAAGCGCCGGGCGGTGGCGAAGGCACCAAGGGCGTCTCGCTCTTCATCGTGCCGAAATTCCTCGTCAACGAGGACGGCTCGCTGGGCGAGCGCAACTCGCTCTCGGTCGGCAAGCTCGAAGAGAAGATGGGCATCCACGGCAACGCGACCTGCGTCATGAACTACGACGGCGCGAAGGGCTGGCTGCTGGGCGACCTCCACAAGGGGATGCGCGCGATGTTCACCATGATGAACGAAGCGCGTCTCGGCGTCGGTCTTCAGGGCTATGCCGTGGCCGAAGCCGCCTATCAGGAAGCCGTGGCTTACGCGAAGGACCGCATTCAGGGTCGCGACGTGACCGGCGTGAAGGCGCCCGAGAAGGCCGCCGATCCGATCATCGTGCACCCGGACGTGCGCCGGATGCTGATGGACCAGAAGAGCTTCGTAGAGGGCGCCCGCGCCTTCACCTTCTGGGGTGCGCATCTGATCGACCGCTCCCATGGGCTCAACGACGCCGAAGCCGAAGGTCTGATCTCGCTGATGACCCCGGTCATCAAGGGCTTCCTTACCGACAAGGGCTTCGAGACCGCCGTCTCCGCGCAGCAGGTCTTCGGTGGCCACGGCTATACCGAAGACTGGCCGATGTCGCAGCATGTGCGCGACGCGCGCATCGCGATGATCTACGAGGGCGCCAACGGCATTCAGGCGCTCGACCTCGTGGGCCGCAAGCTCGCAGCCGACGGTGGCAAGCACGTCATGGCCTTCTTCGAGATGGTCAAGGCAGAGTGCAAGTCGCATGACGACGATGAGCGGATGAAGCCCTTCACCGATGCGCTGAAGAACGCCTCCAAGCAGCTTCAGACCGCGGGCATGTTCTTCATGCAGAACGGCATGAAAAACCCGAACGCGGCGCTGTCGGGCAGCTATGACTTCATGCACCTGATGGGCCACGTCTGCCTCGGCCTGATGTGGACGCGGATGGCGAAAGCCGCCTTCACCGCGCTCGACAACGGGGCGTCGGACACCGCCTTCTACGAAGGCAAGATCGCGACGGGCCGCTACTACATGGCGCGTCAGCTTCCCGCCTGCGCCATGCATCTGGCGCGGATCGAGAGCGGTGCGGACCCGGTCATGGCGCTGACCGACGACCAGTTCTGAGACGAACGGATGAAACGAAAATGAACGGCGGGCCTCGGCCCGCCGTTTCAATTTTCGATCACCGCCATGTCAGGCGAAGTGTAGCGCCGGGCGATTGTTTTGCGGCCATGCAGGTCTAACCTCGGAATCTCAACCGAGACACGATTCCCGCCGAGCCCCGCTGCCATGTATCTCAATAACGCAGAAACCCACCGCCGATACGATGCCGCGCTCGCAGAGCTGCGGGCGCGGGGCGTGTTCCGCTCGACCCGTCCTTCCATGGGCGCGCGGGTACTGCATTGGCTGGGCTTCGAGCCGCGCCCGATTCCCTATCTCGACTGGAAGCAGAACCTGCTGATCTTCGGCGCCGGGTTCGCGGTGGCGCAGCTCCTCGTGGATCATCTGCTGAGCGCGACGGAGGGCATGTCCTACGCGCCGCATCTGGTAACGCTGGTGATCTCGGCGCTCGCCTTCGGGGCACTGATGGCGCTGTGGCAGATCCACCGCAAGAACAAGCTCGGGCTGAGCGATTGGGACGACCTCTAGGCGCGGTCCCGATGCTTGGCTTCGGAGCACGGGCGGTCTGGCCAGCGCGCAGGTTTCTTCCTAAGCTGCGCGCAACCTGACGCGCCTTCCCGCGCTACATTGCCCCGGAGCCTGAATGCCCAAACGACTGCGCCTGACCCGTCGCTTTCCCGTCGCCATGACCAATGACGCCTATCGCAGCCTCAACCGCTTCGCGCAGGAGGCGGAAATCACGCCCGACGAAGCGCTGACCTTCCTGTTCGAGCATTTCAACTCCGTCACCCACGAGGAAAATCTCAACCACCGCCTGCGGCTGTTCAAGGCCGAGCTTGGCGAGCGCAAAGCCTGATTTCGAAAGGACATCCATGACCCGCCTGTCTCTCGCTTTCGCTGTCGCATCCCTTGCCGTCTCGGCCCTGCCCGCCTTTGCCTTCGACTCCGCCGACCGCAACGCTGTCACGCAGGAGGTCGCGGGCTTCACCAAGGCGGTGGAAGAGAAGGACTACTCGGTCTTCTTCGACACGGTGCCGCCGAAGATGATGCAGGCCATCGCGGATCAGACGGGCGTACCGAAAGAGCAGCTCGAAGAGATCATGCGCAAGCAGATCAACGACGCGATGGCCTCGGTCACGATCGACGAGTTCGAGATGAACACCAACGAAATGAAGACCGGCGAGACGTCTTCGGGCCGGGCCTATGCGCAGATTCCGACATCGACGGTGATGGAGGTGCCCGATATGGGCAAGGTGCGCTCGACCAATACCACGCTGGCGCTGCAGGATGGCGAGGAATGGTATCTTGTGCGCATCGACAGCCCGACGCAGATCGCGGTATTGCGCAAGGTGTATCCCGATTTCGAAGGAATCGAGTTTCCCAAGGGAACGATGCAGGCGGTGCGCTAACCGCGCCGCTCCTCTCGCTTTTTCCGTGCTTTCCGTTCACGTCCGTTCACCTCTCGCAACGGAACGTCACCCTCTCCCTCGCGTTGGACGCAACGTCGTGATCGAATGACGTTGCGGCGGAATGCCCACGAGGGGCTTACGTTCGCGTCACTTAGGGGCCAGATTGGCATCGTGATCAGGGAGGACCGCAACGAATGGCGGCACAACTTTATTGCTTCGGAGAGTCGGGGAACGCGTACAAGGCGGCGCTGACGATGGAATTGGCGGGCTACGACTGGGAGCCGGTCTATGTCGATTTCTTCAACGGCGAGGCGCGCAGCGCCGAATACCAGGCGCTGAACGAAATGGCCGAGGCGCCCGTCTTCAAAGAGGGCGACCTGACCCTGTCGCAATCCTGCGTCATCCAACTTCACATCGCGGAGCAGACCGGCAAATTCCTCGCCGAGGACCGCAACGAAATGCTGCGCTGGATGTTCTGGGATGCGCAGAAAGGCTCGGGCCAGCAAGGCGGGTTGCGCTTCCTGATGAACTTCCTGCCCGAAGACAAGCGTCCGCAAGAGGCGATCGGCTGGCTCAAGGGCCGCGTGCTGACCGCGATCAAGACGCTGGAGAAACACATGGAGGGTCGCGACTGGGTCGTCGGCGACCAGCCCAGCTTGGCCGATTTCGCCTGCTGCGGCTATCTCTACTACCCCGAGCCCTTTGGGTTCGACCGCAAGGAATTCCCCAATATCGACCGTTGGCTGGATGGCATTGCTGCCCTGCCCGGTTGGAAACACCCCTATGATTTGATGCCCGGCAATCCTTCCGACCGGGCGTGAGGAGGAACCATGACGGAAGCCTATATCTATGACGCAGCCCGCACTCCGCGGGGCAAGGGCCGCAAGGACGGCTCCTTGCACGAGGTCAGCTCGGTCGCGCTGTCCGCGCGGCTGCTGAACGCGGTGGCCGAGCGCAACAACCTCGAAGGCCATGCGGTCGAGGACGTAATCTGGGGCAACGCGACCCAGGTGATGGAGCAGGGCGGCTGCCTTGCGCGCTCGGCGGTGCTTCTGTCGGATCTCGACGAGCGCATCCCGGGCCTGTCGATCAACCGCTTCTGCGCCTCGGGCATGGAAGCGGTGAACCTCGCCGCGAACCAGGTGCGCGGCGGCGCGGGCATGGGCTATATCGCAGGCGGCGTCGAGATGATGGGCCGTGTCGCGATGGGCTCGGACGGCGCGGCAATCGCCGTGGACCCGTCGCTCGCGATGAAGACCTATTTCGTCCCGCAGGGCATTTCGGCTGATATCATCGCCACCGAATACGGCTTTAGCCGCGAAGACGTCGACGCGCTCGGCGTGGAATCGCAGCGCCGTGCAGCGGAGGCGATCAAGGAAAACCGTTTCGCAAAATCCATCGTGCCGGTGAAGGACCAGAACGGTTTGACCATTCTCGAGCAGGACGAATTCCCGCGTCCGGGCACGACGATGGAATCGCTCGGCAGCCTGAAGCCGTCCTTCAAGGAAATGGGCGAGGTCATGCCCGGCTTCGACAAGGTCGCGATGCTGAAATACCCGCACCTCGATCACATCAACCACGTCCATCACGCCGGCAACTCCTCGGGCATCGTGGATGGAGCTGCCGCCGTGCTGATCGGCAACAAGGAATTCGGTGAGGCGCATGGCCTCAAGCCGCGCGCGCGCATCCGCGCCACCGCGAAGATCGGCACCGATCCGACGATCATGCTGACCGGCCCGGTGCCCGTGACCGAGAAGATCCTCGCCGATTCGGGCATGTCGATCTCCGACATCGACCTGTTCGAGGTGAACGAGGCGTTTGCTGCCGTCGTGCTGCGCTTCATGCAGGCCTTCCAGGTCGACGCATCGAAGGTCAACGTCAACGGCGGCGCGATCGCGCTTGGCCACCCGCTCGGCGCCACCGGCGCGATCATCATCGGCACGCTGCTGGACGAGCTCGAACGCCGCGACCTGAACACCGGTCTGGCCACGCTCTGCGTTGCGTCCGGCATGGGCGCCGCGACCATCATCGAGCGCGTGTGAGGGAGGAACAAATGGCTGATTTCAAATACGAACTTGGCAGCGACGGCGTTGCCGTCATCACTTGGGACGTGCCCGAGAAGTCGATGAACGTGATGAGCATGGAGGGCTTCGCTCTTCTCGACAGCTTCATCGACAAGGCGCTGGCGGATGACGCAGTGAAGGGTGTCGTCATCACCTCCGGCAAGCCCGATTTCGCGGGCGGCATGGATCTCAACGTCATCGCGCAGATGCGCGAAGGCGGCGCTCAGGCGATCTTCGACGGGGTGATGCAGATGCACCATGTCCTGCGCAAGATCGAGCGCGCTGGCATGGACCCGAAGACCAACAAGGGCGGCAAGCCGATCGCAACCGCGATCCCCGGCACCGCGCTCGGCATCGGTCTGGAACTGCCGCTATCGACGCACCGCACTTTTGTCGCGGACAATCCGAAGGCGAAGATTGGCCTGCCCGAGATCATGGTCGGCATCTTCCCCGGCGGCGGCGGCACCACCCGTGTCTCGCGCAAGCTCGGTGCGATGGCGGCGGCGCCCTTCCTGCTGGAAGGCAAGCTTTCGGACCCCAAGAAGGCGAAAGCTGCGGGCCTGATCGACGAGGTCGTCGAGGATCCGCTGGCCTCCGCGAAGGAATGGGTGCTGAACGCCAAAGACGCCGATCTGGTCAAACCGTGGGACGCGAAGGGCTTCAAGATGCCCGGCGGCGCACCCTATCACCCGGCGGGCTTCATGACCTTCGTCGGTGCTTCCGCGATGGTGCATGGCAAGACCGCGGGCGTCTATCCGGCGGCCAAGGCGCTGCTCTCGGCGGTCTATGAAGGCGCGCTCGTGCCCTTCGATCAGGCGATCAAGATCGAGGCGCGCTGGTTCACCAACGTTCTGCTGAACCCGTCGTCGACCTCGATGATCCGTTCGCTCTTCATCAACAAGGGCGCGCTGGAGAAGGGCGCGAACCGTCCCGACGTGTCGGACCAGAGGGTGAAGAAGGTCGGCATCCTCGGCGCGGGCATGATGGGCGCAGGCATTGCCTATGTCTCGGCCAAAGCCGGTATCGAGGTCGTGCTGATCGACAACAGCCAAGAGGCCGCCGATCGCGGCAAGTCCTATTCCGAAGGCATCCTCGACAAGGGCATCTCGCGCAAGAAGGTCACCGAAGAGGGCAAGGCGAAGACGCTCGGCCTGATCAACGCGACCACCGATTACGCCGCGCTGGAAGGCTGCGACCTGATCGTGGAAGCGGTGTTCGAAGATCCGGGCGTCAAAGCCGAGGTCACCAAGAAGGCCGAAGCCGTGATTCCGCAGGATGCGATTTTCGCGACCAACACCTCGACCCTGCCGATCACCGAGCTGGCCAAGGCCAGCGCACGCCCCGAGCAGTTCATCGGCATCCACTTCTTCTCGCCCGTCGACAAGATGATGCTGGTCGAGATCATCAAGGGCGCCGAGACCGGTCCGGTGGCCGTGGCCAAGGCGCTCGACTTCGTGCGCCAGATCCGCAAGACGCCGATCGTGGTGAACGACGCGCGCTTCTTCTACGCCAACCGCTGCATCATCCCCTATATCAACGAGGGGATTCGCATGGTGGCCGAAGGGGTGAACCCGACGCTGGTGGAACACGCCGCGACTATGGTCGGCATGCCGCTCGGACCGCTGCAGCTGGTAGACGAGACCTCGATCGACCTCGGCGTGAAGATCGCGAAGGCCACCAAGGCCGCGATGGGCGATGCCTATCCCGATGAGGCGGTCGATGACGTGCTGTTCTGGATGGCCGACGAAGGCCGGATGGGCCGCAAGTCGAACGCGGGCTTCTACGACTATGACGACAAGGGCAAACGCCAAGGCCTGTGGGACGGCCTCGACGCCAAGTTCCCGCGCGCCGACGAGCAGCCCGACGTGCATCACGTGCAGCATCGCCTCCTGATGGCGCAGGTGCTGGAAGCCGTGCGCGCCTTCGAGCAGGGCGTGCTGGAAGACATCCGCGAGGGTGACGTGGGCGCGATCCTCGGCTGGGGCTTCGCCCCTTGGTCGGGTGGCCCGTTCTCGTGGCTCGACATCCTCGGCGCCGGCAAGGCGGTGGAGATCTGCGAGGCGCTCACCGCGCAATACGGTCCGCGCTTCGAAGCCCCCGCCCTGCTGCGCGACATCGCAGCCAAGGGTGACACCTTCTATGGTCGTTTCGGCGACGGTCAGGCCGCGAAAGCCGCCTGATCCGACAGCGCCAGAGAAACCAGAACGCCGGGACCGAAAGGCCCCGGCGTTTTTCTATGCGCGCGCCTTCCTCTGCGCCGAAGCGTTCGCCTATTCCCGGGCAAAGGAAAACGCCGCACCCTGGTCTGGGGTGCGGCGTTCGGCCTGTCAGAATTTCAGGAGGGGATCAGGCCGGGCTATCACTCTGCCGCGTAAGCATGTGCGGTCAGATCTTCGTCGATCAGCCCCGCGACGATCGAGCGCGCCATCTCGAGCGAGAGCGTCTCGTAGTTCGGGCCTGCATCATCGTCGAAGAGCGCTTCGAGCCGGTGGCTGTTGACCGAACCGCAATGGACCATGCCAGAACCATTAGCGTAGACGATCTCCTCCTCCTCAAACTCCAGCACGATCACGTCGATCGGACGGTGGGGTGTAATCCGATCGATCCCGCGATAGCCTTCAAGTGCCGAAGCGGGGATCACGGCGAAGGGGTCACCGTAAATTGCCTCGGCCATGTCGCTTTCCACCATCATGTTCTGTTCAGGCAAAAGCAGCATCGGGGTTTTGTTGCCCAACGCGCCGACCGGCACGGCGAGCGGCTTGCGATGGTCCGGGCAACGCCCGTGACCGAGCCAGAGTTGAGTCCGTTTGACGTCCGCGACGGGACGCAGGCCACTGTCGAAAGTCATGACCATGTCACCGGCTGCGATCGCTTCCACCGGGCGCCAGCCCATGGCGGTGGCGATGCGCGTTCCGGCGACGATTCCCGACGCAGCTCCGTTGTCGAGCATTCGCCCGGAGGTTGCGCCCGCCAGAGCGGTATCAAAGGCGCAATCGTCGTCCCAGGTCGTCGTTGCACTGCGGGTCATGTCGGTCTTCCTTCTGAAAGTCGGCGAGGCCATTTCTTGGTCCTACCCAGATCAATTGATTCCTAGGGAGTTTCCGGGGCCGAAAGGTGACCGAAATGTGGCAAACCTATACTTTCGGACAGTAAGTTGCTCACGGACCCGTGATTGACCTATCTTTTTGGATAGGGGACACGCTCGATTGACCTATCTTTTTGGATAGGGGTGCGTTCACCGCCCGTAAGAATGGCCCAAAATGCGTCGCAATCTGCAATCGCGCGAAAATTTAGAATCGGTAATCGAACCGCGCGATGTCTTCGGCACAGAGTTTTGAAACCGCTTCAGCGTCGGCATCCGAAAAATACTCGCGCCAGTTGCGCTTCCGCGCGGAAATGTTGGATCGCGCGAAGGGCATCACGGAAAACCCCAGATGCGTCGCGAGGGGTTCGGCATCGGTCTCTACATCTTCAAGGCGAATATAAAGGTCGCAAATCTCCTCCCCGTCCGGCAGCCGCATGTAGCTGCCATAAGGGGCCGCCGCGAGCGATGCCTGGGTGTGCGGATGGTTTATGAAGTCCGAAAAGCTGAGTGACTTTGCTAATGCCACGGCCGGATGCGTCATCTGCTGCTCGCGCAACCAATGGTAGTAGCTGACGACCCGATCCCACGGGTTCCGCACAAGTGTGAAAGTGAAATAGGCCCGAGCCTGCTCTTCTGTATAGAGCCCCAGCCCGTCGCTCAGCGTGGAATGCTTCCAAAGCCGCCCTCGCGTCTCGCGGCCCGCCAGCCTGCTTTTGCGCCGCTGCGCCTTGGGCGTGTCTCCGATCAGAAGATCGTCCGCCATGGCGCGGTCCTCCAGCGCGAGCGTCAGCGCCGTGCCGCCCGTCTTCGGGATGTGAACGAAGATATAGCGACGGCCATGCGAAACGATCATGCGCGAGACACTATCTCTGACGAAAGATGACGCAAACCCTCTTTCCTTTCGCGCGGAGCCGCCTGAAGATGCCCGAACAATTGAGGAGGAGGTTTTCATGGGCTGGCTTGCCGACGAGACGGGTTTGGAGAAATGCGCGGCGAATTACGCCCCGCTTACACCTTTGTCGCATCTCAACCGCGCGCTGGAGGTCTTCCCCGAGCGGCTGGCGGTGATCTACGGCAGCCGCTCTTATAATTACGTCGATTACCACGCACGCGTGAGCCAGCTCGCCTCGGCGCTCAAGGCGCGCGGCGTGAACTCGGGTGACGTGGTAGCGACGATCCTGCCCAACACCCTGCCCCAGATCGAAGCGCATTTCGGCGTGCCCGCCTGCGGCGCGGTGCTGAACGCGATCAACACACGGCTCGATGTCGATACCGTCGCCTATATCTTCGAACATGGCGGCGCGAAGATCGTGCTCTGCGACGTGGCCTTCCTGCCGGTGGCCGAAGAAGCCGTGAAGAAGATGAAAGGCCCCGCGCCGCAGATCGTGGAGGTGGCCGACCCCGATCACGGGTTCGAGCCTACCGGGCATTACCTCGAATACGAGGCGCTGGTGGCCGAGGGCGACCCGATGTTCGACTGGATCATGCCGGAGGACGAATGGGAGAGCATCGCGCTCAACTACACCTCCGGCACGACCGGCAAGCCCAAAGGCGTCGTCTATCACCACCGCGGCGCCTATCTCTCGACGCAGGCGAACGCGATCTCGTGGCGGATGCAGCTTTACCCGGTTCTGCTGACCATCGTGCCGCTGTTCCATTGCAACTCCTGGACCCATAGCTGGATGGCCCCGATGATGGGCGGCACGGTCGTCGGCTGCCGGGACGTGACCGCGAAGAACATCTATGACGCGATCGCCGATCACGGGGTGACGCATTTCGGTGGCGCGCCGATCGTGCTCAACACCATCGTCAACGCCAAGGACGAGCATCGCCGCCCCTTCGATCACGTGGTCGAAGTCTTCACCGCCGGCGCCCCGCCGCCCGCCTCGACGCTGGCCGCGATCGAACCGCTGGGCTTCAACGTCACGCAAGTCTACGGGCTGACCGAAACCTATGGTCCTGCCGTGGAATGCACCTGGAAGCCGTCCTGGGACGGCGCAACCGGCGAGGAACGTGCCGAACTGAAGGCGCGCACGGGCGTGTCGATGCCGATGCTCGAACAGGTAACCGTTCACGATCAGGGCAAGGAGGTCGCCCGCGACTCTCAGCATCTGGGCGAGATCGTCTTCCGCGGCAACATGGTGATGAAGGGCTACTTCAAGAACCCGCAGGCGACGCGCGAGGCCTTCGAGGGCGGCGTGTTCCACTCCGGCGACATCGCCTTCATGCATCCCGACGGCTACATCAAGATCACCGACCGCGCGAAGGACATCATCATCTCGGGCGGGGAGAACGTCTCCTCGGTCGAGGTGGAAGGCGTGATCTGCGCCCACCCGGCGGTCTCGCTCGCCTCGGTCGTGGCGAAGCCCGACGAGACCTGGGGCGAGGTGCCCTGCGCCTTCGTCGAGCTGAAGGAGGGCAAGGAGGCGACGGAAGAGGAGTTGATCAAGTTCTGCCGCGAGCGGCTCGCGGGCTTCAAGACGCCCAAGCGCGTGGTCTTCTCCGAACTGCCGAAAACCTCGACCGGGAAGATCCAGAAATTCGAGCTGCGGGCCGTGGCCAAGCTGCTCGACGCGTAGGTCTTTCTTCTACGCGTGCGCGCGCCCGCGCGAGGGCGCGCGCACGCGTAGAAGGCTCAGCTTTCGCTCTCGGCGCAATGCTGGCGGAAGGCGCGCGACAGCATGTCCAACTCGGTGCGCAGCAGGTCGATCTCGGCGCGCAGATCACCCGCGAGCGGCGCGCCTGCGACCAGCGAGAAGCGGTCGATCACCTCGCCATCCGATTTGCGGCAGACGAGGAAGGTCAGCACCCCCTCACTCAGCAACTCCGCCGGGATCGGCTGCGAGAGGCGCCAGTCGCCCGGCTCGCCAGTCAGCAACAGCCCTTCCAGCACCTCGCCCTGATGGCGCACCTCAAGATCGGGCGCCTCTTTCTCGTGGCTCACCGCCTCCCAGCGCCCGGCCTTGATCCGTGAATTTTCCAGCATCCTCGCCTCCGTCACAGCTCGGCGCGCGGGTAGCGCGCGAAGGTGAGATCGCGGATCACCACCTCGTTCATCCGTGGGTTTTCGAAAATCAGGTCGACCCATACCTTTTCCAACCGCCGCTCGTTCATCCGCGTATAGGCCAGATCGAATTCGACATAGCGCGCGCCATCGCCTTGGGGCAATTCGCGCACCAGCTGCTCCGAATTGGGGCCGTGCTTGATGTTGAGGCGGCAGAACACCTCCAGTTCCCGCTCGCACTCCAGCTGCATCTCCAGCCGGATGAGATGGTTGAGTTGCAGCCCGCCAAGCGCCGCATCGGGTAGGTCGAGCACCAGCGACAGGAACGAGCCTTCGAAGCGCAGCACATCGAGCCGCAGCCCGAACGGCGCGAGCGTCTCGCCCTTGGTATTACGGATCTGGCGCAGCGTTATCTCGGACCGAGGGCAGTCATGGAACAGGGTGAGGTCATCGCCAAGCTTGTCGCGACTTTGCGCCCCCGCGATCCCATGCGGATGCGCCTTCACCCGCCAGAGCAGCGGACGCCACGCCCAGTCACTGCCGGCGGGCTTGCGAACCGACGTATCACCGGGAAAGGCCGTCAGCCGCTGCTCGGTCGCGCGGAGCACCGTGTCGAGCTCGTTGCGCAGCGCGCGCGCCCGGGCGCGCAGACTGCGCAGTCCATCAGGCCCAAGCGTGGGCACCGTGGACGCCGCATCGCGCCAGCGCCGCAAGCTGCGCCGCTCGGCAATCCGTTGCAACAGCGATCCGCCGTTTCGCCCCGCCATGTCCCGCCCTTCTTTCCCGTCCTGCCGTTGCCGCTTGCGGCATCACAGCAGTTATTCCTTATCACCGGGTTCTGAGAAAGGGAAATTTCCGGGCGAAGTCATCATGTTCCGGCGTGGCGACGCGCGCTTGGAGCGTCACGTCCGCACGGTCAGTTCGCGGCGCGGATCGCGGCGATGAATTTCTCCAGCAACTGGCGCTGCTGGGCGTAGCTCAATTCGCCTTCCTTCAGCGGCATAACCGACAGCGCGGTGATCCGCCCGCCAAGCGCGGTGACGCCCCGCAGATAGGTCTTGGCGATCGGCGGCCCGCCGGTGCCGGAGCGATCCTCGACCCGCAGCAGCAAGGTGCCATCGGCGATATCGGTGCCCTTGATAGTGACGTCGCCCGCCTCGCCAGATCGCGACAGCGCCGCCCGCCCAATCTCGGAATGGAAGAAATCCCCGATCTTCTTGAGCCGATCCCGTGACAGCTTGCCGGAGCCATCCTCCAGCGCGGGCGGCCCGACGGTGACGCTCAGCAGCGCGGGCTCTGGCGCATGGGCATCCTCGGCATTGCGCGAGATTGCAGCGCAATTGCCGAACAGCGCGAACCCCCCCGCACCGGAATTGCGCAGGCTTTTCGGATCGACGCACCAGCCCTTCGGCGCGGCTACCGTCAGCGCGCCATTCGCGAGCGTGGTGCGGGCTTTTGCGACCTGCGCCGAACCGAAGGCTGTCGGCTGACACCCCGCCAGCAATCCGGTAACCCCCAGCGCGAGGGCGAGGGGGGCCAAAAGACACGACGAGCGGTGTTTGACAGCAGAAATCATGAGTTTTGAGATAGCCTCAGGGCCTTCAACGCGCAAGTCTGCGGGGGCTCGCCGCACTGCGGCTGCGCGGGGTTCAGCCCAATGTGATCCGGCGCGCAGCTGCCGCGCCATCCTCCGGATCGTGGCTGACCATCAGGCAAGGGATCCGCTCGGCCGCGAGATGCTGCAGCGTGAAACTGCGGATCTCGGCCCGCAACTCCGCGTCGAGCGCGGCGAAGGGCTCGTCGATCAACACCGCGCGGGGCCGGGCAAGCAGCGTGCGCATCAGCGCCGCACGGGTGCGCTGCCCGCCCGACAGCGTCGCCGGATCGCGATCAGCCATGCCCGCAAGCCCGGCCTGTTCCAATGCCGCCTCGACCGCCGCGCGCCGGGCCGCCTTGCCCTTCACCTGCCCGGGCAACCCGAAGGCCAGATTGTCGCCCACCGAGAGATGTGGGAAAAGCTGCGCCTGCTGAAACAGCATCCCGATGCCGCGTTTCTCGGCGGGCAGCTGCGTGACGCTTTCGCCATCGAGCAGCACATCGCCCGAGGCCGTGAACCCACGCGACAGGTGCCCGCCGATATGGGCGAGCAGGCTCGACTTGCCGATCCCGGACGGCCCCATCAGGCAGACGGTCTCGCCGGGCGCCACGACCAGCGACAGCGACGCGAAGAGCGGCGCGGAGGCGCCGGGCGCGGTCAGGCTCAGATCGATCAACTCGAGGCTCATGCCACTCCTCCGCGCAACCCGCGCCGATTGCGATGCCACCATGCCGGCACGGCGAGCGCCAGCGCGAAACCCAGCCATGGCAGCGCCGCCTGCATGAGCGCGAGGATCGCGGCCAGCCGCCGATCCGCCCCCGAGGCCAGCGCGACAGCTTCAGTCGCCAGCGCCTGAACGCGCCCCGCCCCGGGCAGCAGAACTGCGAGATATTGCGCGACCGACACCGCGACCCCGATCGCCGCCGCCGCGCAGATCGGGCCCAGCAGCATCGGCAGCTTGATCCGCAGCAGGCGTCGCGTCGGCCCGGCCCCGAGGCTCGCCGCACTGGCGAGATGCGCCGGGTCGAGCGCGCGCCACGGCCCGGCCAGCGCGATCATCACATAGGGAAAGACGAACAGCAGTTCGGCCCATGTCACCGCGACCGGCCCGGGCGGCAGGCCGAGCCAGAGGAACCCCGTCGTCAGCCCCTGCAGAAACCCGATCTGCGGCAGCAAAAGCGGCAGGAAGATCAAGGCGCCGAGCGGCAGGCGCTTGCCGGAGCGATCCTCGCTTTCCAACCAGAGCATCGCGAGGATCACCGCCAGCCCGGTCGAGACCAGCGCAAGGGACAAGCTGGTCAGAGCGGGCCCTGCCCAATCCGCGCTGGCCCAGCGTTTGAGCGTCAGATCGGCGGGCATGGCATCGGGAAAGCGCCAGAAGCTCGCGAGGCTCCACAGGATCAGCGCGCCGAGCGATCCGATCGCCAGCAGACCGCCCGCCCCGATCAGGCCAGCGCCGCTCCAGTTTCGCCGCGAGGTGCCGCGATTCCCAGTGCGGATCGCCGTCTTGCCCAGCCGTGCCACCGCGCGCTCGCCGGCCATCCAAAGCGCCGCACTCGCACCCATCACCGCCAGCAGTATCACCGCCAGCGCCGAGGCGGGCACCGCCTGCGCGGGATCCGGCGCGCCGTAGAGCCGCAGGATCCGCACCGCCAGCGTCGGCGGGTTCGACGGCCCGAGGATCAGCGCCATGTCCACGACCGACAGCGAAAAGGCCAGTACGATCAGCGCCGGCAGGCGCAGTGCCGGGTAAAGCTGCGGCCAGACGATCCGCGCCCAGACGCGCCCCGGCGCATAGCCAAGCGCGCGCCCCGCCGCCATCTGCGCCGCCACCGGGCGCTGCGCGGCGGCGACCAGCGTCATCAGCGTCAGGAACGGCACCTCTTTCAGCATCAGCCCGAGGATCAGCGACACCCCCACGGGTCGCCCACAGTGACGATCTGCGGCGGCAAGTCCCAGCCAGTCGCCCAGGGCGAGATCAACCGCGCCGCCCAGCCCGAGGGCGCGATCAGGAAGGCCAGCCCGATCGCCAGCGCCGCATGGGGCACCGCGAGCAGAGGCGTCAGCCAGCGCGACGCCGATTGCCGCGTCATCAGCCAGCGCGCGAGCGGGATCGAAGCCGCAAGCGACAGCAGCGTAGCCCCCAAACCGGTCACCAGCGTCAGCCGCAGCGCGGTAAGGATACCGGGCGCGGCCAATGCCTCAGCGAAACCGTTCCAGCCCAGCGCGACGCGCCCCAGCCCCGGCTGCCAGCCAAACGCGGTCGCCAGCGTCAGCACCGCGCCCAGCAGCACTGGCGCGCCGATCACCAGCGTCATGATCGCCCCGGCGAGCCGCATCGGAACCTCACTTCGTGTAGCGCTGCGCCCAGTCCTCGGTGAGCTTGGTCATCCAGCTCGGGTGCGGCTCGGGCAGGGTCGGGCCCAACTCCTCCAGCGTCGGCAGCGCGGGCGCGGTAGGCAAATCAGCGAAGGCCTGTTTCGCCGCCTGGTCCAGCTTCGCCGGATCGAGCACCGAGAAACTTCCCAGCACGCGGATGTCCTGCATATGCGCCTGCGTGGCCGGATCGAGCAGGAAATTCGCGACCAGCTCCGCCCCCGCCTGATGCGCCGCGTTATAGGGAATCGCGACGTAGGAGATATTCCCGATCGTGCCGCCCTCGGGCACCCAGACGCGGACAGAGGGCGGCAGCACGCCCTGCTCGATCATCGCGGCGGGCGCGGCGGGATCGAAGAACATCGCGAAATCGACCTCGCCATCGGCCAGCAGTTGCGCCTGCGCGCTTTCGTTCTCGGGGAAGGATTTGCCTTCGCGCCACATCAGCGGGCGCAACGCATCGTACCACGCCCAGAGCGGCGCGGTTTCCTTGGTATAGGCCTCGTCCATCACGGGCTGCGACAGCGCCGCCGGATCGGGCGCCAACTGGACCAGCGCCTGCTTGAGGAAGCTCGCCCCCATGAAATTCGACGGGTTGGGATGGGTGAAGCGGCCCGGATGCGCCTTGGCCCAATCCAGAAGCCCCGCCATATCCTTCGGCGGTTCGTTCACCCGCTCCGCATCATAGGCGAAGGCGAATTTCGCAAGCCGCCACGGGCTCTCATAGCCCTCGGTCGGCACGGTGAAATCGGTCGTGGCCGCCGAGCCTTCCGACAGGTCGAGATATTTCGCATTGGGCAGATCGCTCACGAACGGCCCATGCAGCAGCCCCGCGTCCTTCATCGCCAGAAAGTTCGGCCCGTTGATCCAGATAAGGTCCACCGCGCCGCCGTCATCCTTGCCTGCCGCCTTCTCGGCCTGCACGCGCGAAACGGCTTCGGCAGTGTCGGACAGTTTCACCTGCTCGACCGTGACGCCGTATTTCTCCTGCATCTGATCGGACACCCAATCGATGAAAGCGTTGGTGCGCGGATCGCCGCCCCAAGCATTGAAATAGACCGTCTGGCCCTTCGCCTCAGCCTGCATCTGCGCCCAATCGGCGAAGGCGGGCGCAGCGAGCGGCAGCGCGAGACTCGCGGCAAGAACCGGGGCGGCAAGGAGGTTTCTCATACTCTCTCCGTTCAGGAAAACGCCCGCCAGCCCATCAGCCAGCGGGTCACGGTGGTCACGAAACAGGCGGCGGCGAAGATCCCGGCAAGGATCGGGAAGGCTTGCGGAAACAGACAGATCGCCGCGAAGAACAGGATCGTCTCGGCCCCTTCGGTAAGGCCGCCGAGGTAGTAGATGCCCTTCGTCGGATAGGCATCGGTGCTCATCCCGCGCTTGGCGGCGATCGAGGCGAAAGCGAGAAAGCTCGACCCGGTGCCGACGAAGGCCGCGATCAGGATGGAAGCGGCGAGCGCGTTACGGGCCGGATCAGCCAGAGCGAAGCCCACCGGGATCAGCGCGTAGAACAGAAAATCCAGCGCGATATCGAGGAACGCACCGCGATCGGTCGGCCCCTTGATCCGCGCGATGGCCCCGTCGAGCCCGTCCGCGACCCGGTTGATGAGGATCAGCGCCAGCGCCAGCCAATAGGCGTGGAACGCCAGCGCCGGAATCGCGAGCAGACCCAGCGCGAAGCCGGCCACCGTCACCTGATCGGCGCGGATACCGCGCGCGGCCAGCGCCTCGGCGGGAGGCTGCATCATGGCACGTTGCAGCGGCAGGAGAGCAGCATCGATCATCCGCGCCTCCAGGTCATGAAACGCTCGGCGATCCGCAGGGTGCGCGGGTTCACATGAGCCTGCCGCCAACGCCCGGCGGCGTTCTTCGCGGCCTCCGACCAGCTCGGATAGATATGCGGCGTCGAGAGAATCTTGCCCAAGCCCAGCCCGTGCCGCATCGCCAGCGCGAACTCGGTAAGCACCTCGGCGGCATGCGCGCCGCAGACTGTCGCGCCAAGGATTTTGTCCGAGCCCTTCGCGGTGACAATCCGCACGAAGCCCTGTCCCGCGCCTTCGGCCAGCGCCCGGTCCAAATCGCCAAGCGGATATGTCGTGACCTCGTGATGCACGCCCTCCGCCTCGGCTTCTGCAGCTGTCATCCCCACCCGCGCCAGTTCGGGCGTGGTGAATACCGCATGCGGGATCGGCGCGGTGTGGGCCTTGAAGCGCCAGAACGGCGAGGCCAGCGAATTCGCCGCCGCGATCCAGCCCTGATGGCCCGCGGCGTTGGTAAGCTGCAAGGGCCCGGCCGAATCGCCTGCGGCGTAGATATTCGGCATCAGCGTCTCGAGGTAGTCGTTCGTCTCGATCACTTTGTTTGCCGGAATGCCCAGCTCCTCCAGCCCAAAGCCTTCGAGCCGCGCCTTGCGTCCGACCGCGACCAGCAGCGTGTCGAACTGAATCTTGGAGCCGTCTTCCAGCTCCAGCCATTTACGTCCATCCGTGCTGGACTCGTCCCGCCCGAAGCGGATCGCCTTCGCACCAAGCTTCAGATCGGCCCCATCGGCGCGCAACGCGGCCGCGATGGCGTCCGAGGCCTCGGTATCTTCACGGATCAACAGCCGCTCCGCCGCCTCGACGACCGTCACGCCCGCCCCAAGACGCGCCAGCGCCTGCGCTATCTCGCAGCCGATCGGGCCACCGCCAAGGATCACCATCCTCTCGGGTGGCGCAGGCATCGCAGCGAGCGCCTCCCACAGCGTGTCCGAGGTCAGGGGCTCGACCGATCCGATCCCCTCGATCGGCGGGATCACCGGAGCCGCGCCGGTCGCGAGCACGACGCCGCGCGTCGTCAGGCGCTGGTCGCCCACGCGCACGGTCCATGGGTCTTCCAGTCGCGCATGGCCTTCGATCACCTCGACGCCCAAACCTTCATAGCGCTCCACGGAATCATTCGGCTCAATCTGCGCGATCACCTCGGATATCCGCCGCGTCACGACGGACCAATCGACCGAGACATCCGCGCGCACGCCCAGCGCCTCGGAACCGCGTGCCACACCCACAGCCCTCGCCGAGGCAATCAGCGCCTTCGACGGCACGCAGCCGAAATTCAGGCAATCGCCGCCCATCGGGCCGTCCTGCACCAGCGTGACTTTCGCCTTCGCTTGGGCCGCGACATAAGACGCCACAAGCCCCGCCGCCCCTGCGCCGATGACGATCAGGTTGCGGTCGAACTTGGCCGGGCGCTCATAGCCGCGATAAGCGCGCTTGCGCGCCCAGAATCGTAGCGCCGCGCGCGCCACCCACGGAAACACCGCCAGCGCCGCGAAGGCGCCGAGCAGCCCCGGTGAGACGATCCCCGACAGGCTGTCCAGATCGCCCAGTTGCGCGCCCGCCGCGACATAGACGGCCGTGCCGGGCAGCATGCCGAGCTGCGAGACGGCATAGAATTTCCATGCTTTCATCCGGGTCAGCCCGAAGGCGAGGTTGATGACGAAGAACGGCACGACCGGAATCAGCCGCAGCGAGAACAGATAGAATTCCCCGTCGCGCGCCGCCCCTTTCTCGATCTTCGCCAACCGCGGGCCAAGCCGCCCGCGCACCCAGTCGCGCATCAGGTAGCGCGCGACCAGAAAGGCCAGCAGCGCCCCGATAGAAGACGCGAACGAGATCAGCACCAGCCCCTGCCAGAACCCCAAAAGCGCGGCACCCAGCAGCGTCAGCCAGACCGCGAAGGGCAACGACAGCGCCGTAACGACAACGTAGGTGACGAAGAACCCGATGGGCAGCGCCAGCGGATGCGCCTCGCGCCACGCCGCGAGACTGTCGCGCAGGGCGCGCAGCCGTTCGGGGTCGGGATCGGCCACCAGAAAGGTCGCGATCACCGCCAGAGCGATCAGGCCAAGGAATATCAGAGGTTTGCGCATGGTCCTCCCGTGGGTGACGCCCCAGTGATAGAGGCGATGCGATCTTTCCCCAAGTCGTTTCACGCGCGGATTTCGTTACGCGCTTTCTCTTGGGTTCGCTATTTGGCACTGTTACGCAGAAAACGGAGGCGGGGATGCATTTCATTGCAGTCGATGGCGGAGGCAGCGGATGCCGGGCGGTGTTCGCCGATGCGTCAGGCCGCGTCATCGGGCGCGGCGAGGGCGGCCCTGCGAATATCGCCTCCGACTACGACGCGGCGCGGCAAAATATTTTCACCGCCATCGAAACCGCGATGCGGCCCCTCGATGCACCGAAGATTCGCGCGGTGCTCGGGCTGGCCGGGGCGAACCATGCGCCCGCCGCCGAGGCTTTGGCCGCCGAGCTGCCTTTTCCCGCCCGCGTCGTGCAGGATGTGACGACCTCGGTGCGCGGCGCCCTAGGACCGGAGGACGGTATCGTCGCGGCCATTGGCACCGGCTCGTTCTTCGCGCGGCAGCTGGGCGGTCAGCAACACGCGATCGGTGGCTGGGGCTTGCGGCTGGGCGATGAGGGCTCGGGCGCTTGGATGGGCCGGGCGCTCGGAATGCGAGCGGGGCGTGCGCTGGATGGTTTCTGCCCGGTGACGCCGCTGCTGCGCGACTTCCTCGACGAAATGAACGGGCGCAACGGGCTGATCGCGTTCAGCCTCGACGCCACACCTGCCGATTGGGCGCGATTTGCGCCGCGCGTCCTGCAGTCGACCGACCCTGCCGCGGTTGCCGTGCGCGAGGCTGCACAGACGGAGATCAGGGAGGCCATCGCACTGTTGCAACCCGAAGAGCCGCTGCCCGTGACGTGGCTCGGCGGACTTGGACAGGGTCTGGCGGTGCAAGATTGGCCGCAGCGGGCGGCGAAAGGCAACGCGCTGGACGGTGCCTTGGCATTGGCGATGGAGGATGCGTTTTGGACAAGTTGATCCTGACGGGCGCGCGCGTTTTCGATGGCCCCGCCTTCCACGAAAACTATGCAATCGTGCTGGAACAGGGTCGAATCTCGGCGCTCTGCCCGATCGCGGAGCTGCCAGAGGGCGAGGTGATCGAGTTTCCGGGAGGCACGCTCGCGCCCGGGCTTGTCGATCTGCAGGTGAACGGCGGCGGCGGCGTGATGCTCGACGGGCACGCGACGCTGGAGACGATCTCCAGCATCTGCGCCGCGCATGCCGATCTTGGCGCGACGACGATCCTGCCGACGCTGATCACCGACACCCGCGCCGCGACCCAGACCGTGCTGGCGGCAGGTATCGCCGCCGTGTCGCGAGTGCCGGGCTTCGGCGGGCTGCATCTGGAGGGCCCGCATCTCGACCCGAAGCGCCCCGGTTGTCACCCGCCGGGCTGCATCCGACCGATGGACGAAGAGGATATCGAGACGCTGCTGGAGGCGAAGACAGGGTTACCCGCGCTGATCGTGACGCTCTCGCCCGCCAACGCGACGCCCGAACAGATCGCGCGCCTCTCCGATGCCGGTATCGTCGTCAGCCTCGGCCATTCCGATTGCAGCTTCGCGGAGGCTCAGGAGGCCATCGCGGCGGGCGCGCGGATGGTCACCCATCTCTTCAATGCGATGAGCCAGCTGGGCTCGCGCGAACCCGGCCTCGTCGGCGCGGCGCTGTCGCAGCCGGTCTCCGTGGGGCTGATCGCGGACGGCATCCATGTGCATCCCGAGACGATCCGGCTGGCGCTGGAGGCGAAACGGCAGGGCGAGGTCTTCCTCGTCTCCGACGCGATGGCCTGCGCCGGGTCCGATCTGACCGAGTTTGATCTCGCCGGTCGCCGCATCCTGCGCCGCGACGGGGCGCTGCGGCTGGAGGACGGCACGCTTGCCGGGGCCGATCTGTCGCTGCCGCAGGCGGTGCGCTTCATGATCGAGACGGTTGGCGTATCACCGGAACAGGCGCTTGCGATGGCAAGTCGTATCCCGGCCGAGGCAATCGGCGCGCCGGTTGGCCGGATCGCCCCCGGTCTCGCAGGCGATCTGGTGCATTTCGATGACGATTGGCGCCTGACCGAAGTCTGGCAGGGCGGTCAGGCGAAATCTTCCACCGCATAGCCCTGAATGTAGAGCAGCGCGCTCAGATCACCGAAGTTGATCCGGATGTCGCATTCGGCGGCAACGGAGGGCTTGGCATGCAGCGCCACGCCCGCGCCCGCGAGCTTCAGCATTCCCAGATCGTTCGCCCCATCGCCCACGGCCATGACCTGCGCATGATCCAGCTTCAGTTTTTCCGAAATTTCCAGCAAAGCCTGAACCTTGGCCTCGCGCCCGAGGATCGGCTGCGAGGGCACGCCCGTCAGCTTGCCATCCTCGACCAGCAGCAGGTTCGCGCGGTTCTCGTCGAAGCCCAGCGTCTCCGCGACATAGCCGGTAAAGGCCGTGAAGCCGCCCGAGACGAGCACACAGTAGGCACCATGGGCCTTCATCGTCGCGACCAGATCGTGCCCACCGGGCATGAAGCTGATGCGGTTCGCGATCACCTCGGAAATCACGCTCTCGGGCAGCCCTTTCAGCAGACCGACCCGCTCGGTCAGCGCGCCTTCGAAATCCAGCTCGCCATTCATCGCCCGCGCGGTGATCTCCTTCACGCGTTCACCCACGCCCGCCACGTCGGCCAGCTCGTCGATGCATTCCTGCTGGATCATCGTCGAGTCCATATCTGCCAGCAGCATCTGCTTGCGACGCCCCTCGGCGGGCTGCACGACCAGATCGACGCCCAGCCCTTGCAGGCCCTCCCACGCCTCCCAACGATTCGACGGCACGCGGTCCACCATGAACTCGGCTGCGACATTCGGGTTGAGCCAACGCGCATCGCCACCGCCCCATGCGCCACAGAGCGCATCGAGCGTGCCTTGATCCAGATTGGCCTCTTTCGGGTCAGCGATCAGCGTGGCGGTAAACATGCGCGCTCCTTGGGGAATATCGGCTCCGAATTTTGATGCCGGAATTAGACCAATTTCCCGGCGCATGCCAGAGCGTCGCCACGGGGCAACCTGCGCCTCCTCTCCGGTGTCGGTCGCCTCGCTATTTGTCGGCTTCACCCGTTCCGGAACGCTCCGCGCGCGTTGCTATCTCTGTCTGGCAGACTTCGCGGAACGTCTTCCAGACCTCCGCCATCTCGGGGTCGGCTTTCAGTTCGGCGATCCGCGCATGATGAGCGTCGATCGCCGCGGTGTGCAACGCGGACAACACCGGATCTTCGAGGAAGCGGCCCATCTCGCGCCGGATCGCCAATCCATAGCGCAGCATGGTCAGGTTATCTTCCCGCGCAGAGCTGCGTTTGCGCGCATAATTGGAAGTCAGCCGGTCCGGCCGCACCGCGTCGCCGCGCTCCATTTTCAGTAACAGGCTTTCCGCCGAGCGTACCGAATAATGCGCGAGCCATGCCTGATCATATCGCCCGCGCACATCGTAGCCGCGATCCGTTCCGACACGGAATTTACGCGGCACCGGGACGCCGGCACCGTCGAGCCAACGAATGCCGCGCCGTCGCTCCATCTGCGGACGATGGTTGTTCCATTCGAGGACCGTCGGCGTGACCTTTGCGATCGTCTTCACGCCACGACGGGCACGGCGCGCTCCGGGTCTCATGTCGATCGCCCAGGTGAACCGCTCGGTAACGAGACCTTCTTCGAAGCTTTCTCGCCCTCCGAACCCGAAGAGCAGCTCGCCGAAGGAAATCGCATCGGGATAATCGTGCAATGCCAGAAGCCCCGGAAGGGTGCCATCCGCCACGTCGATATGCAGAAATTCGTCGGTATCGCAGATCATCGTGTAATCGGCCTCGCGGTGGCGCCGCAATTGCGACCCGTAAGCCAAGGCTTGTCGATGGAAGCGTTTGGTGTCCGCCAGATATGCTGGGTTGGGCAAGTGTTGCACTACCCCGAGAGCATCGAGCCGGTCCAGAATCGCATCGGTGCCATCGAAGCAGTCGTTCGAAAAGACGATGAAATCGGTCACCCCGAGATTGCGCCAATGGGCCAACCATTCGAGGATGAAAGGCCCTTCGTTCTTCATCAGGGTGATGATGCAAATTCGCATCGGCGTGATCACGGCAGCCTCCGGGGCGCTGTCTTTAGTCATGTCTGAAAGCTCTTGGGCCGCCCAGTTCGAGCGGAGTGACGCGAACAAATGTCACGAACTGAACGATTTATCATACTGTTTATAATATAAGATTCTGCCTTGGCTCATATGCTCGCCGGCGCGTATCGTTGAAACGATACAACATCACGACCGCCGCACCAGTCTGCATCGAGATCCGGCATCATTTTGACGCAGGTGTGGCCTCGCGGTGAATTCTCCCCTTGCACCAGAGTGGACCCACGCGTACATCCGGCGGCGGGACACCCTTCCCCAACGAAGGGCATATATCTGGAAGGATACCAGCAATGGCTATTCAAGCTCCGGCTACGCGGCCGGCAAACCCGCGTTTTTCTTCGGGCCCCTGCACGAAGATCCCTGGTTTCTCCCTCGACATGCTCAATGACGCGCCGCTGGGCCGTTCGCACCGTGCCGCTATCGGCAAGGCGAAGCTGAAAGAGGCGATCGACACCACCCGCGAAATTCTGGGCGTGCCCGCCGATTACCGCATCGGCATCGTGCCCGCCTCCGACACCGGCGCCGTCGAAATGGCGATGTGGTCGCTGTTGGGCGAGCGCAAGGCGACGATGGTCGCTTGGGAAAGCTTTGGCGCCGGCTGGGTGACCGATGTGGTCAAGCAGCTCAAGATCGAGGCCGAGACGAAGACCGCCGACTATGGCGATATCGTCGATTTCTCCACCATCGACTTCAACACCGACGTGGTTTTCACGTGGAACGGCACCACCTCGGGCGTGCGCGTCCCCAATGGCGATGCGATCCCGGCGGACCGCGAAGGCCTGACCATCTGCGACGCCACCTCGGCCGCTTTCGCGATGGACCTGCCGTGGGACAAGCTCGATGTCACCACCTTCTCCTGGCAGAAAGTGCTGGGCGGCGAAGGCGGTCACGGCGTGCTGATCCTGTCGCCCCGCGCGGTCGAACGGCTGGAGAATTACTCCCCCGCCTGGCCGCTGCCGAAGATCTTCCGCATGACCAAGGGCGGCAAGCTGAACGAAGGCATCTTCAAGGGTGAGACGATCAACACCCCCTCGATGCTCTGCGTCGAAGATTACCTCGTGTCGCTGAACTGGGCGAAATCCGTGGGCGGGCTGAAAGGCCTGATCGCGCGCGCCGATGCCAACGCGAAAGTCGTGTGGGATTTCTGCGCCGAAAAGCCGTGGATCGCGAATCTCGCCAATGATCCGGCGACCGCGTCGACCACCTCGGTCTGCGTGAAGTTCACCGACGATCGCATCAAGGATGGCGCAGCCTTCGCCAAAGCCGTCGCCAAGCGGCTCGAAGCTGAAGGCGTGGGCCTCGATCTCGGCGCCTATCGCGACGCCCCGGCCGGTCTGCGCATCTGGTGCGGCTCGACCGTCGAGACGGCGGATGTCGAGGCGCTGATGCCTTGGGTCGAATACGCCTTCGAGGCCGAGATCGCCGCGCAAGCGTGATCCGTGACAGATTGGCGGGCCTCCGGGCCCGTCCTTTCCCGATATCCTGAAAATTCAAGGAGCCCAGAAAATGGCCCCCAAGGTTCTCGTCTCCGACAAGCTCTCGGAAACCGCCGTCCAGATCTTCCGTGACCGTGGCATCGAGGTCGATTTCGAACCCTCGCTCGGCAAGGACAAGGAAAAGCTCGCCGAGGTGATCGGCAAGTATGACGGTCTCGCCATCCGCTCGGCCACCAAGGTCACGGCGAAACTGCTGGAAAGCGCGACCAACCTGAAAGTCGTCGGCCGCGCCGGTATCGGCACCGACAATGTCGACAAGGAAGCGGCTAGCAAGAAAGGCGTGATCGTGATGAACACGCCCTTCGGCAACATGATCACCACCGCCGAGCACGCCATCGCCATGATGTTTGCCGTTGCGCGCCAGATCCCCGAAGCCGATGCCTCGACGCAGGCCGGCAAGTGGGAAAAGTCGAAATTCATGGGGGTCGAGCTGACCGCCAAGACGCTCGGCGTGATCGGTGCGGGCAATATCGGCGGCATCGTCTGCGACCGCGCGCGCGGCCTGAAGATGAAGGTCGTGGCCTATGATCCCTTCCTGAGCGAAGAGAAGGCGGCCAATATGGGCGTCGAGAAAGTCGAGCTGGACGAACTGCTGCGTCGCGCCGACTTCATCACTCTGCACGTGCCGCTTACGGATTCGACCCGCAACATCCTCTCGAAGGAAAACCTGCAGAAAACCAAGCCCGGTGTGCGCATCATCAACTGTGCGCGTGGCGGCCTGGTCGACGAGCAGGCGCTGGCCGATCTGATCAAGTCGGGCCATGTCGCAGGCGCGGCCTTCGACGTCTTCGCCGAGGAACCGGCGACCGATAACGTCCTCTTCGGCCTGCCGAACGTGGTCTGCACGCCGCACCTCGGCGCCTCGACCACCGAAGCGCAGGAGAACGTGGCCCTGCAGGTGGCAGAGCAGATGTCTAACTACCTGCTGGACGGCGCCGTCGAGAACGCGCTCAACATGCCCTCGATGACCGCTGAAGAAGCGAAAGTCATGGGCCCCTGGGTGAAACTCGCGCAGCACCTCGGCGGCTTCATCGGCCAGATGACCGAGGACGCGATCAAGGCGATCAACATCACCTTCGACGGTGTGGCGTCCGAGATGAACCTCAAGGCGCTCGACGCGGCTGTCGTTTCGGGCATCCTCAAGGCCAGCCAGCCGGACGTGAACATGGTCTCCGCCCCGGTCATCGCGAAAGAGCGCGGCATCCAGATCTCGACCACCTCGCAGGACCAGACCGGTATCTTCGAGGGCTACATCAAGGTCACCGTCGTCTCGGAAAGCAAGGAACGCTCGATCGCGGGTACCGTGTTCTCGGATGGCAAGCCGCGCTTCATCCAGATCAAGGGCATCAACATCGACGCCGAAGTGGGCGAGCACATGCTCTACACCACCAACGACGACGTGCCCGGCATCATCGGCAAGCTCGGCACGATCCTCGGCGAGAAGGGCGTGAACCTCGCGAACTTCACCTTGGGTCGTTCCAAGCAGGGCGGCGAAGCGATCGCCATCGCCTATGTCGACGAGGCGGTCAGCGCGGACGTTGTCGAGGCGCTGAAAACCTCGGGCGGCTTCAAGCAGGTCAAGCCGCTGGAATTCGTCCTCGGCTGACTTAGCTGAACGGTTGAAACCGGGCCCTCCGCCGTGCGCGGGGGGCCTTTGCATTGGAAGGGGCACTCATGCGGACCTACGCGATCGGCGACATTCACGGGCATCTCGACAAGCTGCGCGGGGCGCATGACCTGATTGCGGCGGATCGCGACGCCTATGGCGAGACGGAGGCCCCGATCGTGCATGTCGGCGATCTGGTGGATCGCGGACCGGACTCGGCGGGTGTGATCGACTACCTGATGAAAGGTCAGCAGAGCGGCGAGAACTGGATCGTGTTGCGCGGCAATCACGACCGGATGTTCCTGGGCTTCCTCGACGATCCCTATACCGAAGACCCGATCCTCAGCGCAGAGGTCTCCTATCTCAATCCGCGTGTGGGCGGCGAGGCGACACTGGAGAGCTACGGCATCCCCGACGCGTTCTCGCGCCCACTCGACGAGGTCACATCGGAGCTTTCCGCCATCCCGCAGTCCCATCGCGACTGGCTCGCGCGCCAGCCCGCCTATTTCCCCCGCGGCGAGGCGATCTTCGTTCACGCAGGCATCCGCCCCGGCGTGGCGATGGAGGATCAGGTGGAGGATGACCTGCTATGGATTCGCAAACCCTTCCTGACCGATCCGCGCGACCACGGGGCGCTGATCGTGCATGGGCATACAAATATCAAGGCGGCCACCCATTACGGCAACCGCCTCAATCTCGATTCCGGCGCGGGCTATGGCCACCCGCTCTCGACCGTGGTGATCGAAGGAAGCGACGCGTGGCTGCTGACCCCCGAGGGCCGGGCCGAACTGCCACGCGGCTAACGCTTACCGCGGATCGAAATAGTCGAGCGGGATTTTCAGGTAAGACCGACCATCCCCCTCGGCCTCGGGCTTGCGCCCGCCGCGGATATTCACCTGCAAAGCGGCCAGCATCAGCTTGGGCAGCGGCAGGGTCGCATCGCGTTCTTCACGCGTCTTGATGTACTCCTCGCGGCTGATGCCGTCCTTGACGTGCTTGTTGTGCTTGCGGTGATCGGCCACGGTCGCGCCGGTCTGCGGCTCCCTGTCCGCGCCCGGATAGTCGTGCCCGATGAACAGCCGCGTCTCGGCGGGCAGATCGAGAATCGCCCGGATCGAATCCCACAGCTCGGCCGCAGAGCCACCCGGAAAATCCGCCCGACTCGTGCCGCTTTCGGGCTGCATCAGCGTATCATGCACGAAGGCCGCATCGCCCACGACATAGGTGATCGAGGCCAGCGTATGCCCGGTCGAGAGCATCACCTTCACATCGAGATTGCCGATCCTGAACGTCTCGCCCTCGGCGAACAGGTGATCCCATTGCCGCCCGTCCTGCGACAGCTCGGGCGTGTTGTAGATCTCTGCCCAGAGGCTTTGCACCGTCCGCACGCGCTCGCCGATGCCGCGCTTGGCGCCCAGTTTCTCGGCCAGCCAGACGGCGGAGGAGAAGTGGTCGGCATGGGGATGCGTATCGAGCACCCACTCCACGTCGATCCCCTCGGCCTTGACGTAATCGAGGATTTTCTCGGCATTGCCCAGCGTCGTAGCGCCCGCCTGCGGGTCGTAATCCCAGACCGGATCGACCACCGCCCCCTTCATCGTATCGGGGTCGTGAAAGACGTATTGCCAGCTTCCGGTGGGACGATCCCAGAACCCTTTGACGATCGGGTTGGCAGTCATGTCGGCCTCCTAGTCATATTCGATTTCTAGAATGTGTTCCCTATGTCACGAGTTTCAACCCGGTGCCCTTGGCAAATGACGTCTCGTCATAACCATGCGGGCGCGCTGGCGCGGGGTCAGCCCATTCGCTACCCTCGCGCCGACCCAAACATTGGAGGCTACCCATGACCGGTATCGTCATTCTCTCCGGCACCCGCACGCCCATCGGCACGTTCGGCGGCACGCTGTCCGGCTTCGCGCCGATCGACCTCGCCACCCATGTCTCGAAAGAGGCGGTCTCGCGGGCGGGCGTGTCGGCGGACAAGATCGGTCAGGTGGTCTTCGGCCATATCATCAACACCGAACCGCGCGACATGTATCTCAGCCGGGTGGCGGCGGTGAATGCCGGCGTCCCGGTCGGCACGCCCGCGATGAACGTGAACCGCCTTTGCGGCTCCGGCGTGCAGGCGGTCGTGTCCGCCGCGCAGATGCTGATGCTGGGCGATGCCGATTTCGCGCTGGCAGGCGGTGCCGAGGTGATGAGCAAATCGCCCTATATCCTGCCCGCCGCCCGCTTCGGTCAGAAGATGGGCGACGCGAAGATGCTCGACATGATGACCGGCGCGCTGTCGTGCCCCTTCGGCACCGGCCATATGGGCGTGACGGCCGAGAACGTGGCCGCCGAGTGTTCGATCTCGCGCGAAGAGCAGGACGCCTTCGCGATGGAAAGCCAGGAGCGTGCGGCAAAAGCGATCTCCGAGGGCCATTTCAAGGAAGAGATCGCCCCCGTCGAGGTCACCACGCGCAAGGGCACGACCGTCTTCGACACCGACGAGCACCCGAAACAGACGAGCCTCGAGAAACTCGCCTCGCTCAAGCCGGTCTTCCAGAAGGACGGCTCGGTCACCGCGGGCAACGCCTCGGGCATCAATGACGGTGCGGCGGCACTGGTTCTGGCCCGCGAAGAGGCCGCGAAAGAGGCGGGTCTGACCCCGCGCGCCAAGATCACCGGCTACGCCATCGCGGGCGTCCGCCCCGAGGTGATGGGCCTCGGCCCGATCCCCGCCGTGCGCGCGCTGCTGGAAAAGACCGGCATGCAGGCCTCCGAGTTCGACTGGATCGAAAGCAACGAAGCCTTTGCCTCGCAGGCGCTGGCCGTCTCGCGCGAGCTGGGTCTGGATGCGTCGAAGGTAAACCCCGATGGCGGCGCGATTGCGCTCGGCCACCCGGTCGGCGCCACCGGCGCGATCCTGATCGTGAAGGCGCTGCACGCGCTGGAGCGCACCGGCGGCAAGCACGGCCTCGTCACCATGTGCATCGGCGGCGGGCAAGGCATCGCGCTCTCGATCGAACGTCTCTGAGGCCCGGTCTTTGAGGGTCAAGCGGGCGGGCAATCCATAGCAATTTAAGGATTTTCCCGCCCGCCCATCATCGCGGTTAACCCGCCTTTCACGCAGCACTGCAACTCTGCCTCCCGGACCACACGGGGGGGCTTTGCCGCGTCCATGCACAAGGCGATCGCAGAGAAACTGGCACGGGAACGCCGCGGGCGACTCGCGGCGGAAAAGCTGTTGGAGCAGAAGCGCCAGGAATTGTTCGCCGCCAACCAGAAGCTGGCCCAGCACGCAAGGATGCTCTCAGATCAAGTTGTGGAGCAGCGCGAAGGTCTTGCCCGTGCTCTTAGCGAACGCGAAACCCTGCTGGGCGAGAACAGCCGCGTGCGCAACGATCTCGAACGGGCCAATTCGCTCGCCCAGATCGCGCAGGCGCGGCTGTGGCACGCGGTCAATTCGATCTCGGACGGCTTCGCCGTCTTCGACAGCGATCTGCGCCTCGTCGCCGCCAACCATTTGTTCCTCTCCTTCTTCGAAGGCGAAATCGCGATCGGCGTCGGCGTCGCCTATGACGAAGTGATGCGGATCGCGGCAGAGCGCGGTGTCTTCGACCTGCAGGGGCGCGATCCGCACGATTGGCATTTCGAGATGTGCGAACGCATCCGTCGCACCGAGATCCCCCCGATGGCGCTGCGCACGCAGGATGGCCGCTGGTTCCGGCTCAACGACACATGGGGCGCGCAGGGCGATCTCGTCACCTTCGCGCAGGACATCACCGGCGCCGTCGCGCGCGAAGCGGAGTTGCGCGATGCCCGCGACCGGGCGGAGGCGGCGAACCGCGCGAAATCCGCCTTCCTCGCCAATATGAGCCACGAGATCCGCACGCCGATGAATGGCGTCGTCGGGATGGCGGACCTGCTGGTCGAGACCGATCTGTCCGAAGAGCAGCGCTTGTTCGCCGAGACCATCCGCTCCTCCGGCGAAGCGCTTCTGACCATCATCAACGACGTGCTCGATTACTCGAAGATCGAGGCGGAGCGGATGCGGCTTTACCCCGAACCCTTCGATCTGGAACGCTGCCTGCACGAGGTCACGGTGCTCTTGCAGCCCTCTGCCAAGGACCGCGATCTGAAACTTCTGGTGGATTACGACCTGTTCCTGCCCACCCGGTTCGAGGCCGATCCCGGACGGATGCGCCAGATCCTGACCAACCTTCTGGGCAATGCGGTGAAATTCACAAAAGCCGGTCACGTCCTCGCCCGCGTCGTGGGGGTCGAACGCGAGGCCGGTCACTACGAGCTGCACATCACCGTCGAAGACACCGGCATCGGCATCGCGCCCGAGCTGCTCGATCACGTCTTCGGCGAGTTCAACCAGGTCGAGGCCGAGAGTAATCGCAAGTTCGAAGGCACCGGGCTTGGTCTTGCGATCACCCGCCAACTGGTGGAGTTGATGGGTGGCGAGGTCTGGGTGGACAGCGCGCTTGGCGAAGGCTCGTGTTTCGGCCTCAAACTGGTGCTGCCCCGCGCCGAACCGGTCGAGCCGATCGACGCCCCCTCCCCGCCGATCACGCTGCACGCGGCGCTGGTGGTCGACGATCTTCTGGTCAATCGCGTCATTCTGGAGCGGCAATTGCAGACCTACGGGCTGGAGGTGACGCTTTGTCGCTCGGGCGAGGAGGCGTTGCAGGTGATCGAGGATGGCAGCGCCTTCGACGTGATCCTGACCGATCATCGGATGCCCGCACTTGATGGGGTGGCGCTGGCGCAGAGGCTTCGGGCGGATGGCGGCGACGTGCCGATCCTGCTGCTCAGCTCCGACCCGGAGGCTGCGAAGGCCGCGATGGACGAGGGTGTCACCGGCTGTCTGCAAAAACCGGTGCTGCGCTCGGAACTGTTCCGCGCATTGCAGGACCTGTCGCGGGCCGCCGAAGCGACACCTGATCCGCCGCCTCCCAGCCCGCCGCCAGACCTGACCGAGCGGCGTGCGATGCGGATCCTCGCCGCCGAGGATAACCGCACCAATCAGTTGGTCTTTTCCAAGATGGTGAAGGATCTCGATATCGATCTGCGCTTCGCCAATAACGGACATGAGGCCGTCGCCCTGTGGCGCAGCTTCCAGCCCGATCTGATCTTCATGGACATTTCGATGCCCGGCATGGACGGGCGCGAGGCGGCGCGCGAAATCCGGGCGTTGGAAGGCGCGGCACATGTGCCGATCTGCGCGCTCACCGCCCATGCGATGGAGGGTGATAGCGAAGGCATCCTCGCCGCCGGGATCGATCACTACCTGACCAAGCCTTTGAAGAAACGAGAGATTACCGAACGCATCCAGTCGGATCGCCCCGCAGATGCACGCCCACCCGCGGTCGACCAACCCGCCTAGCGGTAGTCGGCCAGGACCGCCAGGAACGCCTCTGCAAAGCGGTCGAGCTTCGCCTCGGGCAGGTTGGAAATCCGGGCGAGGTCATCGCGCGAGCGCGGCTTCGTCTCTGCGATCTTGCGGATCGTCGAGGCCGAGCAGGAGAGCGGGCGATCATAGCCATCCGCGCCGCGTTCGAGATTTCGCTGCGCATCGGCCAACCGGTCGTAAATTTCCCCCTCGGTCGAACCTGCGAGCTTGCGGCGCAGCGGGTGCATCTCTTCCACCGCGCCGGCGATCACCTCCAGAAACTCCGCGCCATAGCTTTCCAGCTTCTTGGCACCGACACCGCTGATCCCCGCCATTTCGTCGAGCGTTCCGGGGCGTTTCTCGGCCATCTCGATCAGGGTGCGGTCGGTGAAGACGACATAGGCGGGCACCCCCTGCGCCTCGGCCAGCGCGCGGCGCTTCGCCTTCAGTGCCGAGAGAAGCGGCGCGTCGTCGTCGCTCACCAGCGTCCGGACCACGTGTTTGGTCTTCGCCTTCGCCACCAGATCGCGGCGCAGCGTGATCGACTGCTCGCCGCGCAGGATCGGATGAGCAGTCTCGGTCATCACCAGCGCGCCGTGCCGCGCGGCGTCGGGACGGATCAGGTCATGCCCCATCATCTGCCGGAATACCGCCTGCCATTGCGCCCGGCTCAGATCGCGCCCGACCCCATAGGTCGGCAGCTTGTCGTGGCCCCATTGCTTTATCTTGTCGGTCTGCGAGCCCAGCAGAATCTCGATCAGATGCCCCGCGCCGAACCGTTCCTCCGAGCGCAGCGCGGCGGACAGCGCCTTGCGCACGGCCTCGGTCCCGTCGAACACCTCGGGCGGCGTATCGCATAGGTCGCAATGCCCGCAGGGCGCGGCCTCTTCGCCGAAATAGCGCAGCAGCTTCACCCGGCGGCATTCGGTCGCCTCGGCCAGACCCAGCAGCGCATTCAGCCGCCCGTGATCGGCCTCCTTGCGCTCGGGCGGGGCGAGCCCTTCGTCGATCTGGGACCGGCGCAGCTTGATGTCGTCGGGCCCATACAGTGTCAGCGTCTCGGCGGCGGCACCGTCGCGACCCGCGCGACCGATCTCCTGATAGTAAGCCTCGATGCTCTTGGGCAGATCGGCATGGGCGACCCAGCGGATATCGGGCTTGTCGACGCCCATCCCGAAGGCGACCGTCGCGACCACGATCAACCCGTCTTCCTGCTGAAAGCGGGTCTCCACAGCGCGGCGGTCATCGGCCTCCATCCCGCCGTGATAGTGACAGGCGAGATGCCCGGCCTCGCTCAGCGCCTTGGCCAAAGCCTCGGTTTTCGCCCGCGTGCCGCAATAAACGATGCCGGATTGCCCTTTTCGCGCGGCCGCGAAGCGCAAAATCTGTTGACGTGGCTGATCCTTGGGCGAAAAGGCCAGATGGATATTCGGTCGGTCGAAGCCGCGCAGGAAGCTCTCGGGGGGCTGCCCGTCGAACAGGCGCGTGACGATCTCGGTCCGGGTTTCTTCGTCGGCGGTCGCGGTGAAGGCCGCAAGCGGTACGCCAAGGCTGCGGCGCAGCTCGCCGATGCGCAGGTAGTCGGGGCGGAAATCATGGCCCCATTGGCTGACGCAATGCGCCTCGTCCACCGCGATCAGACTGACGCCTGCGCGCTTCAGCAGGTGCTGCGCCCCGCCAGAGGCCAGACGTTCGGGCGCCATGTAGAGAAGCTTCAGCCGTCCTTCGTCGATCGCGGTGAAGACCTCTTCGGTCTCCTCCTCGGTATTGCCCGAGGTCAGCGCGCCCGCCTCGACGCCGGCCTGTTTCAACGCGCGCACCTGATCGCGCATCAGCGCGATCAGCGGCGAGATCACCACCGTCACGCCCTCGCGCGCCAGCGCAGGCAATTGATAACACAGGGATTTTCCGCCGCCCGTCGGCATGATCGCCAGCACGTTCCGGCCCTCGATCACCGCGCGCACGATCTCTTCCTGACCGGGTCGGAAGGCGTCGAACCCCCAGACCCGCGCCAGTAGCTCTGCGGGGGCTTCGGCTGCCGCAGCCGCAGGCATCAGAAGCTGTTGCCGTAGAAGAAGGCCGCGTTGTTGAACAGCGCCTGACGGATGATGATCAGGATGATGAAGGCCACCAGCGGCGCCAGATCGAGCCCGCCCGTGTCGGGCAGGAAGCGACGGATGCGCCCGTAGATCGGCTCCAGCAGGTTATTCAGGCCGAACCAGATTTGCGCCACCAAGGGTTGGCGCAGGTTCAGCACCTGAAAATTGATAAGCCAGCTCATGATGATATGGGCGATCATGACGAACCAGATGACGTTCAGGATCAGCACCAGGGCCTGAAAGAGCGTGACCATCGAAACCTCCGCTTTGGATCGCAAAGACAGGTAAGCGAGGCGCCGCGGCATTGCAACCGCAGGCTCACGCGCATTTTCCGTAACGTCTCTCTTGACCGTCCCGCGGCGTCGCAGCACCAGTGACCGCATGTACCCCGTTATCCGTATGGCCAAAGAGATCGTGAAGTTCCGCAACGCCCCGGCGCTGCCGATCACGGGTACCCATGTCAGCCAGCATATCTGCTGGCCGTGGGACATCGACCTCTGGATGGAGCTGAACAACGGGCGCACGCTGACGCTCTACGATCTCGGGCGAATTCCGCTTGCGATCCGCACAGGGCTCTGGGGCGCACTGAAGCGCAACAAATGGGGCATCGTGGTCGCCGGGAACACCACGCGCTATCGCCGCCGGGTGCAGGCCTTCCAGAAATTCGAGATGCGCTCGCGCTGTCTTGGCTGGGACGATCGCTGGATCTGGCTCGAGCATGCGATGTTCACCGAAAGCGGCGAATGCACCTCGCATGTGCTTATCCGTGGTGCCGTGACCTCGAAGAAGGGCATGATCCCACCGGCGCAGGTTCTGGCCGAGATGGGGCAGGACGCGACCTCGCCGCCGCTGCCCGAATTCGTGACCGCCTGGGCGGAGGCAGACCTCAAGCGTCCCTGGCCGCCGCAGATGTGACACTGCCGTGCCCGCGGCATGCCCCGACCGTCGAACCCCTTGCCAGACCGTCCCTTTTCGGGCTTGATCGCCGCAATTGCTGGCGCGGCGGGGAGAGGGCGACATGATCACGGCGAAGAAACGCATCTGGGGCTGGTGGTTCTTCGACTGGGCGAGCCAACCCTATAACACGCTGCTGATCACCTTCATCTTCGCGCCCTTCGTGAAAGACCTGATGGGCTCGGGCACCGCGGCGCAGACCGTCTGGGGTTATGGCGTGGGCATCGCGGGGATCATCATCGCGCTCGGCTCTCCCTTCCTCGGCGCGATTGCCGACCGATCGGGGCGGCGGATGCCGTTCATCTGGGTCTTCTCGGTAATGTACGTTCTGGGCGCGTGGGGGCTATGGTACGCGGTGCCGGGCGATTTCAAGCTGATGGCGATCATGATCAGCTTCGCCATCGGCATGATCGGCATGGAATTCGCGACCACCTTCACCAATGCGATTCTGCCCGATCTGGGTCCCCGCGAAGAAATCGGGCGCATCTCCGGCTCGGGCTGGGCGTTCGGCTATATCGGCGGAATGATCACGCTGTTCATCATGCTTTTGCTGCTGCAGGCGAGCCCGACGACAGGGAAAACCATGCTCGGGATCGAGCCGCTGTTCGGCCTCGACGTCGCCACGCGCGAGGACACCCGCGCGGTCGGGCCGCTCACCGCGATCTGGTACGCGGTATTCATGATCCCCTTCTTCCTCTGGGTGCGCGAGCCGCGCAAAGCCGACGCGCTGCCCATCGGCACGGCTCTGCGCGGCGCATGGCCGGAACTGCGCGCGACGCTCCGCGCGCTGCCACATCGGCGCTCGCTGACCTCGTTCCTGCTCAGCTCGATGTTCTATCGCGATGCGCTCAACGGCATCTACACCTTCGGCGGGCTCTACGCGGCGGGCGTGCTGAACTGGTCGATCACCCTGATCGGCATCTTCGGCATCCTCGGCACGATCACCGGCGCGACTTTCGCGTGGCTCGGCGGCAAGGCGGACGACCGCTGGGGGCCGCGCACGGTCATCATCACGACGCTCGTGATCCTCACGCTCGTGGTGCTCGGCATCGTGATGATCTCGCGCGAAAGCGTCTTCGGCATGGCCGTCACCCCCGACAGCAAACTGCCCGACATCGCCTTCATGGTACTTGGCGGCATGATCGGGGCGTGCGGCGGCGCGCTGCAATCGGCCTCGCGCACGATGATGGTGCGTCAGGCCGACCCGGAAAAGATCACCGAGCATTTCGGCCTTTACGCGCTGTCCGGCAAGGCCACGGCCTTCATCGCGCCGCTTGCAATCGGGATCACGACGCAGATAAGCGGAAATCAGTCGACCGGCATCACGCCGATCATCGTTCTTTTGCTTTTGGGCCTGGTCCTGCTAGGCTTCGTGAGAAGCCACGGAGACCCTGCGCCCGAAGGACCCCCCTCACCATGATCGCGAAATTACTCGCCGCCGCTCTTTCTTTCAGCCTGACTGCCGCCCCCGGATTCTCCGAACCGCTCGCCCGCCAGCTTTTTGGCGCGGAAGCGGTAGCCTCGGCGCAGGCGCCCTCTGCCATCGGCTTCTATTCGCGCGGCTGCGCCGCCGGGCTGCAACGGATGCCCGAGAGCGGGCCGACATGGCAGGCGATGCGCCTGTCGCGCAATCGCAACTGGGGCCAGCCTGCAATGCTGACCTATCTGCAGGATCTGTCGCGCTACGCCGCGACCCTGCCGGGGTGGAACGGGCTCTATATCGGTGACATTTCCCAGCCGCGCGGCGGCCCGATGACCGGCGGCCATGCCAGCCACCAGATCGGGCTGGATGCCGACATCTGGATGCTGCCGGCCACGAACCTCAATCTCAGCCGCGCCCAACGGGAGAAGATCTCCTCGATCTCGGTGCGCACCGCCGACCAGCGCCATATCAACGGCAACTGGACGCCGCAGCATCTCGAGCTGATGCGCCATGCCGCCGCCGATCCGCGGGTCGACCGCATCTTCGTCGCCGCTGCAGTGAAAATCGCGATGTGCAACACGGTGCCGCGCAACGACCGCGCTTGGCTGCAGAAAATCCGTCCGATGTATGGCCACAACACCCATTTCCATGTCCGCCTGAAATGCCCGCCCGGTGCGCGCTATTGCCAGACGCAGAAGCCGACCGTGGCGCAGCTGTCGAAGGGAGGCGACGGCTGTGACGAGACGCTGAACTGGTGGGTGACGGATTACCTCAACCCGCCGAAAACCGCAGCGAAGCCCAAGCCGAAAGGGCCGCCGAAAAAGAACGCCAAGACCTACGTCATGTCGGACCTGCCGAGCCAATGCCGCGCCGTTCTGTCTTCGCGCTGATCGCGGGGGCGGGGCTGGCGGTTCTCGCGGGGCTCGCGCCGGCCGGACCGGAACCGCGCGCCCGCTTCCTGCAAAGCTATCACTGGACGATGCCGGGCGTGAGCGTCTTCGGCGGCTTCTCGGGGCTCGAGCTGGGCCCCGACGGGCGCAACTTCATCACCCAATCCGACCGCACGACGATCTGGCGCGGGCGGCTGGACCGGGACGCGCAGGGCCGGATCAGCGACGTCGAAATCACCAACGGGCCGAACTGGCTTCACAGTTCCAAGGGCCGCGTGCTCAACCGCCATCAGGGCGACAGCGAAGGCTTGGCCCTGGCGCCCGACGGCTCGGTCTACATCTCCTTCGAAGGGCTGGCGCGGGTGTCGCATTTCCCGACCGACGGCGGTCCGGCCGAGCTACTGCCGCGCCCGGATGCCTTCGCGAAGATGCAGAACAACTCCTCGCTCGAGGCGCTGGCGATCGACGATCAGGGCACGCTCTACACGATGCCCGAACGCTCGGGCGCGAAGGACAGACCCTACCCGGTCTGGCGCTATCGCGATGGCAAATGGGATCAGCCCTTCGCCATCCCGCGCTCCGATAACTGGCTGCCGGTCGGTGCGGATTTCGGGCCCGATGGCCGCTTTTATCTGCTGGAGCGCGACTTCTGGGGCCTTCTGGGCTTCCGCTCGCGCGTGCAGGTCTTCGACATCAACGGCGATTCGATCTCGGGGGGCGAGGTTCTGCTGGAAACCGGCGCGGGACGACACGACAATCTCGAGGGCCTGTCGGTCTGGCGCGACGACGAGGGTGCGATCCGCCTGACGATGATCTCCGACGACAATTTCCGGTTCCTACAGCGCACCGAAATCGTCGAATACGTCCTGCCCAACACCCGCCGCACCGCCAAGAAGGATTGACGCGCGCGTCGTGACGGCGTATCGCGCGCCCTTGCCCGGGCTGGTCCGGGCCATGTCTCCGCTACCATGTAAAAACGGTTGAACATCATGACCCGCTATATTCCTGGCATCATTGCCATGGCCGCAATCGTCGTGGCCTCGAACATCCTGGTGCAATTCCTCGTCGGCGACTGGCTGACCTGGGGCGCCTTCACCTACCCCTTCGCCTTCCTCGTCAATGACGTGATGAACCGTGTCTACGGCCCCGGAGCCGCGCGTCGCGTGGTCTTCGCGGGTTTTGTCGTGGGGGTGATCTGCTCGCTCATCGGCAGCCAGATCATGCTGCAGGGTGACGGCTTCACCTATCCGGCGGTGACGCTGCGCATCGCGCTCGGCTCCGGCGCGGCCTTCCTCGTGGCGCAGATGACCGACATCTTCGTCTTCGACAAGCTGCGCGACGGCGTCTGGTGGCGCGCCCCGGCGATCTCGACCCTGATCGGCGCCTCGCTCGATACGCTGATCTTCTTCTCGGTGGCTTTCTCGGCCGGGCTGACCTTCCTCGAGCCGGGCAACGACGTGTCCTGGGCGAATGAGACCCTGCCCCTGTTGGGCGTCGGGCCGACAGTGCCGCTCTGGGTGTCGCTCGCCACCGCCGACTGGCTTGTCAAACTTGCCCTGACTTTGATCGCACTGCTGCCTTTCAAGGCACTCGTCACGAAACTTTCTCCAAGACTTGCGTGATTTTTCTTGCCACACACAAAATCTGTGGCACGCTGTGGATAACGGCAACGCATGAAAGGAGGTGGTCCAGTGTCTAGAGTGATAGTGGAGAGAGGTGTCGGGACAGTGAGGGGGGCCGTGGCCTGAGGGCAAACCCTAGGGCAAAGAACCCTGACTGGGACGGCTGGATCCTTCGGACCCTAACCGGACCATCTCCGTAGATCTCGGAGGGTCATCTCGAATAGAGATGGCCCTTTTCGTGGGGCGCTCCGTAGCATACGGGGCGCCTTTCTTCGTTGACGCCGATCACAGACGTGATCACGTTTCGCGCCTACCCTTCCCCTGCGCCATCTTTGTGGGAGGATACAATGCGCTTCACTTACCTCATCGCCGCGGCATGTCTCGCCGCGACGCCGACCATCGCTCAGAACGCCGATGTCGGCAAAGTTCTCTACGACCAATATTGCGCCAGCTGTCATGGCGACGACGGCACCGGCACCGGGCCGATGGCCGAATATCTGACCGTGAAACCTGCCGATCTGACCGGGCTTGCCGCCGCGAATGACGGCGCGTTCCCGATGCTCAAAACGATCCACATCATCGACGGGCGCACGGGCGTGCGGGCACATGGCGGGCCGATGCCGGTCTTCGGCGAGGTGTTCATGGACCAGGGCGGGCACGGCGCGCCGTATTACACCGACGTGCTGGCCACGCGCGGGCGCGTCCTCTCCCTCGCGACATATCTCGAATCGCTCCAGAAATAGGCGACAAGACGTTCACTGCTGGGCCGGGTTCGCGGGGTGATCTCGACTCCGCGAGCCGGATATGGTTTGCAGGAAGCCGGGCGTGAGAGCCTTATTGGACGACATATCACCGGGAATGCAGATTGATGAGCGATATTAACGCGCTGAGCTTCGAAGAGGCGATGAAGGCCCTCGAGGAAGTCGTGGGCAAACTGGAACACGGCGACGTGCCCCTCGACGAGTCGATCAAGCTCTACGAGCGCGGTGCCAAGCTGAAAGAGCATTGCGCCAAGCTTCTGAAGGAGGCCGAGGCGCGGGTCGAGAAGATCACGCTCAATGCCGACGGCGCACCGCAAGGCACGGCCCCCGCCGAAGGTCTGTAAATGTTCTCCTCCCGTTTGAAAGAGGTGCAGGCGGCCGTTCAGGTCGCGCTTGATGCCGCCGTGGCGCGCCAGCCGGAGGGGCCGTTGCGCGACCCGATGCATTACGCGCTGCAGGGCGGCAAACGGCTGCGCGCCTTCCTCGCGATCGAAAGCGCCGCGATCTTCGGAATTCCCGAAGCTCAAGCGATGCCCGCCGCCGCCGCGGTCGAGGCGCTGCACGCCTACAGCCTCGTGCATGATGATCTTCCCTGCATGGATGACGACGATCTGCGCCGCGGCCAGCCGACGATTCACGTGAAATGGGACGAGGCCACCGCCGTGCTCACCGGCGACGTGCTGCAGACGCTTGCGTTTGAGCTTTGCGCCGATCCCCTCCTCGGCCCGGCAGAGCGGCGCATCGCGCTCAGCCTCGCGCTTGCCAAAGCCTCCGGCGCGGCGGGCATGGGCCACGGTCAGGCGCTCGACATCGCGGCGGAAAGTGCCACCAATCCCCTTTCGCTGAGCCAGATCACCGCGCTGCAGGCGGGCAAGACCGGGGCGCTGATCTCCTTTGCCTCCCGCGCCGGCGCGATCCTCGCAGGCGAAGACGAGGGCCCTCTGAGCGATTTCGCCGATGCGGTCGGTCTGGCCTTTCAAATTCACGATGACATCCTAGATGTGACGGGCTGCGAAAAGGCCGCCGGGAAGCGGGTCGGTAAGGACGCCGAGGCCGGAAAGGCGACCTTCGTTTCGCTGCTCGGCCTTGCTGGCGCGCGGCTCCGCGAGGGCGAGCTGATCGACCAGGCGATAGACGCGCTTTCACCTTACGGCGAGGAAGCGGAAAACTTGCGGGCCGCTGCGCGTTTCGTTATCTCCCGCGAAATGTAGCGCGCCTAGGGGGCAGCCAATGAGCGACAACCCGAACGACCAAACGGCCACGCCGCTCCTCGACAAGGTGCGACTGCCGTCCGATCTGAAAGGCCTTTCCGATGCCGAGCTGAAAACGCTCGCCAACGAGTTGCGCGCCGAAACGATCTCGGCGGTGTCGCAAACCGGCGGCCATCTGGGCGCGGGTCTCGGCGTGGTCGAATTGACGGTCGCGCTGCATGCCGTGTTCGACGCGCCGCGCGACAAGATCGTCTGGGACGTCGGTCACCAGTGCTACCCGCACAAGATCCTGACCGGGCGCCGCGACCGCATCCGCACGCTGCGCACCAAGGGCGGTCTGTCGGGCTTCACCAAGCGCTCCGAGTCGCCCTACGACCCGTTCGGCGCGGGCCATAGCTCCACCTCGATTTCGGCCGCGACCGGCTTCACGATGGGCCGCGAGCTGGGCGCTGAAACTGGCGACGCGATTGCCGTGATCGGTGACGGCGCGATGTCTGGCGGCATGGCTTTCGAGGCGATGAACCACGCAGGCCACCTGGGCAAGCGCATGTTCGTCGTGCTCAACGACAACGAGATGTCGATCGCCCCGCCCGTCGGCGCGCTGTCGAGCTATCTCACGCGGCTTTACTCCGAGGCCCCGCTGCAGGACCTGAAATCCGCCGCCAAGGGCGCGGTCGGTCTGCTGCCGGTGCCGTTCCAGCTGGGCGCGCGCCGCGCGAAAGAGATGCTGAAAGGCATCGCGATGGGCGGCACGCTGTTCGAGGAGCTCGGCTTCTCCTATGTTGGCCCGGTCGACGGACACGATCTCGATCAGCTTCTGCCGCTGCTGCGTACGCTCAAGGCGCGCGCGACCGGCCCGGTATTGATCCATACGCTGACGAAGAAGGGCAAGGGCTATGCCCCCGCCGAGAGCCGCCCCGATGGCGGTCACGCCACCGCGAAATTCGACCTCAACACCGGCGAGCAGAAGAAATCGCCCTCCAACGCCCCGAGCTACACCAAGGTCTTCGCCGAAAGCCTGATCAAGGAAGCGGCGAAAGACGAGAAGATCGTCGGCATCACCGCCGCCATGCCGGACGGGACCGGACTGAAGCAATTCGCGGGCGTCTATCCGCGCCGCTGTTTCGACGTGGGCATCGCCGAGCAGCACGCCGTCACCTTCTCTGCCGGTCTCGCGGCCTCCGGTATGAAGCCGTTCTGCGCGATCTACTCGACCTTCCTGCAACGCGGCTACGACCAGATCGTCCATGACATCGCGATCCAGCGCCTTCCCGTGCGCTTCGCCATCGACCGCGCCGGTCTGGTGGGCGCGGATGGTGCGACCCATGCGGGCTCGTTCGACGTGGGCTTCATGTCCTCGCTGCCCGGCATGGTCGTGATGGCCGCCGCCGACGAGGCGGAGCTGGTCCATATGGTCGCCACCGCCGCAGCATATGACGACGGCCCGATCGCTTTCCGCTATCCGCGCGGAGAAGGCATGGGCGTCGACATGCCCGAAGAAGGCGTGCCGCTGAAGATCGGCAAGGGCCGGATGATCGCGGAAGGCGCGCGCGTTGCGATCCTCTCCTACGGCACCCGTCTCGCCGAGGTTCTGAAAGCCCGCGAAGCGCTGCAAGCCCGCGGCCTTGCGCCGACCATTGCCGATGCGCGTTTCGCGAAACCGCTCGACACCGATCTGATCGACCGGCTGGTGGCGGAGCACGAGGCGCTGATCTGCATCGAGGAAGGCGCGGTGGGCGGCTTCGGCAGCCATGTCGCGCAATACCTCTCGGATCAGGGCGTCTTCGATCACGGATTCAAGTTCCGCTCGATGGTGCTGCCCGACACGTTCATCGATCACGCCTCGCCGGAAGATATGTATCACTCGGCGGGCATGGATGCGCCGCAGATCGAGGCGAAGGTGCTCGAACTTCTGGGCGTTGCGGTCGCGAAACGCGCCTGAGATAAGTTTTCCTTATTTTCGAGGCGGCTGCATAAGTTCAACTTATGCGGCCTCCGCCTCCTCCAGCAGCCCTTCCTCGACCAGCCGCCGCGCCCAGCCTTCGGGCCCGTCGAAGAGATGCGTCTTCCAGCCGAAGGTATGCGCCGTCGCGATATTGTCGGCGCGGTCATCGGTGAAGATCAGATCCGAGCCGGACAGCCCCGACGCGTCCTCGACCATCTGATAGATCTTCGGATCGGGCTTCGTGACGCCCATATGGCCAGAGATGAAATCGCGGTCGAACTCGCGCAGGAACGGGTAATGCGTCGCCGCGAAATCGTAGCTTTCGATCCCGAAATTCGTCAGCGAGAAGACCGGTATCCCCTTGGCCTGCAGGGCTTTCATCAGCCGCTGCGAATGCGGGATACCCGGCGAGGCCATCTCGATCCAGTCGTCGTGCCAACGCCGGATCGCATCGCGCCAGCTCGGGTATTTCGCGGCCCATGCGTAGATCGTCTCGCGGAAGGGCGCGCCGCGGTCGATCTCGTCATTCATGCCGTGCAGATCGACCTCTGTGAACATCTGCTCGCGGGTCTCGCGCGGCATGATCCGGTCGTAATGCCGCTCGGGTTGCCATTCGATCAGCACGTTTCCGATGTCGAAGATAACTGCCTCAACCATTCTTAACCTCTCTTGCCGCCGCCCGTGCCACCCGGTCGAGCGCATCCGAGAACCGCGCCCGATCCGCCTTGGAGAACGGCTTGCCGCCGCCCTGCCGGAACGGATCGGCAGAGCGCAGATCCGCCATCAAATCCCGCGTTGCCAGAACGTTGCCGATATTGGCGGGCGTCAGCGCCTCGCCATCGGGGCGCAGGACGCGCGCGCCGGACTCGACGCATTTTGCCGCTAGCGGAATGTCATTGGTGATCACCACATCACCCACGGTCGCCCGCTCGGCGATATACATGTCGGCCACGTCCGGCCCCTGATCGACATAGACCATCTCGACCAGCGGATTGGGCGAGGGCCGCAGCCCGCCATTGGAGACCAGCATCAGCTTGATCCCGAGACGGGTCGCGACCTTCTCGGCCTCGGCCTTCACCGGGCAGGCATCGGCATCGACCCAGATCACGCCCAGAGCGCCTCGGCGTGGAACTCGATGTGGTCGGGAATGAAAGTTGAGACGAAATAGTAGCTGTGATCGTAACCTTCCTGAATCCGGAAGGTGCCGGGCTGACGGCGCGCGGCCATCGCCTCGGCCAGCGCCTCGGGCTTCAGCAGATCGAGGAACTGATCCGAGCCGCCTTGGTCGATCAGCACTTCGCCGTCGAACCCACGTTCGCGCATCAGAAGCGTGGCATCATGCGCGGCCCATGCGGCCTCGTTGTCGCCCAGATAGGCGCTGAACTGCTTGCGGCCCCAATCGCTTTGCGTCGGGTTCGCGATCGGCGCGAAGGCCGAGACGGACCGGAAGCGCTCGGGCTGGTGCATCGCCAGCGTCAGCGCGCCATGCCCGCCCATCGAATGGCCGGTGATCGCCTGCCGCTCGGGATCGATCTCGAAAGCGGCGTCGATGGCGTTCGGAAGTTCCTCGGCGATGTAATCCCACATCCGGAAATGCGGCGCCCACGGATCCTGCGTCGCGTTGACGTAAAAGCCCGCGCCCTGCCCCAGATCGTAATCCTCATGGTTGGCGACGCCCTCGCCGCGCGGCGAGGTGTCGGGGAAAACGAGCGCAATCCCGTGCTCGGCCGCAAACGCCTGTGCGCCTGCCTTGGTCATGGCGTTCTCATGGGTGCAGGTCAGTCCCGAGAGATACCACAGCACCGGAACCGGCCCGTCCTCGGCCTCGCGCGGCAGGAACAGCCCGAAGGTCATCTCGCAATCGTTGACCTTCGAGGCGTGCGAGTAGACGCCTTGGACGCCTCCGAAACAGCGGTTTTCCGAGATCGTTTTCATCAGAGCCTCCTTAGCCGTGAACCCAGTGGATGACCGCCGGAACCGTGAGGATCGAGACGGCGGTCGAGACGAGGATGGACGCCGAGACGCGCTGCGGCGCCACCCCGAAATGCTGCGCCAGAATATAGACATTGCCCGCGACCGGAAGGGCGGCAGCGGCGATCATCACGCCTGCCGCGAAGGGGTCGACATCGAAGATCAGAAGCGAGGTGATCGCGATGGCCGCCGGATGCAGGAAGAGCTTGCCGAAGGACAGCCAGACCGCCGGCGCGGGTTTCTCCGCCGATTTCCCCGCGAGCGACGCGCCAATGGCGAACAGCGCGCCCGGCGTGGCGGCGGCGCCCAAAAGCGTCATGAATTCCTCAAGCGGACCCGGCATCGGCAGCTTCAGCCCCGCCCAGGCGAGCCCCGCCACCATCGAGACGATCATCGGGTTCTTCACAAGCCCCAGCGCGATCGGCGCGAGAGAGACCTTCCCGTGCCGCGCGGCGGTGATGAAGATCGTGATGATCGAGGAGAACACGATCAGATCGCAGCTCAGCACCATCAGCACCGGCCCGACCGCTGCCGGTCCCAGCAGCACCACCAGCATCGGCACGCCGAGAAAGCCGGTATTGCCGGTCATCGAGGTATGCGCCTCCATCGCCGAGAGCGCGGTGGGCAGCTTGCGCGCCTTGGCGACGGCGAAACTGATCAGCCAGACCGCGCCCGAGCCGGTCAGATACGCAAGGATGAACTGCGGATCGACGAGCGCGTCCAGATCGAGATTGGCGGAGAATTTGAACAGCATCGCCGAGAGCGCGAAGTAGAAGACGAACTTCGTCAGCCACGCGGTCGCCTCGGCGGTGAAAAAGCGGATCTGTCCGGCGAACCAGCCAAGCCCGATCAGGGCGAAAAAGGGCAAGGTCTTCAGAAAGATCTCGAGCATGGCCAAGGGCTAGCATGCGCCTTTGGCAAGTGCCAGATACGGAATGTGACCCATGTACCCGTGGAAAGGCGGGGATGCCTCCGGCGGGGATATTTTCGCCAAGCCGAAGGCAAATCGCAGGTCGGCGTCAGCCGCCGCCGATCAAGACACCGGCCGCAAAGACCAGCGCACCACCGAGCACGACCTGGAAGGCCGCGCGCAGGAAGGGCGTTTCCATGAAGCGGTTCTGGATCCACGCGATCGCCCAGAGCTCGATGAACACGACGATGATCGCGATGGTGGTCGCGGTCCAGAAATCGGGGATCAGGTAGGGCAGCGCGTGGCCCAAGCCACCCAGCATGGTCATCACGCCCGAGGCGATGCCGCGCTTGATCGGCGAACCGCGGCCCGAGATCACGCCGTCATCATGAGCGGCTTCGGTGAAGCCCATCGAGATGCCCGCGCCGACCGAGGCCGCGAGGCCCACGAGGAAGGTGGTCCAAGGATTTTGGGTCGCGAAGGCGGTGGCGAAGATCGGCGCGAGGGTCGAGACCGAGCCGTCCATCAGTCCGGCGAGACCCGGTTGCACCCAAGTCAGGATGAACTGGCGATGGGCCTGACGGTCTTCTTCTTCCTTCTCGCTCTCGGGCAGATGCGTGCCGGTCAGCTCTTCGGCCTTCTTCTCGTGGCCGAGTTCGGCTGCGGCGAGATCGCCCAGCAACTCGCGCGTGCTGGCATCAGAGCTACGCTGGGCGGCGAGCGTATAAAACTTGCCCGCCTCGCGCTCCATCGCCTCGGCCTCGCCGCGGATCGTATCGAGTGATAGGTTCTTCGTCAGCCAGATCGGTTTGCGGTTGTAGAAGCCCGCGACATGCTCGCGACGGATCAGCGGGATTACCTCGCCGAAACGCTCCGTGTGCCGGGCGATCAAGAGGCGGCGATGCTCGTCTTCCTCTTTCGCCATCTCGTCGAAAATCTTCGCGGAGCCCGGAAACTCATCGCGCAGATGCTCGGCATATTGGCGATAGATGCGCGCGTCGTCCTCCTCGGAGGAAATCGCGAGCGCAAGCACTTCCTGTTCGGAGAGATCGTCGAAACGGCGGCGTGACGCGAAACCGGGAAGCATGGGAGGCCCTCTTTTTTAGAACGGTTCTAAAATAGGCGGCTTTGCCTCCAGTGCAAGGCAGTATTTTGAACCATTCAGTTCATTAGGTCTTGATTTCCGAACCGAACGGTTCATATTGCATTCCGAACCAAGTAGTTCAGTTATGGAGAACCGCTATGAAACGTCTCGCTTACGCCCTTGTTCTGTCCGTGTTTGGCGCGACTGCCGCGTCGGCTGGCGTCGGGGATTTCTCGCTGCCGCGTCTGGACTTCCCGACCACCGGGGCTCCGACCGTCACGCAAGGCTGCAACGATCTGACGCAGGTCTGCGCGGATAATTAATCGCGTCCAAGATGCGCTTCGCACCGCTCGGCGGCGAGGCGCATCTGACGTTCGCGCTCGCGGAAGCGGTCGCGATCGGCATCGGAATACTCGCCGATGCAGCGGTGACAGGAGACGCCTTCCTCGTAATCGGGGTGGCGTTTGTCTTCCGCGGAAACCGGACGGCGACAGGCGTGACAGCTGTCGTAATCGCCCTGTTTCAGCCCGTGGCGCAGGCTCACGCGCTGATCGAAGACGAAGCAGTCGCCCTGCCAGAGCGAGCCGTCTTCGGGCATGTCTTCGAGATATTTCAGGATGCCGCCCTTGAGGTGATAGACCTCGGGCACCCCTTCCGAGAGCAGGAAATTCGTCGATTTCTCGCAGCGGATACCGCCGGTGCAGAACATCGCGACGCGCTTGTTATGGAAGCGATGCGCATTGTCGCGCCACCATTGCGGAAATTCGCGGAAGCTCTTCGTGCCGGGGTCGATGGCCCCCTCGAAAGTGCCGATCTCGATCTCGTAATCGTTGCGCGTATCGATCACCACCGTGTCGGGCGAGGAGATCAGCGCGTTCCAGTCCTGCGGCTCGACGTAATGGCCGACGCGGGCTTTGGGATCGATATCGGGCTCGCCCATCGTGACGATCTCGCGCTTGAGCCGAACCTTCATCTTGCCGAAAGGCATCTCGGCCGCCGCGCTTTCCTTCCACTCCAGATCGGCGCAGCCCGGCAAGCCGCGGATATGCGCCAGCACCGCATCGATCCCTTCACGAGTCCCGGCGATCGTGCCGTTGATCCCTTCGCGCGCGAGCAGGAGCGAGCCTTTCACACCTTGCGCGCAGGCAAGCTTCGCCAGCGGGGCCTTCAAGGCCTCGGGAGACTCGAACCGGGTAAAATGGTAAAGGGCGGCAACGGTGAACATGGGCCCCGCATTAGCGCCGTGCAGGGGCATTAGGCAAGAGCCGTTGACCATGTGGGGCCCGCGCCCTACCCATGGAGAGACCCTGCGGGAGAGACAAAATGACCAAAGCCCTGATCGTGATCGACGTGCAAAACGATTTCTGCCCCGGCGGCGCGCTGGCAGTCTCGGGGGGCGACGAGATCCTTCCGCGCGTGAACACGCTGATGACCGAGTTCGACACCGTGGTGCTGACGCAGGATTGGCACCCGGCGGATCACGCCTCTTTCGCGAGCCAGCACGAGGGCGGCGCGCCCTTCACGCAGATTCACATGGAGTATGGGCTGCAGACCCTCTGGCCGGACCATTGCGTCCAAGGCAGCAAAGGGGCGGAGTTCCACCCCGATCTCGCCGTGGACCGGGCGCAGCTGATCATCCGCAAGGGATTCCGGCGCGGCGTCGACAGCTATTCGGCTTTCTTCGAGAACGACCACAAGACGCCGACCGGGCTTGCAGGCTATCTGCGCGACCGGGGCGTCGAGGATCTGACCTTCGTTGGGCTCGCCACCGATTTCTGCGTCGCGTGGTCGGCGCTGGATGCTGCGAAGCTGGGCTTCCGCGCGACCGTGATCGAAGGCGCCTGCCGGGCGATCGACCTCGACGGCTCGCTGCAGGAGGCGCATAGCGAGATGCGCTCTGCCGGTGTAAAGCTGGAGGCCTGATCCATGGTCGACATCGCGAGCCGCGTCTATAACCACAAGTGGAAGATCGACCCGATCGTGCGGTCCCTGATCGACACAGATTTCTACAAGCTATTGATGTGCCAGTCGATTTTTCGCAACAAGCCGGAGACGCGGGTCAAGTTCAGCCTGATCAATCGCAGCAAGTCGATCCGGCTGGCGGAGTTGATCGACGAGGCGGAACTGCGCGAGCAGCTCGATTATGCACGCTCGTTGAAATTGTCGCGCGGGGAGAGCACCTGGCTGCGCGGCAACACGTTCTACGGCAAGCGGCAGATGTTCCGCTCGGATTTCATGGAATGGTTCGAGGGCTATCAACTGCCGCCCTACCATCTGGAAAAGCGCGACGGGCAATATGAGCTGACCTTCGAGGGCAAGTGGCACGAGGTCATGCTCTGGGAGATTCCGGCGCTCGCGATCCTGATGGAGCTGCGCGGCCGGGCAGTGCTGAACACGATGGGGCGGTTCGAGTTGCAGGTGCTTTATGCCCGCGCGATGACGAAGGTCTGGGAGAAGATCGAGGCGCTGCGCGAGTTGGATCACCTGCGGATCGCGGATTTCGGCACACGGCGACGGCACAGCTTCCTGTGGCAGGACTGGTGCGTGCAGGCGATGCTAGAAGGCTTGGGCGACATCTCCGAAGGGGGCGCGTTCACCGGGACCTCGAACTGCCTGATCGCGATGCGGCGCGACATCGAGGCCGTGGGCACCAACGCGCATGAGATGCCGATGGTCTATGCGGCGCTGACCGATAGCGATGCGGAGCTGGCAAAGGCGCCTTACAAGGTGCTCGCCGATTGGCACGAGGAGCATGACGGCAACCTGCGTATCATCCTGCCCGACACCTACGGCACGAAGGGTTTCCTCGATCACGCACCGGATTGGCTGGCGGGCTGGACCGGTATTCGCATCGATTCGGGCGATCCGGCGACCGGCGCGGATATCGCGATCGACTGGTGGAAGGCACGCGGCGAGGACCCGCGCCAAAAGCTGGTGATCTTCTCGGACGGGCTGACCGTCGACAAGATTCGCGAGTTGCACGCGCAGTTCGCCGGGCGCGTGAAGGTCAGTTTCGGCTGGGGCACGCTGCTGACGAACGACTTCCGCGGGCTGGTGCCGCATGACGCGCTTGCGCCGTTCAGCCTTGTCTGCAAAGCGGTCGAGGCCGATGAGCGTCCGACGGTGAAACTGTCGGACAATCCCGAAAAGGCGATGGGGCCGGAGGCGGAAATCGCCCGCTACAAGCGCGTCTTCGACGTCGGCCAGCAGCAGGCGATGAAGGTCATGGTCTGAGCGATCAGGTCATCGCGTTGAGGATCAGGTAGAACACCGCCGAGAGCGCGGCCGAGGCCGGGACGGTCACGATCCATGCCGTGGCAACAGTCATCATATGCGAGCGGCGCACCAGTAGGCGGCGTTTGCGCTCTTCCGGCGGGACGGGTTTGCCCTTGCGGGTGCCCAGCTCACGCGCGCGTTTCTCGGCGTGCCACTCGCGGTAGAAACCCACGCCGAAGATGCCGCCGACCGCGATATGCGTCGAGGAGACCGGCAGACCCAGCCAGGACGCCACGATCACCGTGATTGCCGCCGACAGCGCCACGCAATAGGCGCGCATCGGGTTGAGCTTGGTGATCTCGTTGCCGACGAGGCGGATCAGCTTGGGCCCGAACAGCAACAGACCGAAAGAGATGCCAAGCGCACCCACGGCCATCACCCAGAACGGGATGTCGACCTGCGCCGCGATATCGCCCTGCTCCACCGTGTGCACGATGGCGGCGAGCGGACCCACCGCATTGGCGACGTCATTCGCACCATGGGCGAAGCTCAGCAGCGCAGCAGAGACGACGAGCGGCAGGCCGAACAGCGTCTTGAGGGACTTCTTGCGATTCTCCATCCCCTCGGATTGGCGGCGGATCATCGGGATCGTGATCAGCCAGCCCACAAGACCGACGACGAGCCCGATCAGGACGGCCTCGACGATCGTGATCTTGAACAGGTGCTTCAGGCCTTTGAGCGCGAGATAGGCAGCGAAGGCCCCCGCCATGATCCCGATCAGGATCGGCACCCATCGCCGGGCGGCCGCGATCTTGTCGTCGACATAGATCACCTTGGACTTGATAAGTGCGAGGAAGGCCGCCGCGATCACCCCGCCGAGGATCGGCGAGATCACCCAGCTTGCCGCGATCATCCCCATCGAAGCCCAGTCGACCGCGCCGAAGCCCGCGGCCACGATGCCCGCGCCGACGACGCCGCCGACGATGGAGTGCGTGGTCGAGACCGGCGCGCCCAGCCATGTCGCGAGGTTCAGCCACAAAGCCGCCGCCAGAAGCGCCGCCATCATCGCCCAGACGAAATGCCCGGAATCGGGCAAGGCGGTGGGTTCGATGATGCCTTTCGCGACGGTCTTGACGACATCGCCGCCCGCGACGAGCGCGCCCAAGCTTTCGAAGATGGCGGCGACGATCAGCGCCCCGATCAGCGTCATCGCGCGTGAGCCCACGGCGGGGCCCATGTTGTTGGCCACGTCATTGGCGCCGATGTTGAGCGCCATATAGGCCCCGATCGCGGCCGCGAAGATCACCACCAGCTGGCCAGGCTGACCTCCCACCAGCACCGCGGCCACCAGTCCGGCGAGCACGATGAAGGCCAGCGCGACTCCTGGCGCAACCATGCCGCGCGCCACGAATTGCGCGGCGCTTTCGACACGTCCGATCCGCTTGAGATCCTTGTCGAGCGTTTTCCACTGATTGACGCGGGACTCGTTGTCTTGATTGGCCACCGTCACGAACCTGTCATCTAATTGTCAGAACCCGCGCGGGGTAACGGGTTTGACCCGCTGTGACAAGGCGTCAGGCCCGTTTCGGCGCTCAGAGCTTGCGCAGAATTTTTTGCAGCCCCTCTTCCGCCACAAGCTTCGCGGCCTCCTTCGGCGCGAACCATTTGCGCTTGCGCTGATGTTCTTCGGGATAGGACTTCATCAGGGTCTCCACCCGCAGCGGGAAGACGACGACATCGGTGGGCGTCGCCAAGCCGCTATCGAGGATCTTGTCATAACGGAATGCCCCGGCGGGCTCCTTGTCGATCTTGCCGACGACTCCGGCCTCTTCCCACGCCTCCTGCTTGGCTGCGCCGGACAGCGAGCGTCCCCGCATCGGCCAGCCTTTGGGGATGACCCAGCGCCCGGTATCGCGGGAGGTGATCAGCAGAACCTGGGTCTTTCCGTCACGGATGCGCAGACAGAGCGCGCCCACCTGCAAAGAGGCGGGACGATAGCCCAGCAGGCCCTTGGCGACGGATTTCGCCCATTTCATCGACTGGTCTCCCATGGCGGCGTACGGTTCTCCAAATGCTGTGCGAGATCAAGCGCACGTTCTACATATAGTTTTTGGCGCGGATCGGAAGGCAGGGCCCGGGTCACAATCCAGCCAGCGGAGGCGAAGGCCCTCAGCGCCACGAAAAGCGGCAGGAGTGCCTCCTGATCGGGCGGAAGCGGTCGCAGGCTGCGATAGCCCTCGACGAGCCCAGCCGCCTGTTCGCCCCAAAGCGGATCGCCCCAGCCCTGCACCAGCGCCGTCGCGAGGTCGTAGAGCCGGTAGCCCGGCCCGCAATCGTCGAAGTCGATCAGGGCGAGCCCGTCCGGCGTCGACAGCACGTTCTCACGCAGGCAATCGGCGTGGATCGGACCATAGTCCTGTGCCTGTGCCAAAAGCACACGCGCAAGGTCGCGGTCCGAGGACAGCGTTGTGGCCTCAACTTCCGAAAGCTGAGGATGTTCCCAGAAACGACCCCAAAGCGGACGCTCCCCCAGAAACCCCTCGCCATCCCACGGGTTCCGGTCGAACCCGTCGGGCGGGGCGGCATCGCTGCTGATGTGAAGCTGCGCGATGAGGCGACCCAGCGCCTGGGCCTCGGTGCGCACTGCTTCTGGCGTCCCGGAGAGGGGCTGATCGCCCGCGCCGATCGGCGTCCCATCCAGCCAACCCACGCAAGAGGTGACGCGGTCCTCCACGAGCCCTGTCAGAGCGCCCTCGCTCGTGCGCACCGGGCGCGGCACCGGCATCCCCTGATCGGCGAGGCTTTCGCACCAGCGCAACTCGGCCTCGACCCCTTCGCGGCCCTGATAACCGGGCCGGTGCAAACGCAACGCGACATGGCGACCGTCCTTCAGATGCGCCTCGAAGACGATATTCTCGCGGTTCTTCACCAGTCGCGGCGGCTCGGGCGCACCTCCCCATGAAGCGAGGGCAGACTCCGCCATCGCCCGTGCGGTCTCGTCCGAGATCATGCAGGAAGCTCCTCGAAACTCTGCGAAAGCTTCTCCAGAATTTCATCGGCATCGCTGCGATTGAAGACCATCGGCGGGCGGATCTTGAGAATGTGTTGCGCTCGGCCCACCCGGCCCATCAAGACATGGCGCTCGCGCATCGCCTCGACGATCCGGCCAGCAGCGTCGCTGGCGGGCTCGCCGTCCCGCGCCAGTTCGATCCCGAGGAACAGGCCAAGGCCCCGCGTGTCGGCGATCAGCGGATGGGACAGGTCGCGCAGCCCTTGCAGAAGGTAGTCGCCGACCTGTGCCGCGTTCTCCTGCAAGCCTTCGTCCTCGATCACCCGCAACGTCTCCATTGCGGCTGCGACCGAAACGGGATTCCCGCCGAACGTGTTGAAATAGCCGAAAGCCTCGCGGAAGGCGCCCATCACCTCGGGCGTCGCAACAAGGCCCGCGACCGGGTGCCCATTGCCCATCGGCTTGCCCATCGTGACCACGTCAGGCGTGACGCCCAGCCATTCGTGCCCCCAGAAATGCGAGCCGATCCGGCCGAAACCCGGCTGCACCTCGTCACACAGGATCAGCCCGCCCGCGCGGCGGATCGCCTCGACGGTCGGGTCTAGGAAACCGGGCGCGATGCCGGGCATCCCCTCATTGGCGAAGATCGGGCAGAGCATGAGCCCCGCGAAGCCGTGGCCGCTCTCTTCCAGCTCGGCAATCGCCTGCGCGACGTTGGCCGCAAAGGCTTCGGACTGCGCCTCAAGCGATCCGCCCAAGGGGGTAAGACTGTCGGGCGCCGGCACCCGGCGGATATGGTCCGGCCAGCCTCCGATCGGCGGGCGACGCGTCGACAGATGCGCCACGGCGGTGGTGTTGCCGTGATAGGTGTTGTCGGTCGCGATGAAGCCGCGCTTGCCGGTCACCGCCTGCGCCATGCGCAAAGCGACGTCGTTGGCCTCGGACCCGGTGCAGGTCATCAGAAGCTGACCATCGAAGGCGAACTTGCCCAGCAACGCCTCGGCATAATCCAGAATGCCCTCATGCAGATAGCGCGTGTGGGTGTTGAGCGTCGCAGCCTGTTCGCAGATCGCCTTCACGATGCGCGGATGGCAATGGCCGCAATGGGCGACGTTGTTATAGGCGTCGAGGTAGCGCTGGCCGTCGGCGTCGAAAAGCGAAGCGCCCTCTCCCCGCACGATCTCCACCGGGCGGTCGTAGAAGGTCGGCACGTTCGGCCCTAAAAGCCGTTCGCGCCGGTCCAGCAGATCACTCCCCATCCGAGACCTTCCCGCGCAGCGCTTTCTTCTCGCCGTGAATCGCCTTCGCCTTCAGACGCCGCTTCTTCGAGCCGAGCGTGGGTCGGGTCGGGATGCGTTTCTTGGGCTTTTCGCAGGCCTTTCGGATCATCTCGGCGAGGCGGTCGCGTGCGATCTCGCGGTTGCGCGCCTGACTGCGCGTGTCCTGCACCAGCAGCAAAAGCGCGCCGTCGCTGGTCCATCTGCGCCCCGCGATCCGGCGCAGGCGGTTCTTCACCGGCTGCGGCAGATGCGGCGAGCGTTCGGCCTCGAAGCGCAGCTCCACCGCGGTCGAGACCTTGTTCACATTCTGCCCCCCTGGACCTTGCGCCCGGGTGAAGGTTTCGGTGATTTCCCAATCCTCGATGGTTATCTGATCGTTGATCCGCAGCATGGGCCACAAGCTAGCTCACGCTGCGAAAAACGAAAGCCCCCTTTACCCCGCCAGCAACCGTGCCCCGTCATGGCCAGTGATGCGCACGCTCATCAGCGTGCCTTCGGGCTGGTCCGCCTCGAACGTCACCTCGGCAAAGCCTTCGGTGCGCGCGACGCGCGGGGTTTCGGTCAGCACGAGCTGTTCGGTGCCGACCTGCGCGTCGAGATGGGCGGCCAGCGCGGCCTCACCCTTCGCGCGCAGCCGGGCCGCGCGCTCCTTGACGATCGGGCCTTTCACGGCGGGCATCCGCGCGGCGGGCGTGCCCTTGCGCGCGGAATAGGGGAAAACATGCAGGAAGGTCAGCCCGCAATCGTCGACGAGCCGCAGGGAGTTTTCGAACATCTCCTCGGTCTCGGTCGGGAAACCCGCGATAATATCCGCGCCGAAGACAATCCCGGGGCGCAGCTTGCGCGCTTCCTCGGTAAAGGCGATGGCGTCGTCGCGCAGGTGGCGGCGCTTCATCCGCTTGAGGATCATGTCGTCGCCCGCCTGAAGGCTGAGATGCAGATGCGGCATCAGTCGCGGCTCACTCGCGATCGCCAGCATCAGGTTCTCATCCGCCTCGATCGAGTCGATGGAGGAGATGCGCAGGCGCGGCAGGTCCGGCACGAGGCGCAGGATTCGCATCACCAGATCGCCCAGACGCGGCTCGCCCGGCAGGTCCGCGCCCCAGGAAGTCAGATCGACCCCGGTGAGGACGACCTCGTTGAAGCCGCGATCCACGAGGCGCTTGATCTGCTCGACCACGACGCCCGCCGGGACGGAGCGCGAATTGCCGCGCCCGAAGGGGATGATGCAGAAGGTGCAGCGGTGATCGCAGCCGTTTTGCACCTGCACATAAGCGCGATGGCGGCCGAACCCATCGATCAGGTGACCGGCGGTCTCCTTCACCGACATGATGTCGTCGACCATCACCCGCTCGGTCTCGCCGATGAAATCGGGGCCTTGCGGGGCGAGCTGCGCCCAGGTGTCGGCCTGCATTTTCTCGTGATTGCCGATGATCTTGGTGACCTCGGGCATCGCGGCGAAGGTGTCGGGCTCGGTCTGCGCAGCGCAGCCGGTCACGATCACCGGCACGTCCGGATTCTCGCGGGCAAGCCTGCGGATTTCCTGCTTGGCCTTGCGCACGGCCTCGGCGGTCACGGCGCAGGTATTGACGACCACGGCCCCTTCGAGCCCGGCGCCTGCAGCCAATTCCTTCATCGCCTCCGTCTCATAGGAGTTGAGGCGGCAGCCGAGAGTCGAGAAAACGGGCGGTTTCATATCGCGTCCAGAAAATCTTGGGTGAGGGTCGCATCGAACACATGCGCGGTGGGGCCGGTCATCCAGACGCCATCGTCGCGCCAGTCGATCTCCAGCTGGCCGCCATCGACATCGACGAGGACACGCTTGCCGGTGAGGCCACGCAGATGCGCGGCGACGGCGGTGGCGCAGGTGCCCGAGCCGCAGGCCAGCGTGATGCCGGTGCCGCGCTCCCAGACGCGCATCCGCAGATGGTCGGGGCCGATCACGCTGGCAAATTCGACATTGGTGCGCTCGGGGAACAGGGGATCATGCTCGATCACCGGGCCCTGGCGATCCACTTCGACCGCCTCGGCATCGTCCACGAAGAAGACGCAATGCGGGTTGCCCATGCCGACCGCGATCGGGTCGCCGCCAAGCGGCAGATGCGCGGGATCGATGCCCGGCAGAATCGGAATTTGCGCCGCTTCGAGAATCGGCGCGCCCATATTGACCGAGACCATCCCGTCCTCGCGCCGCACCGCGCTGAGGTGCCCGCGTTCGGTCACCAGCGTGACATCGGCCCGGTCGAGCTGACGCATCATGTAATCGCTCACGCAGCGGGTCGCATTCCCGCAAGCGCCGGCCCGCGTACCGTCGTTGTTCCAGAAATCGAGCGTGAAATCAGCCCCTTGGGCGGGGCGGATCACGGCGAGCTGGTCGAATCCCACGCCGCGATGCCGATCACCGAGCGCACGCGCGAGCGCAGGCGTGACCGGATCGTCGCCCACGCGGGCGTCGATCACGACGAAGTCATTGCCGAGCCCATGCATCTTCATGAAGGGCAGTCCGCTCTGTATGCGCTTTGTATTCATGGCGCGCGATATACGCCCGCGCCAAGGTTTTTTCCAGATGTGCAATTTTTGTGAATTTTATGCCTTGACCCCCCCGGCGGGGGTTTGTAGAGACGCGCCCTGTGATGGGCCGTTAGCTCAGTTGGTAGAGCAACTGACTTTTAATCAGTGGGTCGCAGGTTCGAATCCTGCACGGCTCACCATCATCCCCCTAATATTTAACGCATTTCTCAGCCTCGGCTGGGTTATGCGTCCGACCGTCCGACAGCGTCCGGATCGGACGCTCGGATTGAGCGAGGGAAAATCAGGTGACCAAAGCTCGAGATCTCCAGCGCCATCGCCTGCATCTCTGGTGCGCCTGCGGCCACAGGGGCTCTGTGAGCCTGCGAGAGGCGGCAGAGAGGAACCCTGAGGTCACGGTCGAGGATTTAGCGCGGAACGCCGTCTGCCAGCGCTGTGGCCGCCGTGGCGCGGCTGAGCTTCGCATCGTTTACCACACCGAAAACTGAGCTGGACGAATCACCCGAGCGCTTTCCGTGGCCACACGAGCTTCATGCATCGGATCGGCAAGCAACTCTGCGCAAGTTTTTCGACGATATGCCTTAAAGTTGGAAAACTAGATGTGGCCTTACTGAGCACGTATGTCGAGTGCACGAAAGGCAATTTGGTTTCCGTTTTGTTTTCCTAGACTTACCCGACGCTATCACAAAATAATTGTTAGAATACAGTGCGATATTACCGCAAAAGGGAATCGTAAAGTTGCTTCGATTACCGGCGCGTCAACAGGAAAAACCTAAAGGCTAGGCGGAACGTTCGCTTGCACGCTTCCGTCGGGGACGGCACATTATGTGGTGTCATCAGGCGGTTAACGTTTGGTGGCGTAACCCGGGACTGAGGGGGTGCACATTCTTGCCGGAAGTCGCCCCCCTCAAGTCCCTTCACAGACCGCCCATTTCCATGGGCTTTCTTGCCGCCATGCTCGCATGGCGGTTGCAGAGGGCGCAACAGGAAAACGTGGGGGTCGAGCGCACAGAAAGGAATTTTTCATGCGCACGAACCGACCGAGCTATCGGCTCACTTGCGACGATGCTGTCGTCATCTGGCACCTTCACTGGGAAGGAGAATTTCAAAACAGGATCGCGGCCCAGTTCGACGTGAACCCTGGCCGCGTGAATGAGGTGCTCAAAGGGCGCCGCTTCCCGGAAAGTCGCGCGATCGCGATGCGTACGCGCTTCTAATCCAATTTGACCTGGGCAGACTCAACTGCCCAGGTCATTGACTTTTGCGCTTGAGTTATCCCGAACCTTGTTTTTTGTGGGAGGTCTCAAAAGCAGTTTTGACTTCTTGATGGGCGCCGAAGAATCTAGTTCTTAATTTTGAAGATTGGATAATTGGTATGCCCTCAAACACTTTGTTCAAATCAGCGCATCTCAAACTTGATTGGGCTTCGAAACACATCGACGAAATCGAGAGAACTCTCTCCGAAAAGAGGCCTTTTCGCTATTTCATCGAGTCGAATGCAGACACCTGCGAGCGCTGCGCATACGCGGAACGTGACGAAGATATCGTGGACGAGCTCTCGTTGCGCTGCGGCGATGCGGTCCACAACCTAAGATCCGCCATCGACCACGCCTACTCCGCTGTTGTCCTGCCCGTTGCCGAAACGCCCGGTCAGAAAATTAATGTGCAGTTCCCGGTGTCAAATAAAGCAGACCGCTATGAGGGTCAGGTTAAGAGCCGACTAGCTCACAAAGTAAGTCGAGAGTTCTACGACGCGATTGTGGAAATGCAGGCCCATGGCGGCGACGGTGGGAATGAGCTTTTGTACGCGATCCATACGCTCGACGTTCCTGACAAACATACGCGCCTTATTCCGGTAGGCTACTTCGTGAAGGTTCATATCGGTGCTATGCGTAAGATCGCCCCCGATTTTATGGTTCCGTTACCTCCAAGCAGCATGATTAGCGTTGGTCAAAACAGACGTGATTTCTCGTGGACATGGCAGTGGTTAAAGGCTCAAAATCGGAAACGACGTCGTGCGTATAGGCCCAGGGTCCAAAGGGAGGAAATCGATATACCAGTAGAGGTTAGCTTCGAGGTTCGACAGGGCCAACGCACTCTTCTCGCAGTGCCGACTCTTCATCGATTTGCGAACGTGGCCCGAGACGTCGTTTCGACCATTTCGAAGTTCAGTTAGCAAAGGCAAATTAAGCCCACGGCTCCCTCGGGAGCGAAACCTTCACGACATGATTGGTGCTCGAGGTCGAGCTGATGCAAGTGACGGAAGCCGAGCGCTTCTCTGCCGTACCGTCCAGCCACTCGGGCAACGGCTTCGGCTTGTTCCGGCAGCGCTCGCACCGGCAGTGCGCTCCGTGCGCATGCAGGGCGCAGCAGCCCGAGACGTTGTCTTTCCCAAGGATGTGTTCGCAGCGCGGATCTGCGCAGGTGGCAAGGGTCATGCCTTTTTCTCCGTCGAAGGTCTCTTGATAGCACGGATCGCGCGCGAGCGCGTCTCGATCTCGGCCGGGGTGTAGATCATGGCGAGCTGCGCGTTGCTCCCAATCGTGTTGCCCAGGACATCGCCGATGTCATCACGCTCGACGCCGGCGCGGCGGGCTAGAACGCCGAAGGTGCGGCGCAAGTCCCGGAACTGCATCGTCTCGATCGAGCGTAATGCGCCGGTCTCGTCGCGCGCGATCGTCTCGGCGCGAACCTCCTGCCATCGGCGCTGGAATAGGTCGCGCTCATAGGGCCGCTCGAGACGCTCGTCGTGCAGCAGCGGATCCGCGCCGCTACGCCCCGCCTCGGCTGCCGTGGCCATCGCGGCCTCGATGCGGGCGACTGCGTCCTGATGCAGCTGAAGGGCGCCCTCGTTGCCGCGCTTCGAGCGATCGAAGATCCAGACCCAACCCTGAGCGACAGCGCCGTCAGGCTGGATAAACTCGAGCTGATGAAAATCCTCTATGCGGGCGGAGAAGCAATCCGTCTGACGCTGCCCATGAAGGAGCGAGAGCACCATAGCCGTGCCCACCGATGGCAGGCCGATCTCGTCGGCCGTCGTGAGCAATGCGTCGAATTCCTCCCAGCTCACCACGCGCCCCCTGCCCTTCGGCGTTTTGAGGCCCAGCTTCGCGCAAGGGTTTGAGCCGTCCGGACGCCAGCCGAGGATCTCGGCGTAGGACATTAGGATCGAGAGCTTCCGGATCAGGCTCTTTGCCTGCCACTCACCAGAGCCGTCGCGCAGCGTCTCGTACCAAGCGTGCACGATCGACTTGTCGAAGTCGCGCACCTGGTACGGGCCCCACTTCCGCAGGATCAGTCGGAAGCTCGCCTCGTAATCGGATTTCGTGGCGGGCTTGAGATCGGTCCAGCGGGTCGAGCGGCGGTATTTTTCGATCAGCGCTTCGATCGAGCGGCCCATCGGGCTCGGCGCTTCGCGCTTGCCGGTGGCGATCGCGCGGGCGAGCTCAGCGTTGAGCCGCTCGGCCTCGCGCCTCGACCAGGTAAGGCGGCGCTCGTCGAGCTCCACCGAAGAAAAGCCAAGCTTGCGCGCCGCGGCCGATGGCTCCCACCAGAGGCGGGTCGTGCCGTTCGAGCGCGTGCGCTCGCGCAGGCCGTTGGGCGGATTGGGGATCAGGCGTTTGGGCATGGGCTTGTCCGACGGTTTGATTTTAGCAGCGGTTCTCTTCACGAAATGCGTTGAGTTGCACCGCGAATTTCTCAGCCTGCTGACAGGTCCCGGTCCAGAAATCTGGATGGCGGGCAGTGCTCGGCAGCTTGAGGTACTCTTCAAATCTCAGGATTGCGTCTCTGGGGTGCCAGCTGATCACGCCTTTCGGAAATACCATTACCCTGATCAGGTTTACGTGACCGTGCCAGTCGAAGTGGGCGTCGAACTCAGTCTCCGCACCGATCAGAAAGCACGTGTGCGCGATCTTAGAGATGATGCGAGCGCATGCGTTCGGTTCGTTTATCTGCGGCTTCTTCATTATGCCTCCTGGTCAGTCGTAGCCGAGCCCGTGAACGAGCGCGGCGGTTCCGATGGTGATGATGGTCGCCCCGATCGTGGGGCCGGGCATGCTCCAGAGCAGGATCAGCCAGAGCGCTGCAATCCCTGCGCCAGTGGCGAGCTTCTGGCTCATCAAAATTGGTCAAGCGAGTCTGGCGGGCCTAGCGTGAGGCTCTGCGCCACAGCGTTGCAAAAGTTTCGCAACGCACTCTTCTGGTCTTGGCCGAGAGAGCTGACGCCTTCCATGAACTTGTTGAAATCCATCGGATTGTTATCAAGGCAATACGCTAGTTCCGCGACCACATAAGGCGTGTTCTCAAGACGCAAGGCCAGCTCGGAAACGACCATGTTTCGCGTGACGCCAGCGTGGAACCTATAGCAGCTCATGACCGCCGCGCCTCCGCGAGCATCCGAACCTTGCCGGATGCAATCAGCGCCGGATCGATCGCAGGATCCTCGCCCTTTGGCGTGCCGTTCATCTCGATCCAGTGCTCGATCTGGTCGCGGCGGTATTTCAGCGGGCGCTTCCAGTGCGGCATCGGGATCGGAAAGCCGTGATGGTCCTCGAGATCCGTTCTGCGGATCAGGAAGGCTTGCGACGACGGTAGGCCCAGCATCTCGGCGACTTCGGCGGTGTCGATGAAGGTTCGCTCAGTCATCAGGCCGCCCTCCCGTCACGAAAGGGCGCGCTCGAGGTGGCGCGCGGCGCTTCCGGGAACGCCTCGGCCAGAGCAGCGTCCAGGCCCATGCCGAGCGGGCGCGTCGCCGGGTTGCAATGCGCTATCGCCGCGATCTCCTGCACAGAGACAATCAGGTGATGAGCTGAGCGGGCGAAGGTGAGTGCCTGGACAACGTCGGTCGAGAGCATGGGTCGGGTACGGTTGGCGCGGTTCATTTTAGCCCCCCGTTATTGCGGGCCTCGAGCACCGCGCGCTGACGCGCGATCGACGCGGTAAAGTCGTCCTGCGTCTCGGGCTCGGCCGAGGCGAGAGCGTAATGCTGCAGCAAGTAGCGCAGCATGGCCCGGAAGCCTGTGAACAGTGCGTGCATCGGTTCTGCTTTCTCGTTGGCTCCCGCCTGCCGCCTGCGGCTGGAGCGTGGGATGCGTGGGGGCGAAGGCGAGCAGCGCTTCGCGGGCGGCCCCCGTGGGGAAATCAGAGGACGGTGTCGCTCGGCGGTGCCGCCACGCTAACCGGCGGGCCCACGCGGCGATGCTCGAGCTGGATCTCGGTCAGATCGGCCACGACCTGGACCATCTTGCCGCAATGGGTGAGCAGGTCGCCCTTGCGGACGGTGGTCTCGTCATTGGAGCCGATCTGGTTGCCGGACCGTTCAATCCGAGCACCGTTCAGCCGCATCGCCTCACAGGCCATGCGCCAGCCGGCGCGCTCCGCTGCAGTCATCAGTTCGGTCGGCATGGGGATGGAGATGGTCACTGCGTCACCTCTTGCGGCTGGATGGCGAAGACGACGGACAGCGGCAGGCCAACGGCCCGGGCGCGCTTGCCCGCGAAGGTCATGTTGGAGAGCTCTGCTCCGGTCATGTGGCGGAGAGCCGAAGTCAGGCCGGTACCCGCCCATTCGGTGCCCTCGAAGATCAGGCCGATCGCCGGCACGGACGCGGCGGACCCGATCCAAAGGCGATCATCCGCGCTCACGCGGAGGCCGACGGGCCCAAGCCCCGCGTTGATCCGTGCAAGCGCTGCCGGAAGATGGCGCTGCGAACGGGCGTGGAGCACCCAGTCCTCGATCTTCGCGTCAATCCCGGCATCAAGCTGCAGGAAATCGGTGGAGAGCAGATGGGAGATCGCCGCCTCGGCCGAGCTTGCGTCGGCGTCGATGTCGACCGCTACGGCGCGCTCGATGATCCGGGCGCCGCGCGGCAGGCGGGATTTCAGGGCGCGTTCCGCAGCTGCCGCATCACGCGCGGCGATGCGATGGGTGCGGTGACGCTGTTCGATCGTGTGGAGCGAGAAGATCTTCATCGCTCAGCGCCCCGGCATCAGGATGACCTTGTCCTCAGCGGCAAGGTCCCGGATCACGTTCATGCGGCGGCGATACTGCAGCAGCTCCTCGAAGGCCGGACGCGCGACCAGGAGCAGCAACTCGGCCGCGTGCGGGTCGAGATGGTCGAGGCCGCCATCGTCGGCCAGCGCGCGCTCTACGTTGGTCGCGGCCGAGATGGCGTGTTCGAGGGTTTTATCGGAGATAGGGCCGAGTTCGGCCGGCGGGACGAGAGGCGAGTGTGCCATGGGCTTGGCTCCTGGTGCAGTGTTTCTGCATCAAGAGTTAGGAGTGGGCACCGCACACTGTCAAGGCAAAATGTGCGATTGTCGCACTTTTTGCTTCACCGGGCAAAAATGGTCGTCGCCTCGATGCCCATTTGGTCTTCGCCCGTACCTTCCCAGCCTAGCTGCATGTAGAGGCCATCATGGCCGTCAACTTTCCCAGTAATCGTGGAGCCAAGCGGGAGGGTGCGCTCCTCCATATCAGTGATCTCAGTCGTTGATAGGAACTCAGCAACGAACGCACTTGGGTTCGCGTGCCGGAAATAGATCGAACAAAGCGAAACTTTGCGGCCCTGATCGAAGCCGGACGCCGCATAGAAGAATACGGGCTCGTCCATCGTATCGATGAAATAGGCTATCCAACCATCGTAGGAGAGCCTTTCCCAGTTCGGTCGATGAGCATCCAATAGGACGCGGGGAAGTTGCTTCCAGCCTTCACCGTCGGCAAATCGGGCCGCGTTCTCAAAACTGAAGCGGTCATTCACGCAGACATTTCGGTAGGTTTGCACAAGGGCTGCCTGGCTGCTTTGCTGAGGGTCTGCGGTGGCTTCTGTTGCCGAAATCAACAGCGCTACGCTGACGAGGAACTTCATTTTTCGCAAATCAGCTTCCCTCTTCGCTCGCCCCAGATATCCAGACCTCATAGTCACGCGCCCGCCTTTTTGGGCGAACTATTTCGCTCTTTTCGCTGGCGTTTTCGACATCTGCCGACTCGTTTTCTCTCAACCGCCTGTCTAATTCGCGACGCTCGTGATTACTTGGCTGGCGGACATCTTCGCTTATCCGCCAACTGGCAATTACCTTGCCGCGGATGACCACATTCACACCATCTACCACGTGCGTCCGTCGATCTGCGGGATCCATCGAAGCCGCGACGAGCACCGGAGGCTCGAGCCGCCTCAAGACTGTTACAGCTCGGTTTTTCGTATTGTCGTAGATCTGGGCAACGACCACATCGCCGCCTTTGACGCGCTCGGATTGTTCATTGTCGACCAGCATGTAGTCTCCAGGCAAGTAGCCCTGCAACGACATGGCGCCCGTCTCTACAACCCATATGTCCATGCCTTTTCGCTCACCAAGAGCCTGGGCGACCATCGGAACCTTCCGGCGATCCCCTTCTCGAGGGGCCCAAAGCGCGACATCGCCTTCAGCGAAACTGGGAGCTATGTTTTTAGCGTCGTCGCCAGTCGCCACCCCCGAGCGCTCAAGCACTTCGGAGAGGGGGACCTGGAGAACCTCAGCAAATTTTCGCGCGAACTCTAGCGTCATCGATCGCTGACCGGTGTAGATCTTGGATACCACCGAGCGGTCCCGCCCCAACTCACGAGCGATGTCTTCGGCGGTCACCCCGACACGTTTTTGCTGAAGCTTGAACCATTTGTCATCCATCGTGACATACCTAGTCACGCAGGATCGCAAATTGATGTGCCTAAATCGCAAATTCTGGATTGCGCGTCGCACTTTTTGCGATTACACCATCTAGTGTTATGACTGCACACCTCACACCAGTCCAAGTATGCGAGGCCCTGCTCGGCGGGGTCGACCGCGTGGCCAAGGCCGCCGGGGTTCACCGCACCACGGTGTTTCCCTGGCGCCGGGCGAGCGCGATCCGCGATACGGGCGACGTTCCCGGCGCACGCGTGATGCGCCGGATCCTCGCCTATTCCGCCGCGCGCGGGCTTGGGCTGACGGCGGATCATCTGATCTGGGGCGCGCCGCGCGCTGAGGTGGACGAGATCCTGCTGCGCCGCGACACGGCGCGGGAGGCTGCGGAATGATGCGGGCGGGTTTTTCTTGGCAGTTCCTCCCGGCCGCGTCGGCGGAGCGGTGCGCGGGCCTCACCCGGCGCGCCCCGTTCCGCCTCAATGAAACATCGGCGCTTTCCTCCATCCCGGCGCCGGTCAGCGATGCGGCCTTGTCTTCCCGCTTTCCCTCGGGTCGGCCGCATCGCATCCAGATCCCTGCGCAAGCGAAACAGGCGATGCGAGCGCAGGGCGGGGCGGTGGGCCGGGCAGTGTGTGCCTGCCGCCCCAACCAGTTCCCTGTGGCGCGCGGGGTCATGCGCGCCATCACTGCTCCCTGTCCTGACTTCGGGCGAGGTTTCGGCCTCGCCCGCCTTTTCGCGGGAGGCCGATATGGGCAGTGATGCGATGAAGGTGCGCATGGGGGCGTTTTCTGTCGCCATGGCCGCGAAGGCCGGGCGGCTCGATCCGTCTGCCGTCGATGCGCTTTGGTATCTGGCCGAGCATCACCTCGAGGACGCAGATCCGCTGCGCGCAGAGATCAGCCGCTTCAAGACTGCGTACGAGATCAACATGCGCCGCCCCGATCGGGTGGCGGAGCTGGGCCAGGAACTGAGCCGCGCCGTCGAAATCGCCGCGCGCCCGGATGCGCCTGACGCAGGGAGGGCTGACATCCATGGTTGATCCAGTGATCGAATATCCGGGCAAGGGCCTTGCCGAGCTGCCTGACATGCTTCGGCTATCATCGGCACGCGGAACCAGCGTCGTCGCTGTGTGTCTGACGCCGGAAGAGAAGATCAAGCTGGCCCGCGAGATCGATCGCGGTCGCGCGGGGACTGTCCGTCACGTCTTCGTTGAGCCTGCCGAGAACATGACCGCCTTCTCGCGCTGGATCTGGTTCGCGGCGCTCTGGCTCAACGTGCTGAACCTGATCGATGCCCCGGTTGCGGCCGCGGTGCATTTGATCCGGATGTGGGTGGCGTCATGGTGAATGCTCCGCGCCTCTCCTCCGCCGACCACACGCTGATGCATTGCGTCGGCTGGCTCGCCAACAACGTATCGGGCGGCGAGCACCATGTGAAATCGATCTCCTCGATCCTGCGCGACGTGCTGCCCCTAGCGAACCGGACGCTGCCGATCGTGAGCGAGTTCGCCGATGCGGGCGAAGCGATCCTTGCCGCGCTCGCCTCCCGCAAGGGCGCCGAGCATGCGCGGGCAATGTGGGATGCGCAGCTGCTGCTGCAGCGCTGGCACGCCGACCGGCTCGCCCGCGCTTGGGAGGTTCTTCAAGCCGCTGAAAAGGAGGGTGCGTGATGGATGACGCCCGGAAGACCTATGAGCAATACGCCGGCGTTCCGGTGTCGGTGCTTTACGAGCTCGAGGATATCCTGCGCGAGTCGAGCAGCCTCTACGACCGCCAGGTGACCGAGGTGTCGCGTTGCGTGCTGGCCTGGATGGTCGATCGCGAGCTGCTCCCCGTTCCGGCCAAAAGCGCCACGGTTGGCATTTCTCTTGCGGACGTGACCTGCGAGCTGGACCCGCTGCGTCACCAGGAGATCGCGCGGGAGTTCCGCCAAGTGCTCGTGGGGCGCTGCGCGCCTTCGATCGACCCTCAGTCCTCGCCCTTGGCTGAGCAACTCGCGCCGGAGAGCGAGGCGGAGGATCTCCCGCCCGAGCCGACCTCTTCGGCGGATGGCGGCGCGGTGGCAGGAAACGCTGCGCCGGAGGCCGGGGCGGAGGCTGCCACCTCCGCCCCGTCGGGCGAGGTGGTGATGGGGCCGCTCAGCGATCACGAAAAGGCCGTGATGGCCTCGGCAAGACTGCAGGGCCGACCCGCAGCAGATGTGGCGGCGGATCTGAACCGCCGCTTGCAGACGGTCGCAATCTACATGTCCAAGCTGCCGAGCGGCGTCAACGAGCCAGAGCAGAATACCGACCGGCCCGCAGAGCCTTTGCCGAAACCGACTGTAGCGGTGGCGCAGGATCAAGGCCCCGATCCGGACCGGAGAGAAGAGCCGGCCGGCAGTGCCGAGGTGGTTGCGGGCACCTCGGAGCCCGCTGAACATGCTCCTACCCCGACGACCGACCGCTCGATCGAGGCGCATCTGGATGCCATCGGACAGAAGGGCGGCTGGACCACCAGCCGCGACATCGTGCTGATCGAGGGCCTCGCCAAAGGCATCGACAAGGCGCTGATGGCCGATCAGTTGGGCGTCGAGGTGGGCGAGATCATGGCGCGGTTCCGCGCGCTCGTTCCCGGTGGGAAGTTCGAGAGCATGGAGCACCAGCGCAAACTGATGCAGGTGCTGCGCGCACGCTACGAGCGCGAGGCCTGACCCATGAACGCGGCGCGCCAAACATACACCGTCGAGGACGTGAAGGGCATGCTGCTCGATCGCGTGGAAGACGTGGCGCGGTACTATGCGCCCTGGACGGAAGGCGCGCACATCCATCAGGGCGGCTATTGGACGTTGAACCCGGGCCGCGCCGATCGCAAAGTCGGCAGTTTCGTGATCTGGATCTCCGGACCTCGCGCCGGGCGCTGGAACGATTTCAGCAGTACTCAACACGGCGATCTGCTGGATCTGATCGCACTCTCCCTGGGCTGCGACCTGAAATCCGCCTTCCGCGAAGCGCGCAGCTTCCTTGGCCTGCAATCTGACAGCCCCGAGGATATCGCGCGGCGCAAGGCTGCGGCCGAGCGCGCGCGGCAACGGCAGGCGGAGGCACGGCGGGATGAAGCCGCCAAGCGCGCGAGGCGGCGCAAGCAAGCCTTCGCGCTATGGCTGTCGGCGCGCGAGAGGATCAAGAACACGCCCGTGGAGCATTACCTGCGCGATAAGCGCGGGATCGACCTCGAGCGTCTGGGGTTTCAGCCCCGCGCGCTTCGGTTTCATCCGGCCTGCTATTACAGGCACGTCGATCCGGAGACCGGCGAGATCATCGAAGGCGAGTTCCCGGCGATGCTGGCGCTGGCGAGCAATCTCAAGGGAGACGGTGTCGCCTGCCACCGCACCTATCTGGGCCTCGACGATCGCGGCCGGTGGGGCAAGGCGCAACTGCCCGAGGCCAAGAAGATACTCGGCGATTACAAAGGGGCTTCGATCCACATTTGGCGTGGGCTGGGCCCGCGCGGTGGCAAGGGGAAGCGCCTGTCCGAGGCGGATCCCGGCAGCCATGTGTTCCTCACCGAGGGGATAGAGGACGCCTTGAGCTGCGCGGTGGTGCTGCCCGAGGCGCGGATCCTCTCGACGATCAGTCTTTCCAACCTCGCAGCGGTCGAACTGCCGCCGGCGATCGCCTCGGTGACGCTGGTGGCTGATCGCGATGAAGGGCCGCAGGCGCGCGACGCCCTCGGCCGCGCGGTGCGGGCGCATGCCGATGCCGGCCGCCAGGTGCGCGTCTGGCTCAATCGCGAAGGCGGCAAGGATCTTAACGACGCGCTGATCAAGCGGCGCGCGGAACAGAAAGAAGGGGCAGAGCATGAAGAATTGGGTGAACCGCCTCACTGAGCGGGTGTGCGCCGGCGCGCGCTGGATCCTCGAGATGCTGGATTGCGAGGAGCCGCATGGCTACCTCGACAATGTCGGATTTCCTGCGGCTGCGATCTCGGCAGAGGCGGATCCAATCAACCGAGCGCGCAGGGACGCGGCCAACGTCCTGCGCGGCCGAATTAGCCAACTGCGCTACGAGCTCGAGATGACCGTCGCGCAGTTCGAGTATTCGCGTCGGCCGTTCCCGTTTGGAGCTTTTCAGAAGGGACCGGACACGGGCTCGATCGAGGGATTGATCGAGGAGCTAGCGCGCCTGGCCGAAGATCTCGATCCGAAGGTGGCGCCATGATCACGTTTCGCCCCTCCTACCCCGGCTCGCCAGTTGAGAACGCCTATCTTGGTTCCGTAGTTGTCGGCGGCGTGCATGCCGATGGCAAGCGCGGCGCCTGGTATTCCGCGCTCCCAACTGATGGCATGCAACCGTTCTTTTGGAACCGTGCAGAGAGCGTCGAGGCGGCACGCGCAGCGCTGATAAGAGACATTGAAACTTGGTCTCTGGCGTCTGGCCTCGCCGCGGTGGACACAATTTCATCGATGGCGGCACTAGTGCGGATACGGAAGACCCTCGAGTGGATGCGTGACCTCAGTCGGCCCGATGCAGCCGACCAAAGTGAGGGAGACGACGGTTCTATCAGCGACGATTTTATCGGCGGCATCGATTTTGCCTTGGGGGTGCTCAATGGCGAAGAGTGGAGCATCCGCGGTGAGGTGCCGTTTTGACTGACACGTCCAAAAGCAGCAGCGGCTATCCCGACCTGGGCGATCAGCTTGAGAACGCGCCGATCGAGGCCGAGCCGAACCCCGAAGCGAAAGCCGAGGCCGAGAAGAAGGCCGCTGCCTCCAAAAAGAAGCAGACGTCTAATGAAGGCGGCGATAAGACGAGCTCCGGCCGGCCGCGCGGCGCGATCTGGCAGGACTGCCCGGTTCGCCCGCTCGGCGTAAACGGCGAGATGAGCTATTACCTCGACCGTCACGGACAGCTGCGCGCCGTGAAAAAGCACGAGGCGCAAGTTATCCTGCATCTCTTCGGCGATCGGATCGAGCTGCTCTGTCAGAAATTCCCCCAATACGACAAAGAGGGCAGCCGCAAGCGCGATCGGTTCGACCAGACCTCAGCCGCAATGACGATGATCAGCGCCTGTTCAGAGAAGGGCCTGTTCAATCCAGACGGCGCGGTGCGCGGCGTCGGCGCGTGGAAGGATGACGACGGCAAGCTGATCTACCATTGCGGACAGAAGTTGATCACCGACGAAGGGGACAAAGATCCGCAGGAGTTAGACGGCAAGATCTACCCAGCTTATCCTCCCATCCCTGCGCCCGAGAAGTCTGGTGCAAAGACAGATCCTGCTACGAAGGCCCTGAAGCAGTTCGAGACCTGGAGTTGGGAGTGGCAAGACACCACGCCAATGATCGCGCTCGGCATGACGGGCGTTCTGATGCTCTGCGGCGCCATGGATTGGCGTCCGGCTTACTGGCTGACTGGCGACAAGGCCTATGGCAAGTCAGCGTTCCAGGATCTGATCAAGTACCTGATGGGCGGCGACCACGGTCTCGTTCAATCCACGGACGCGACGAAGAGCGGGATCACCTCTCGGCTGGGCCACTCGTCCCTGCCGGTTGCGCTCGACGAACTTGAACCTGGCGACGAAGGATCTGGCAAAGAGCGCGCGATCATCGAGCTGGCCCGCGTTGCGTCATCAGGCGGTCAGTGGATGCGTGGCTCGAGCGATCAGAAAGGCGCGAGCGGCAACGTCTACTCCGCTTTCCTGTTCTCCTCGATCCTCATTCCCGGCTCGATGAAGCCGCAGGACCGCTCACGCCTCATCACTCTGCACCTGCGTCCACTCGATGCCAAGGCAACCAAGCTGAATTTGGACCCCAAGGCGTGGAAGGAAACAGGCAGGCAGCTGAAATGGACCCTGATCAGCCGATGGAAGACATGGCCCGAGCGCCTCGAGCTATGGCGCGCAGCGTTGGCAAAAGCGGGCCTCTCCGGCCGCAACGGCGACAACTACGCCACGACCATCGCAATGGCCGACATGGCGCTGAACGAGGAAATGCCCTCGGAGGACATGCGGAAAGGCTGGGCCGAGAAGCTAGCTGTCTTTGCCCAGACCGAAACCGAAGAGATCGGCTCCGACGCCGAAGACATGCTGCAATGGCTGATCGGTCAGCCCTTTGACGTGTTCCGGCGCGGCGAGCTCTGGAACGTCGCGCACTGGATCATGGTGGCCGCGCAAATGCCAGCTGCGCCCCAAGCGCTTGTGGCCGGCGGTGAAGATGTCGGAGGCAAGATCGACAACACCATTCGCGAGGAGGCCGCAAAGCGCGCCAATGAGAAGCTCGCGAAGGTTGGTCTGAGAGTACGGGGCAAGGAAGCAGACGCTGCGCTCTTCATTGCCAACGCGCGCCTGCCAGGGCTGCGCAAGCTCTTCGAGAAGTCGCACTGGGCGAACGGCGAATGGGCGCAGTCGGCGAAGCGAGTGCCGGGTGCTCAGCCGGTCTCCAGCCCTCTCACACTCGCCGGGCAGCGCACACGCGGCGTCTACGTGCCGCTCAAATCGATCGGCGGCTTCCTCTCCTTCCCGATGGACAGCGCCCCGACCCAGTCGAGCGCGGCTGCGCCGCCGATGTCCCAAGAATACGAGGATGGTTTCTGAAATGCCCCACGTGATCTCTAGGCAATTGGAACTGCAGGTTTCTTTCTGCTTTCCCCGCACCCCCTCGGCATGCCATTATTCACATGCGCGGCGGTCCTGCGAGCATGGGTCAGGGCCACAACGCCACAACGGTTCAAAATCCAAGCGTTGTGGGCCGCGTTGTGGGCTAAAAATCAGCAAAATCAAAGCCTTAGTATGTGGTCACAACGCCACAACGGCAAAATTGCCTTCCCTCGCGTATGTGCGCGCGTGTGCGCACCCGTGTGTTAACTCTCTCTCTCTTCTCCGTTGTACCGTTGTAGATAGAAGAAAAGATAGTGAAAACAGAAACTTAGCCACAACAAAGCCCACAACGCTCAAAATCTCAACCGTTGTGGCTTGCCGCAAGGCTCTGAAATCTCAAGGCTTTTTCCCACAACACCCCGGAAAAGGGGGTTTTTATGCCGAAGCCTAACAACCAGTGGGAGCGCGAGGCGCGGGAGATGGCCGAGCGGATCGAGCGCCAGCGCGAGATCGGCGAGCAGCTGACCTTCCTGCCCGACGAGCAGCCCGAGAGCGAGAGCGGCGCTGGCCGTCCGAAGGGCGCGAAGAACAAGGCCTCGACCCAGCTGCGCGACTGGCTGGCCGCCCAGGGCCTGCGGATGCCCGAGGACGTGCTGACCGAGATCGCGGGCCTGCGCAGCCGCGATGATGCGATCACGCTGGCGATGGTGCGCACCGAGCGGATCCTCGACTTCGCCGCCGACGGGATGCTCACGAAGATCTCGGCCAACGAGCCGAAGCTCGCCTGGGCGATCGCGGCCAAGCGCCTCGAGGTCTTCACCCAGCAGTACACGATCATCCTGCGCGCCCTCGAGGCGGTGATGCCCTACACGGCCGCCAAGGCGACGCCCGACATCGCGCTGACCCAGAACGTCACCCAGATCAACGTGCCAGCTCCGTCGCAGGCTCCGCGGCGCGGTGGCGACGACGCCCGCGACATCACCGCGAAACCGCGTCGGATCGGCCCGCCGCCGATGCCGCACGAAATGCAGCGAAAACAACAGGTTACGAAACCGGGCAACGGATCGTCGGACGGAGAGGATCGGACGGAATGACTAACCGCATGAAATCCAAAGGCAAATTCGCTCTCGCGTCACTGATCAAAAATCAGTCGCGCCCACTGCGCGACCGCGCCCTGGTGCGCCGCTCGACCACCCCCCTGCCTTCGCGGCTGGCGCGCCCGCGCCCGCGCTCGACCCCCGGGGGGGCATCCGCGCGCGATCCTCTCTGCCCCTCGCAGTGAGGCCACTTCCCATTTTCGAGGCAAACGAGGTCCGGGCATGAGCGCGAATTTCGGAGCAGCGATCGGGGGTCAGGGGGGCGACGCCTCTCAACCGGAAGAAACCGACAAGGGGGTCTGGGGAGACGCGAGCATTTCCGATGTGATCGAGATGGACGCGAAACAGGCGATCTCGATGCTAGAGATCGAGGATGGGGCTGACAAGCTCGATCTCGACGCCCCGGAAGAATTCCCCGGCCCGATCGCCGAAGCCGCCTATTGGGATGATGGCGCGGTCGTCGGTATCCAGGGCCCGGTCGGTTCGGGCAAGACGACGACGATGCTGAAGTCGCGCCTGCGCCGCGCCATGTGCATGCCGCGTTCTGTGATCGATGGCCGCCGCCATTACAAGCTCACGATCGTCCGTGCGACCTATCGCCAGCTCTGGTCGACCACCATTCCGGACTTCCTGAAGGTTTACCCCAAACACCTCGGCGACTGGTCGGGCGGGCGCGGCGGCCCGGTGAGCTTCGTGATGATCTTCGATGACGGCCTCGACGATCCGCCGCCGCCCGGTCATGAGGGCGAGTGGTCCAACGAGATCTTCTTCACTGTCGAGTTCATGGCCTTTGGGGACGATATCCAAGGGTCGATGCGCGGGTTGCAGACCACCGACATGTGGCTGCACGAGATGGACACGAACCCCGTCGACGTGATCGTCAACGGCATCACCCGGATCGGGCGCTACCCTGGGCAGGCCCATTTCCGGGGCTATTCCGACGAGCTACGCGATTACGGCCAGATGGTCGGCGACTTCAACGCGCCAGAGCCGGATAACTGGGCGGTGGGCCTCTTCCACGATGAGAAGAAGCGCGCGGAGCTGATGGATCTGATGAATGCCGAGCTGCCTGAAGGGGCGACGGCAATCCAAATCAGCTTCTACCGGCAGCCGGGCTATGGCGAAGAAGGTGCAGAGAACCTGCAGAACCTCGGCCCGACCTACTACCAAAAGCAGATCGCGACGATGAAACTGATGGGGCGCGGCGATCAGATCGACCGCCTCGTCTACAACAAGATCGTCCACACAAAGGCAGGCGAGCCGGTCTTCCAGCGCGAGTTCAGCCGCCGCGTTCACGTCTCGGACGTGCCGCTGACGCCGTGGCCGGGCGTGCCGCTGCGCGTCGGCCTCGACCAGGGCTTCAAGGGCGCGGCCGTCATCGGCCAGGTGATCACCGAAGGCACCGGGCGCAATCAGCGCGTCTTCTGGCAGATCCTCGCGGAGCTGCACTATCCCGACGAGCGCCTGATGGCGCGCACCTTTGGCACGCGACTGGCCGAGCTGCTGGAGACGCGCTTCCGCACAACGCGCGTCGAGGGCGGCTGGGGCGATATGGCAGGCGAGCATGGCGCGAGCCAGGCAGCCGATGAGAATGCGACGTGGAACCGCCTTGTCAGCCGCGCGGCCGGCTTCCGCATCCGCCCCCAGCGGATCGGCACCAACCGGATCACCCCGCGCCTCGAGGCGGTGCGTGCCGCGCTTGAGGCCCCCACCTCGGCCGGGCGCGTCGGCCTGCTGATCGATCCGAGCTGCAAACTGCTGATTGCCGGTTTCGAGGCTCGTTACGTCTGGGCGTTCGAGGTCAACCAGAAGGGCGACAAGGTGAAGGTGCCAAACAAGGCGCTGACCGAGGCGAACGTCATGGACGCCCTGCAATACCTGCTGCTGAGCCGTGTGCGCGGCGACGGCACTACCGAACCCAATACCCCGGAAGATCGCGGCCTGATGGGCCACAACGGAGGGCCGTCCCTGTCCGGGGATCGTGGCGGCCTGCAAACCGGGCACGACGTGCTCGATCCTTACGGAGAGTGAACATGCAGAGCAAAGGCCAATACCGCGTTGGTATTTCCTTCAACCCCTCGAGCGACACGACCGTCGATCTCATCAAAGGCATCGCGGCCGAGCTGATCGATCTTATCGAACAGATCCCCAGCGATCACGAAACGGCACAGGGCAACGAAGCAGGGCGTCTCAAAGCCCTGGCTCAGAACAAGGTCGAGGAGGCCGCGATGTGGGCGGTCAAGGCGCAGACCAAGCCTGCACCGGCGGAGGGCTGATCAATGGCGACCAAGAAAAAGACCGCGCCCGCCCTCGACCTCGACCGTCTGCGCCGCTTGGCCGACGACATCGAGGCGCTGCACCGCACCCACTTCCTCGATCTCGTCGCCCGCCTCGAGGCCGAAGAGGGGATGAAGTTCAGCAATCGCGCCCAGGGCAATACCGGCTGCCGCATGGCCGGGCTCTCGGCTGTCAGCACGGCAGGCAAGCACGGCGCGCTGACGAACTGGGCCAATGCGGCCCGGCGCGCCCTGAAAGGCGGTGTGTGATGGCCAAGTTCCGCAAGAAGCCTGTCGTGATCGAAGCTGTCGCGGCGCGCGACCTTATCAACGCGTTCGAGTTTGAATGGTCGGCGTTGCCGGAATGGGCAGTCGAAGCCTACGAGCGCGGGATCATCGTCGCGATCACGCAAAGCCATTTTACGATCAAGACGCTCGAAGGTGATCACCGCGCCGACGTCGACGACATGGTGATCCGAGGTGTCAAAGGCGAGCTCTATCCCTGCAAGCCGGACATCTTCGCGGCCACCTATGAGCCCGCTGAATGATCCAGGTGCGGCCATACGAAGACTTCGCCGCGCACGCGGTTCTGTCTCGGCTCGATCCGATGGATCAGCTCGAGGCGGAAGTCGTGCGCGCCGAACGCTCGCCCCCGTTGGCCATCTTCGCAGATTGGCGCGCAGCCAACGCGGCGCGGCTGATCAGCACGGTGCTCCTGACTGACGTGGGCACGCCCTTCGCGGTCCTCGGTCTTTCCCATACCGGGCAGGCAGGGGTCGCTCAGGCGGCGCTGCTGGCGCGCGATCACACAAAATTCCGCCGTCCACTCGCCGAAGCCGCACTGCGGATCCGCAAGGAAATGCCGGTTTTCGCCGAGGAATTCGGCGTGCACCGGATTGAGACGCGCAGCTGGGTCCAGCACCCGAGCGGCGCGCGTCTCCTGGTGGCTTGCGGGTTTCACCTGGAAGCCACGATGCCGGGCTTCGGCCCGTTGGGCGATCACGCGTTCCACCAGTTCGCCTGGGTCGCCCCCTACAACACGCCCGCCCCTGAAGCGCCTGACCTGAAAACCAGCGAAAGGACATAAACATGTGTGGTTTTGGAAGTAAGCCCCGCGTTCCCGCCCAACGGGTCGCGGCAATGGACAACACCGAGGCGAACCAGCAGGCCGACATCGAGGCCCGCCTGCGTCGGCTGCGCGCCGGGGCCGCGGCGAACGTGCTCACCAGCCAGACGGGGATTCCCGCCTCGACGACGATGGGGGGTGCGACCTGATGAGCGCGCTCTTCACCATCCGGGAAAAGGATCCCGCCGCCCAGACCGCGATGCGGCGTTGGGACGAGATGAAATCCGATCGCGCTCGCCACGAGCGCGATTGGGAGGCAATCGCCGAGCTGATCCGGCCGCAGCGCGGCGGCTTCAGCTCGGACGATCACACGACCCGGGGCACCTCGAAGCCGCTCAGCTCGGCGCCGATCTCGGCCCAGGTGAACTTCTCCTCCGGTCTCTACGGCTCGCTCACCAACCCGGCCAACCGCTGGATGGGGCTCGAGACGAACAACCGCGATCTCAACGCCTGGAAGCCCGCCAAGTTGTGGCTCGATGCCGTGACCGATCGCATCCTCGACAGCTTCCGGCCCGCCGTGAGCCCGTTCTATGACGCGACGACGCAGGTCTTCTCTGATCTCGCGGCCTTCGGTAACGGAGCGAATTACGACGAGGTCATGCTCGACGAGGGCCGGATCCTCGATGTCACCCTGTCGCTGGCTGAGGTCTGCTATGAGATCGATGCCTTTGGGCGGGTGGTCGAGGTGGTGCGCCGCTTCAAGCTCAAGCCGGCGGCCGCGATGTCCATGTTCAAGGGCAACCTTCCCGCGAAGCTGGTGAAGATGGCCGAGGACGGCTCGGTCGAGAAGATCAATTTCTACCAGCATGTGCTGCGCAACGACGACTGGCGCCAACGTGCGCTCGGTGTGAAGGGCAAGCGCTGGATCTCGCGCTATGCCTGCGAGATGGAGCAGACGCTGCTGCGCGAGAGCGGTTACGACGAGATGCCTTTCCACGCGCCCCGCTGGGATGTGGAGAGCGGCGCGATCTACGGCACCGGGCCCGGCTACATGGCGCTGCCGGCTGCGCGCGCGCACAACCGGATGGATGACGCGACCATGCGCGCGGCTCAGTTCGCCGCCGATCCGACCATCCTCGCGCCCGATCGGGGCGATTGGCCGCTCAATGGCCGCGTCCGTCCGGGCAATGTCGTCTATGGCGGGATCGGCATGAACGGCAGCCGAATGCTCGACGTGCTGCAGACCGGCGGAGGGATCAATCTCACGCTCGAGGAAAAGCAAGCGAAGATCGACGAGATCCGTGACGCGTTCCACTACACGCTAATGAACCTCGCCGGCCGCACCGGCATGACCGCGACCGAGGTCATGACGATCAACGAGGAACGCCAGCGCCTCTGGGCCCCCTACCAGGGACGCGTCCAGGGCGAGTATCTCGCCCCCAAGGTGCAGCGGCGCTTCTCGCTTCTCTGGCGCGCCGGTCAGCTGCCGCCGCCCCCGCCGGAAATGGAAGGCGCAGCTCTCCAGGTGACCTACAAATCGGCGGCAGCTGCAGCGCAGAAGGCGAGCGAGGGGACCGCCCTGCTGCGGATCCTCGCCGATATCGGGCCGCTGGCACAGGCGAAGCCGCGCTTGCTCGATCGTATCGACGACGACGGGCTTCTGGAAACGCTGATCGATGCGCGCGGCGCGCCGGGGCGTGCGTTCCGCTCGCGCGATGAGGCCGACCAGCTCGCGCAACAGCGCGCCCAGCAGGAGCAGATGGCGCAGGCGATGCAGGCGGCCCAAAGCGGTGCTGGCGTTGCGAAGGATCTGCACCAGGCGGGGATGCTCGATCCCCAAGGAGGTGCGCAGTGATTTCACGCCACGAGGCAGAGGCGTGTCGTCGGATTTTCGTGTCCGTGCTGCTGCTCGCGATCCGCGACATGTTCGGACGCAATCCGGACGCGCTTCTCACCAAGCAGGCGCGCAGCTGGATCGGCACGCGCGATTTCTGCGAGGTCTGCACGCTGGCCGGCTACGACTGGCGCCGGGTCGAGCGGGCTCTGCGCCGCCGTCTCGAGCAGGCGCGGGGCCTCACAGCAGAGAACCGCCGCGCGGACGTAGCGCTGGTCACCCTCGCAAGCATGGAGATCTCCGCATGAGCTGGCGAATGCAAGCCTTGATGACCCTCTTCACCCGCCCCCGCGACGCGATCTCGATCGGCCGTCGTTGGCGCGCAGCTGCCCGCGATGTGCCCGGCCTCGAGGGCGACTTGATCGAGCTCGCCGGGCTTCGGCTGATGCAGCCCCATCAGCGGATCGACGGCGCGCCGGAGCCCGAGGCGATTGGGCCGGAGATGCTCGCCTATCAGCAGGGCAAGCGCGACCTTGCCCTGCAACTTCTGGCCCTGATGGGCCTCACCCAAACCGAGTTCAACAGCCTTTTCACGGAGGAAAAGCACGATGAAGACCACCGCTAACTTCCTGTCCTTTCTGCGACTGCGTATGACCTGGGCCCCGGCAGACGATCCGGCGGGAGGCGGCGCGCCGCCCGCCGATCCCCCGGCAGATCCGCCGCCCAATGATCCCCCGGCCGATCCGCCCCCGAGCGATCCGCCGAAAGATCCGCCGCCGGCCGCGCCGCCCGCTGACCCGCCGGCTGCGAAATGGTTCGAAGATGAGAAGATGCTCGACGCCGAGGATCGTGAATGGCTCAAGTCGCGCGGCCTGACCCTCGATGATCCGAAGGAGGCAATCCCGAAGCTGGTGCGCGGTCACCGCAGCGCCGAAAAGCATATCGGGCGGGGCGTCGACAAGATCCTCGAGAAGCCGGCCGAGGGCGAGAGCTATGCCGACTGGGCGAAAAAGAATGCCGAAGCGCTCGGCCTGCCGAAAGAGATCGACGGCTACGAAGTCGCGAAGCCCGAGAACTGGGCGAAGGATGCGCCCTGGGATACCGACCTCGAGGCCCAGGCGAAGAAGATCGCCCACGAGCAAGGCGTGCCGCCGGCCGCGCTCAATCAGTTCGTCGCGCTTTATGCCGGCAAGGTCGCGGCGCTGAGCTCGGATGCCGAGGAAAGCTACAAGCAGGCCAATGCCAAGATGATGGAGGATCTGCACAGCGAGTACGGCGCGCAGGCTCAGGCGGTCATGGCCAAGGCGCAGCAGGTCGCAAGCTTCGCGGCCGAGAAGATCGGGCTCGACCAGGAAAGCCTCGAGGCGGTGATCGGGCGGTTGAGCAAGGATATGGGCGATGCGCAGACGATCCGGTTCATGAACGTCTTCGCCGAGGCGATCGGCGAGGATAGCGGGATCGGCCTGGGCAAGGGCGCCAGCAGCGGCCTGACCGGAAGCCGCTCGGACGCGCAGGCAGCGCTCTCGGACTTCATGAAGGCGGACGGTGAATGGGCGAAGGCGTCGGCGGCCGGCGATCGTGCAACGATCGAACGGCTGCGTCCGAAGTTCGACCAGCTGACGAAGGCTGTGGCCAGCTTCAGCAAGTGATCAGCTGACCGATCGAGAAATGAGAAGTGCCGCGCCGGACTGAGCGCGGCGCTTTTTTCGTTTCCCGCCGAAATTATCGCTTGAAGTATTTCGCTTTCGTGGGACGATTTAGGGCGACGGGCACCCCGAGCCACTAGATCGGGTCCAGATGACCGCCGGAAAGCCGGCCGCCCAGGCGAGCGTATCGTCGAGGCAGGGTCCGGCATCCGGGCACCCCTTCCGAGAACTCACACAACATCGTCAGTTTTCACACGGAGGGGATCATGTCCCTGGAAGTTACGCAGCACCACAAGCTGCAATACGCGGCCTCGGTCCAGATGGTCGCGCAGCAAACCAAGAACCCGTTTCAGAGCGCAGTGACCCCGGCCCCGGCCTCGGGCGAAGCTCAGTCGGTTTCCGACCTGCTCGATGCCGTCGAATATTCGCGCGGCAAAGAGAAGTCGCGCCGCAACCCCGAAAACCCGGTCACCGGCTCGCGCCGCTGGGCCGTTCTGCCCGAACCGGTTGAGACCGGGCAGTACATCACCAAGGAAGACAAGTTCCGCACCGCGACCGATCCGACCTCGAGCTACGTTCGCGCCCACACCATGGCCGTGAACCGTGGCCGCGCCGACCTGATCCTAGGCATCTCCAAGGGCGACAACGGCAAGTTCTCGGTGACCGAAGGAGGCGTCCTGGGGATCGCGCGCGAGGGCAAGACCCCGGGCACCGGCACCGCACTGCCGGCCAGCCAGTATCTCGCCAATGGCGGAACCGGCCTCGAACTCGCGAAGCTCATAACCGCCGTCGAAATGCTGAACCTCGCGGACTTCGGCCTCGAGGACAACATGGACGAGTTGTTCTGCGCGATCACGCCGAAGCAGAAAACCGACCTGCTGAACATCGCAGCCGCGTCGAAGGTCAACCTCAACGCGTTCCAGATCCAGCAGCTGGAGACCGGCAAGCCCACGACCCTGATGGGGATCACCTGGATCTTCACCAACCGGCTCCCCCTCAAGAGCGGTACGGCTGATATCCGTCTGAACCCGGTTTGGGCGAAGTCGAACATCATCGAGGCGGAATGGCAGGCGGTGAAGGGCGAGATGTGGAACGACACCGCGGCCAAGAACCTGCCCTACGCCTATGTCAGCTCCTACACCGACGTGGTGCGGGCGCAGGACAAGGGCGTCGTGGTCATCGAGAGCAAGGAAGCCTGATCGGCCGGGCCGGATGATCCGGCCCCGCTGACGCATTCCATCTGACAGGAGGGCCCGACATGGCCGTTGTTAAAGTCAAATCCAACCTGGTCGGCGATTACGCCGCCAACACCCAACCCGCCGATCCCGAGCTGGTGGCCGGCCGTCCGATCGTGGCGACCGGATCGGTGGACAATGCCGCCTCCGATAACGCCGGCTCGATGTATCACCTCGCCGACATCCCGGCCTATGCGATCCTCGACAGCCGCACCGCATTCGATGTCGAGAACTGGGGCTTTGCCACCGTGAATATCGGCACGGAGGACGACGCGACTGCGCTCACGACCGTGCTGAAGTCCGCCGGCAATACTGTGAGCCCGGTCGCATTTGGCGATGCCAACCACGGCTTGCCGCTCTGGCAAGTTCTGGGCCTCGCGGCCGAGCCCGCCTCGGGCGTGATCTCGCTCTACGCCCACGGGCCCGCCGATGCGACCGGCGCGGGCTCGATGCCTTTCGAGATCCACTACCGCGCGCGCTGACGCCTCCGCCCGGGCCGATCTCGGCCCGGGCCTGACTTCCGGAGGTACGTATGGCCTTTTCCGCTGCCACGTCGATCATCGTCGCCCAGGCGTTTCGCTATCTCGAGCTCGCACCGCCGAGCTCGTTTGGCGATGACAGCGAGAAAGCGCGCGACGCGGCGGAGATGTACCCGGTCGCCATGTCCTCCTGCCTCGCGGCCTGCGACTGGAGCTTCGCCTCGACCTCGGTCTCGCTGCCCGCATTGGCTGCCCTGCCGACCGGCATCGCAGCTGAAGACGCCTATCCCTACAGCTACCAACTCCCCGGCGACTTCGTGAAAATGCAGGAAGTCGGCGATGGTGACGTCGACTTCCGGATAGACGCCACCGGGCTGCTGCGCGCTGATGCCCCTGCGCCCTTGCGCGTTCGCTTCACCCGCCGGCTGACCAACGAGGCGATCCTCCCGGCAGATTTCCAAGACGCGGTGGCGCTTCGGCTCGCCTGCTATCTCGGAAACCGCGATATCGGCACCACGTCGAAACTCGATCGACTTGAGCAAATTGCAAAGACGCGTTTGCAGGATGCAATGCGCGGCGATCGCGGCAACGCCTCCTCGCAACGCTATGACGGCCGAGACGATGAGGGCTTCTGGGCCGACGAGGTGACGCTGTGACCCGGTCGGCCCCCGCTCAACGCTCCTTCGCGAGCGGCGAGGTCTCGCCGCTCCTGTGGTCGCGCAACGATTACATCCGAAACCAGACCGGGCTGCGCACCGCGCGCGGCTTCCTGCCTCTCCTCGAGGGCGGCCTGACGCGCGCGCCGGGCACCTGGTACAAGGGCCGCACCAAAGGTGATCAGGCCCCACGCCTGATCCCGTTTCAGTTCGCGATCGACGATGCGCTGATCCTCGAATTCACGCCCTTCGTCATGCGCGTCTGGCGCTATGGCGCGCTTGTCGAAAAGGATGGCGCGCCTTACGAGCTCGCGATCCCCTATGACGCCGCCGCAATCGACCGGATGACCTATGTGCAGTCCGCCGATGTGATCTACATCGCCGATGGCGCGCGTCCGGTGCAGAAGCTCAAGCGCTTCGCGCTCGACAACTGGGCGCTGGAAGAAGCCGCGTTCAGCAACGGCCCCTTCCGGGTGCAGAACCTCGACAAGGATTTCACGATCTCTCTGGCCTATTCGGCCGCGGGCGACCCCGAAGTCGAGCTGACTGCAAGCGCCGACGTGTTCACTGCGGGTCATATCGGCGCGCTCTTCATGTTCGAGCCTCAGGGCTATGAAAACATCGCGTTGTGGACGTCGAATACGGACGTCGCGGTCGGCGATTACATGCGTAACGGCGGCAAGATCTACAAGGTGACCGCAGGCACCAATACCGGAGTGCAGCCGCCGATCCATACTGACGGGATCGAGCTCGCCGATAAGGGAAAAGGCATCAAGTGGGAGTTCATCAGCGACGGCAAGGGCGTGGTCGAGATCACCGCCGTGACCGATGCCACGCATGCCACTGGAAGCATCACGCGAAAGATGCCCCCGAACCTGGTCGGGGGCTCGACCTATCGCTGGTCCGAGGGCGCGTGGTCTGACGAGCGCGGCTACCCGGCCTGCCTCGAAATCTACGATCAGCGCCTTGTGTTGGCCGCCAGCGAAAGCGAGCCGCGCACGCTGTGGTTCTCTTCCGTCGGCGGCTACACGGATTTCGAGCCCGGTGTCGAAGCGGACCAGAGCTTTGCCTACACGATCTCGGGCCAAGCCTCGATGAACCGCATCATCGGCCTGCGCGGGGGCAAGCGTGCGCTGCATATTTTCGCGATCGGGCAAGAGCTCTCCACTCGATCGGATAGCCAGAACCAAGTGATCGGCCCGACCACCACGGTGATCGGCGTCGACAGCAGCTATGGCAGCTCGGGCGCGGTTCCGATTTCCCCCGATGGAAACCCGATCATCATCTCGCGCGATGGGCGCCGTGTGATGCAGATCTCGTACTCCTTTCAAGACGACGCGAACACCACGACCGACCTCTCGCGGGCCGCTGCGCATTTCGGCGAAGAGATCTTCACGCAGATCGCTTGGCAGGGCTCACCACAGCGACTGGCTTGGATCACGCTCGCGAGCGGTGACCCCGTCGTCATGCTGTTTAACCCGACCGAAGAGGTGCTGGGCTGGGCCCGCGTCCCGCTCGCAGGGGGCACCGTCGAGAGCTTGGCCGTGACGCCGGCAGGCTCCGGGGATCTGGACACGGTGACGATGGCCGTGCGGCGCACCGTCGACGGCGAAAGCCGCTGCTACATCGAGGAACTCGCCGATATCTACTCGGCCTCGCCGCTCGCGGATTTCTACGACATCAACCACCTCTTCGCTGGCTTCAAGATCCCGACCACCAGCGCAGAGACCAGCTTCTCGATCCCGCATCTCGCGGGCGAGACCGTATATGCCTGGACCGATGCTGGCGAATTCGGGCCGCTCGATGTCGCGGCGGACGGAACGCTGACGCTGCCGCGCGCAGCAAGTCGCGGCGTGATCGGCCTCTTCGACACCTCGCACCAGGCGGAAACGCTTGGTGTCACCGCTGCCTCTCCCGAGGGCGACATGACCGGCCGCAAGCGCCGGCTGCATGCGCGCGTGGGCGTGGCGATCATGCGCACCGCGCAAGGCTACATGCGCGCGATCGAACGTGACCTGCCGCACGCTGTGCGTGAGCGTGCCCGGGTCGCGATCGTCCCGGCGCAGGTCAGCGCCGATCTCACCGAGATCTATAGCGGCGAAGTCGCCGTGGACGTCGAGAGCGGCATGGCGACGGAAGTGTCGCTGCGTATCGAGCCGCATGGTGGCGCACCGCTGACCATCACCAAGATCACCCCCACAATTCAGGAGGCAGGTCGGTAATGTGTAACCCCGCCTTTCTTGCTCCGTTGTTCAGCACCGCTGGTGCGACGGCCGCCGGCGCCACCGCTGCCGCCTCCCTCATCCCAGCAGCTGGAAGCGCAGCCGCGGCAACCGCCGGTGCCGCAGCGACCGGGTTCTCGGCGCTGCAAACGATCGGCACCATCGCCTCGATCGGCGGTACGCTCTATTCCGGCATCGCTGGCGCTAAAGCCGCGCAGGCGCAGGCTGACGCAATCGGTCAGCAAATGGAGACGGAAAAGCAGCTCAACGCGATCGAGGACAATCGGCGCCGCAAAGAGATGCGCAGCGCGATCGCGCAGCAGCGTGCTGAGCTGGCCGCGCGTGGGGTGCAGCTCGACAGCCCGACCGCGATCGCGCTGGGGCAGGCTGCCGGCCGCGAGCTGTCCTTCGAGAGCCAAGCCGTGCGATCAGGTGGGCAGGCCAAGCAGATCGAGCTGAGCTCCGCCCGTCGTGCAGCGCTGGCAGATAAGACCAACTCCTGGCTGCGCGGGACCACCTCGGCGGCCGGCAAGTTCCTCACGGCCGCACCCGAGCTCTGGCCGGGCTTCGCACGTGGCGGGGTGCTCCAATGACGCTGACCGTCCCGAAAGCTGGCGTCGTCGCCGGACGCTCCGCGACCCCGACCATCTCCCAGCCTGACATCGGCGGGGCCGTAGCTGGTCTCGGCGACACGATGATGAAGGTCGGCACCGAAATCGCGCGCGAGCAGCGCCAGCGTCAGTATTCCGAAGCCCGGATCGAGATGATGAAGGGGCTGAACGATCTGCGACTGGAATTCGATCAGGTCGGCGACCCCGACGTGATCGATCGCGAATTTCCGGCGCGTGCCAAGGAGCTTAAGGCCCAGATCGTCGGCAAGCTCGATCCACATATCCAGGAGGATGCAAGCCTCCTCTTCGACGAGCTCGAGGTGCCCCATAGCGCCGCGATTGGCCGACAGGCGATCGGCTTGCGTCGCAGTGTCTCGATGGCGCAGCTGGCCCGCACCACCCAGACGACGGTTGAGACGGCCGGCACCGCTGACCCTGCCACGCAGGCAACCTATGTCGACATGCTCGACGAGCACCTCAATGACCTCGTCGCCAATGGCACGATCACGCCCGAAGATGCCCAGCTTCGCCGTCAGAAAGCGATGGCGGAGATGCGCACGACGCGGGCGACGAAGCTGCTCAGCACCGATCCGCAGGCCCTGATCGACGGGATCGACCAGGGCGAATTCTCGGGAATGGACCCGAGCCAGATGCAAGGGTATCGCGCCCGCGCCTCCGCACAGCTCGCGGCCGATGCAAAGGCGGCGCAGGTCGAGGCCGACCGCGCGCAGAAGGAAGCGCTCAGCCAGGCGACCTCATTCCTCAAGGATGGCGCGACCGTCTTCGGCAAAGGGCGGGCCTGGACTGGGGCCGATCAGGCCGATCAGCTGCTCAAGGATCCGCTCGTCGCGGCCACGCCGGAGGCGCGCGAGTATATCGGTGCGCAGAAACTCTTCGAGCTGATGCCCGAGTTCTCAAAGCTGCCGATCGCGGAGAAGGAAAAGGCACTTGCCGAGCAGCGCAAGAAGCCGATCTCGGAAGGGTTCGAAGCGGATGTCGCGGAGGCGATGCAGAAATCCGTCGATGCCGATCGCAAAGGCTTCGCCGATGATCGCTTCGCCTATGCCGCCAAGATCGGTCTCAACCCGGCCCCGCCCTTGCCTGACCCCACGACGGCCAGCGCCGAAGAGCTGAGCGCCGCGATCACGAAGCGCGCGCAGTATTCCGCCTCGCTGACCCAGATGGGCTACGTCAACGACTTCAAGCTGTTCAGCCCGGAAGAGGCCGCCGTCTGGAAAGAAAAGGCCGGGCTCGATGCGCCGCCGGCCGCCCGCGCGAAGCTCGCCATGTCGCTCGCTGGATCGCTCGGCAATGACACTTGGCGTGTCACCAAGGAGATCGGCGCCGGGCCGGTCTTCGGCTATGTCGGCGGCCTGCTCGCGCATGGTGGCACCGAGAGCCTTGCGCGCGAGATCTTCTCCGGCCAACGCGCTTTGAAGGACAAGGACGTCCAGATGCCGCCGGTGGCGGAGCGGCGGCAGACCTTCTTCAAGGATCTCACGGGCCTCTTCGACGACGGCACGCGGGCGGGGTCACGTGACGAGACCAAGGTGCGCAACGAGGTGCTCGACGCTGCCGATGCGCTCTACGCCTATCGCGGCCGTGGCGATCCGAACGCCATGGACGGCACGGTCAGCGAAAGCGATTACCTTCAGGCCGTGCACGAAGTCATGGGCGGCTCCGGTGAATATGACAGCAGCTCGGCGAGGGGTGGCATTCAGGAAATCCGTGGACACGTGACGATCCTGCCGCCGACGGTCAGCGGCGGTGATGTCGAAGGCGCGATCGCCTGGGTCCACAACGCAGCCCGCACGAACTTCAACGAGAAGCTGTGGCGTAAGATCTCGATCAATGGCGCCCTACCGCAAGTCGGTGGCGAGTCGCTCTCCGCGCCGGGCAACCAGGCGACTTGGAACAACACCTATCTGCGCGCTGTCGGCGGGAGCACCTTCAACCTCATGGTCCACAATCCGGCCACTGGCCGCGAAGAGTACGTCTATGGCGATGACGGTAAGCCGTACACCTTCGACATCAAGCCGCTGCTCACGGAAACGGAGGGGCTGCGATGAGCTGGTTCCTCGATCGCACGAACGAAGACAAGCCGGAGCTCGAAGGCGCGATCCCTTCCGGTCTCGATCAGTTTATTGGGTCGATCGAGAGCAGCTACTTCGCACAGGACAGCCACAACCGGCGCGAGAGCTATCGGATCGACCTCGAGAAAGAGATGGTCGACGCGCTCGGTGGCTGGGACCAGGTGCGCCCCCAGGATCCAAACCAGGTGGCGCAAGGCGCTCTCGGCCTGCCGCAGGTCGATGCCGACTATCTCGGCGGTCTGATCGCTGACGCGCGGATCTACAACCCCGGGAAATTCGCCAACCTCCCGACCAATCGCGACGAGTTCGAGCAGGAGGTGAAGCGCCGCTACACCCGCGACCAGGAAGAGAACGATGCAAGCCTCGCGCGCGGCAGCAGCTCGGTCTCGAAATTCGCGGGCTCGCTCTTTGGGGCGGCCACCGACGAATACTCGCTTCCCCTGCTCTTTCTCGGCGGTGGCGGATCCGTCGCCCGGGTCATGGCCATGGAGACACTGCTCGGCGCAGCCGGCGAGGTGCCTGCGGTGATCAAGCAGAACGACGTCCGGACGTGGCAGGGCAAGGATCCGGTGACACCCGGCGAGGCGGTCGCCCAAGTCGCGATCGGCGGGGTGGCTGGCGGTCTCTTCGGTGGCGCCGTCGCGGGGATTTCGCACATGCTGCCGAAGATCACGGGCAAAACCGGCGCGGCCCGCAAGGGCGTGATCCGCGGCGTCGAGTATTTCCGCGAGCGTGTGCGCGGAGAAGGTGCGAACCGACCTGCAGAATTGAATGGCGGAGAATATTCCCAAGGGATCGACGCGGCAGAGCAGGCGCTGCGCACCGGGCAAATGCCCCCGGTGGGCAAAGATGCCCCGCAGAACTGGGCGCAGATCCGCAACGGGATTTTCGCGGGCGAGAGCGGCGGGGATTACAATGCTCTCTTCGGCTTCTCGAACCGCGAGGGCGGTCCGTTTGCCGACGTGAAGCTCACCGAGATGACCGTGGATCAAGCAATCGCGTTCTCTGACCCCAATGGGAAATACGCCCAATGGGTGAAGCAGAAGATCGGCCGGGTCGCGACGCCGATGGGTGCCTATCAGATCGTGGGAAAAACCTTGCGAGCTGCCAAAAAAGGTCTCGGGCTCAAAGGTGACGAGCTGATGACGCCAGACCTGCAGGAGCGGCTCGGCCAGTACATCTTCCGGACGCAGGGGGCTGAGGCCTGGGCGGGTTATCGCGGCCCGCGCGACAGCTTCACGCCAACCGACGGCGGCAGTTACCAGGGCGTTGCGTCAACCGGCGACGGCTTCTTCGATCCGCGCGTGGGCGGCGAGAGCGGCCCGCGCGGAACGAGCGACTTCCCGAGCGAGATCTCGACGCCGGCCGGTACGCGCGTGCCGGTCGAATGGAAGATCGTCGACATGGCCGATCTCAAGGCCGCCAGCGGTGACCTGCAGCCGCGCGACCGCTCCCGCGCCGCCAGCGATGCGCAGATCGGCGAGATCGCCGCGCGGCTCGATCCGCAGCGTTTGATGCCGTCGCGCGAAAGCGATCGCGGCGCGCCCATCGTCGGGCCCGACATGGTAGTCGAGAGCGGCAACGGCCGCGTCGCAGGTCTTCGCCAGGCGATGGGCCAGAACCCGGAGGCGTATGCCGCCTATGTCGATCAGATCAAGGGCGTGGCCGATGTTCCCAAGGGCGTGAAGAACCCGGTTCTGGTCGGCGTGCGCAAGGGGGACCTGGCCCCCGCCGATCGCGTGAAGTTCGTGCGCGAAAGCAACATGAGCTCGATCGCGCGGATGGCGCCGACCGAGCAGGCGAAGTTCGATGCTGGGTTCCTCGATCAGCGGGCGTTTGACGCCTATGTGCCAGGCGCAAAGTTCAACGCCCCCGAGAACGCGCCCTTCGCGCGGCGCATGCTATCGCTCATCCCGGCGGAAGAACGCAGCGCCTTCCTTGCGGCCGACGGCACGCTCAATCGCGATGGCATCCGCCGCGTGCGCGAGGCACTCTTCGCGCGCGCCTTCGAGGCGGATGATCTGATCAAGATGTTCGCCGAGACGGAAAGCAAGCAGGTCGAGAGCCTGATCGGCATGCTGGAGCAGATCGCGCCCGACTGGGCTTATTTCCGGGCGGCGGTTGAGGCCGGTCATATCCGCCCAGAATTCGACATCACGCCCCAGCTGATGGAGACCGTGCGCGTGATCGCCAAGGCGCGCAGTGGCGCGCGCGCCGGGCAAAGCGTGATCGCTGCAATCCGCGACAAACTCGCCCAGGGAGACATGTTCGCGACCCGCGACGATCTGAGCGAAGCGCTGATCGATGCCTTTTACAAAGGCGAGCGCGCCCGGGCACCGTCGGCCACCGAAGAGATCTTGCGCCGCTACGCCGCCGAGGCCGCGCAAGTGGGCCGCGCCGATATCGGCGACCTTCTGGGCGAGCCCGTCACGCCGCATGACGCGCTGCGCGCCGCTGTGGACGGCTACGATGGCAAGTCGCCCTTCGAGCCGATGGCGGGCCGCGAAGCATCCTCCGAGCCGCTGAGCGGCCCTGTGGAGCCGCTGCAGGACATCTCGGCCGTAGATCCCGCGCGTTATGCTGACGGCGCGCAGAGTGCCGCTGCGGAGCGCGTGGACGCACGCTTGGCCGATGAGCTGACCGCGGGGGATGTCGCCGGCCCAGATGGTTCCTTTCGTCTCAGCGCGGACACGAGCGGGCCCGAGTTCACCATGCGCGACGTCCTCGATGATCTCGACGCCGATCAGCGGCTGATCCAGCGCATGTCGTTTTGCAGCACAGGAGGGGGCGCATGAGGTTCGACGCCTGTATCGACGCGGCCGTGAAGGCCGGGGAAATCGACGCCGAGCGCGCCGCGGCCGTGAAGGCCGACTATCTCGATCAGATCGAGCGTTACAAGCTGGGCGGCATGAACGCGGCCGAGGCGCAGATCGCGGCCGGCGAGGATGTGCTCGAGAGTTTCATGAAGCGGGCCCGGGCGCGCCGGCATGCCACGCTGCGCCAGCTCGAGGTCATGGGGCGCAACGAGGCGCGCTATGCCAACGCCCATGAAAAAGACCCCGATATAGTGCTCAAGGATCTCGAATGGACCGAGGCAGAGTTCCACGGTCTCGAGCGTCAGTTCATGGGCGGCATCCGCGATTTCCTCGAGACGCACCGCACCAATATCATCGGCCAGGTGCGCGATCGGGCTCAGCTGATGGAGGTGACGCGCGAGCTGCATGGCGAGGCCTCGGGCAACGCCGCGGCCAAAGAAGTCGCCGATGCGATCAAGGCGCAATACGAGCGGGCCCGCACGCTCGCCAATGCGAACGGCATGGATATCGGCAAGCTCGAAGACTTCGGCGTGCCCCATAGCCATGATGCCGACAAGATCGAACAAGCGGGCTTCGAGCAGTGGTCGCGCGACGTCTGGGAGCGCGCCGACTGGCACCGGATCGAGAACTTCGCAACCGGCAAGCCCTTCAGCTTCAAGTCGGGCGTGAAGCCCTTCTATGACGATGTGCGCCCGTTCCTCGAGGATATCTATCGTGGCATCGTCACGCGCGGCTGGGACGATCGGGCGCCCTCGATGGGCATGGGCGCGCGGGCGCTGAAGAATTCGCGCAGTGCGCACCGGGTACTGCACTTCAAGTCGGCCGATGACTGGATGGCCTATAACGAGCTCTTCGGGCGCGAGAACCCGTTCGAGGGCGTGATCTCGCATCTGCGCGGAATGGCCCGCGATATCGCCCTGATGCGCAGTTTCGGGCCGAACCCGAAAGCCGGGCTCGAGCACGCGATACAGGTGATCGAGCGCGATACGTCGACGATCGGCGGCGAGGCTGGCCGCAAGGCCTCGGCTCTCGCGCGGCGAAAGGCAGCCAAGGCCCGGGTGATGATGCGGATCCTGTCGGGGGAAGCGAACCAACCGGCCGATCATGCGATGGCCACCCTGCTGGCTGGCACGCGCAACCTGCTCACGGCTGCGCAGCTCGGCTCGGCCAGTCTGAGCCAGGTGACCGATGTAGTTTCGATGCGGATCGCGGCCAAGGCACTGGCCTTAAATCCGAATGCTCCGATCAAGACGATGATCGAGATCTCGACCAAGGGGCTCGATCGGCAGATGGCTAAAGACTTGGGCTATGTGTTCGACACCTGGTTCGACACCGGCGCGGCCCAGGCGCGCTTCATGGGCGACATCTGGTCGCCCGAGCTGACCGAGCGGGTTTCGAACGCGGTGCTGCGCGGCAACGGTATGGCCTTCCTCACCGATCGCGAGCGCGTTGCCGTCTCGATGGCCTTCGGCTCCGATCTCGCCGATCGCGCCGGCCGCAGTTTCGACGCGCTCGAGCCAGAGCTGCGGACCTTCATGGAGAACCGTGGGATCAGCGCAAACGACTGGGACGCGCTGCGCGCGCCCGAGGCAATCTATACCGACCCGCGCGGCGGCAAGCATCTCAATCCGAACTGGTTTCTGGAACACACAAGCCTCGATCGCGCCGAGGCAGAGGACATCGCGATCCGCTGGTCAGGGCTCTGGCAGGCGCATCAGGAATACGCAATCCCGTCGTCGAGCCTGCGCGGACGCGCGACCTTCCTCGGCAACAGCGCGCCCGGCTCTTTCGTCGGCGAGTTCGCGCGCTCGAGCATCATGTACAAGAGCTATTCGCTCTCGGTCTTTTTCAACCAGCTCCGGCGCGTGCGCGAGATGCAGGGCTTCTGGACCAAGGCGACCTATGCCACCGCCTGGGTCGCGCAGATGACGCTAATGGGCGCGCTCGCGGTGCAGCTGAAGGAGGTCGCCAAAGGTCGCGATCCGCGCCCCATGGATGACACGCCATTCTGGATGGCGGCGTTCATGCAAGGCGGCGGCGTCGGGATCTTCGGGGATTTCTTCGCCTCCGAGACGAGCCGCGCCGGTGGCGGTCTCGCCGAAACGCTGGCGGGGCCGGTGGTCGGCATCGCTGGCGACGTCACCCGTGCCGTGGCCTCGAACGCCGCGCGGATCTCGGAAGGCAAGGCTCCGCTTCTCGGCCGAGACGTGGTGAAGATCGCGCGGCGCTACAACCCCGCCGCGACCTTCCAGCCGCTTTTGCCGATCCCGACGCGCGTCGCGCTCGATCGCATGCTTTGGGATCAGATCCAGCCCTTCCTAGACCCGGAAGCCGACAAGCAGTTTCGCCAGTACGAAAAGCGCCTCGCGCGCGACTACCGCACCACCTCCTGGTGGGAGCGAGGATCCTTCCTGCCCGAACGATCGCCTGACCTGAACAACGCACTCGGAGGCGCTCAATGACCGTCGAAAGCTATGCCCAGGCTCCGGCCTACACCATCTCGGGCGTCGGCCCCTACCCCATCCCGCATCCCTATTTGGCGGGCACGATCGTGGCCTATGTGCTGATCGAGGACGTTCCCACCCAGCTCGACGTGGCGGATTTCAGCATTGATCCGGCGACGGCAGTCGGCCAGGGGAACCTCCTTCTCACCGCCGCGGCTGCAACCACGCATGACGGGCAAACTCTTTGGATTGAGCGTGCCACGCCGCTCGAACAAGGTTGGATGGCTCGGGACGATGGCCGCGAGGCCGGAATGGAGGCGCAGCTCGACCAAGATGTGATGGGCGCACAGGAGGACCGCGCGCAGATCAATGCGGCGCTTCGTGCGCGAAAACCAATGGCGGCCTTCGATCCCCGGCCCAATCGGGTTCCTATGGTTCGTGCCGATGGGCTCGGCTGGGAAAACGGGCCAACGGCTGACGAGGTTGAGGCAGCTCAGGGCTATGCAGAGGCGGCGAAGGCATCCGCCGCCCGCATCGATCTCGGGGCACTTGATGCAGCTGTACAAGCCACGACGGATGACGCCTTGGCGACCGCGGCGGATCGTGAGCAGACTGGGTTGGATCGTCAGGCCGCTGAGAGCGCGGCAAGTACCGCCGCGGCAGATGCGAATGCTCAGATTGCGCCGAATGTGGCTGCGGCTGAAGCCGCCGAAGCAGCAGCAGTCGCAGCGCAGGGCTCCGCCGAAAGCGCCCGCGACGCTGCGACAGTGAACGCTGAGGTCTACACGGACATCGCAAGCGGCTTGGCAGCAACAGCTGACGCCGAGCAATTTCAAGTCGTAACCGGAGACGTCATTGTTCGCTATCGTAACGATGGTGGGGCAACTGCAACTGAGGTGGCGCGGTATCCTTCTGCAACATATGCACAAGATACTCGTTTCGATCTTGATGAGGCGCGCGAGCCTCTTGCCCGATACACTGGCAGCGATGATCTGGTCCCTCTTTTTACCGACGCATCGGGGCGTGTCCTGCTTGGGGTCAACAAGCAAACCGGAAGATTGACAACTGACGGGGACGTTGAGCGTGTGCTTGGCGGCCTATCGCAGGCAAAATACATCGGCTCCGGCCCTGTGTGGCCATTGGTAGCTGATGCCTCGGGCCGTGTTTTGCTCGGCGTGAACGAGATGACGGGTGAGGTTGTCGGCGCTTTGTCTGGCGGCATTGATGCCACGTCCTTCTCTGTTGAAGAATTGAGCGCGCCTGTCGATGCGGCAGAATATAACCACTTGCTGTTCTATGGCCAATCGCTGTCTGTCGGAGCCGCCTCTGGCTCTGTTATCAGCGTCTCTCAGCCATACAGCAATGTTACTTTCAACGGGGGGCCGCGCGCTTGGGACGGGGCTGCGTTCGATTTCAGCGCATTTAAGCCACTCGTTGAAGATGCTGTTTCCCCGGCGCCCGATGGTGGTACGAATAGGCAGGAAACGCCGTGCAGCGGGGCCGCAAATTTTGCCTCGACCGTTTTGGCCGCGGATGGGATCGCGCCAACCGATCACGTCATTCTGGCCTCAACCGCAGGTCATGGCAGCTACCGTATCGACCAGCTGGACAAGGCATCGGCCTGGTATCCAAATTTGATCGCGCATGTCACCGGGGCGCAAGCGCTTAACTCAGATCACGCAGTTCACGCGCTGTGCTGGATGCAAGGTGAAAATGACATTAGCGTATCCACACTGTACCAGACATATTACGACGCGCTGGAACGGTTGCAGGCCGATGTTGAAACCGATGTGCAATCCGAAACGGGTCAAACCAGCCCGGTTTACTGCCTGACATATCAAGTTAGCTTCGGTGCTGCCGTACATTCTGATATTGCACTCGCCCATCTCAATTTGGCGCAAAAATCGAACCGCTTTTTTCTGTCAACACCGATGTACCATTTCCCCTACACTGCCGGGGTGCATCTGACTGCCGAAGGTTACAAGTGGGCTGGTGCCTACTTCGGTCGAGCCTATGCGGAAATTGTTCAAGGACGAAAACCACGCTGGCTCAATCCTGTTTCTGCCACACGTCGCGGGGCGGAAATTCGGGTCCGATTTCAGGTGCCAACCCTGCCGCTTGTACTGGACACGACGACACTGGCTGTCACCACCGATTACGGCTTCCAGGTCACGGATGATGGCAGCCCAGCGGCCATTTCAAATATTGCGGTGCAGGGTAGTGATGTCGTTATCACGCTAGCCGCCGCTCCCTCTGGCACTGTGACGGTGAGGTATGCGCTCGACCACCTAGGCGCAGGCTTGACCATCACAAACGGAGCGTCAGGGAACCTCCGCGACAGCACGCCCGACGCGATCACCATCTCGGGTACACCTCGCCCTCTTTATCACGTTTCCCCGGCATTCGAACTCGCCGCAATCACCTTGGGAGAATAACCATGACACAGCCTATCTTCACCATCCTCCCCTTCGCAGTTTCAAACGATGCGTTGCCACGCATTCCGGCTAGTGACATCTCGCTTATGGGGCCAGTCGAGTTGGAGGCCTACGAAACTTGGGCATTCGGCAATTCGGCCGCAAGTTTGACCGGCGCAAAGTCGGGCCGGATGCTTACACCTCAAGGCTCGGTCAGCTATTTTAACGATTACCTGCGCGTTCCTCTGTCTTCGGCAAACGGTCTTGTTTCGGACGTCCCGGAAATTGCCTCGCAAACCGACACAATGGCGATGGTGATGCGTTTTTCTACGCTCACAGGGTCTACTTCTGCATTGCTTGGGACGATCAATGGAGGAACCGGCGGCGGCTTACTTCTGAGTGCTTCGGCCTTTAGCCATAACCAGCGCGGGTTGACGGGCGTGACTCAAGCTACGGGCATCAGCGCGGTGGAAGGAGAATGGCGATTTGTGGCCATTTCGCGCGACTTTTCTGCCGCAACAAAAACGGTTCGGATTTTGATTGGTGGTGAGAGCCTGTTTACGGATGATGGCGGGACAGGTTCTTACGTGCCCGCGCCGTCTGGTCGGTTTCTGTCTTTCGGCAACGCATACCTGACCAGCGGATCAACAGCAGTCATGGATATTGCAGAGAGCGCGATCTGGCGCAAGGCGCTGAGTGGCGACGAACTCACAACAGCCTATCAGCGCGCCAAAATCAGAATGGCGGCGCGCGGCATCACTATAGTTTGAGGGGCGGCATGAAAAATGAATATTCCCTTCGGCGATATCCTTGATGCCCTCGGGGGCGGGCTCTCCGCCGTAGTGATCTTTTTCCTCGGCTATGCCGTGGTGATGCTCTGGAAGGCGCTCAGCGCCGAGCGCGCGGGCCGAATGGATGATCTGCGCGACACCTCTGCCCAGATGCGCGATCTCTTGGTCACGAACCACCGCGTCCTCGATGCACTCACCTCCGAGATTAAGGAGGGCAACGGCAATGGCTGACTTCTGGAGCACCATCTTCGGGCGGTCTCAGCGCAGTCAGCAGACGGCGGCGATCGCGACGCAGCTGAAATCCCAAACCAGCGCCGAGGTGCGCAAAGTTGAAACGCGGGCTGAGGCGCTGATCGCGGAGCTTGAAAGGGCGCGACAGAAGAAGAAAGGCGAGAGCAATGAGTGAAGGACTGGCGGCGGCGCTGTCGATTTTTCAGGTGGCGGGCCTCTTGCTCGTAGCACGCGGCTTCTGGCCAATGCTGCTCGGCTCGAACGATCGGCGGGTGCATCATATGGCCTGGGGCGTCTCAGCGATGGTCACCGCGATTGCGCTGCGGTCTGCTTACTGGGACGTGCTCCCGATCCTGATGGGCTCAGCCTGGCACCCCGGGGGACCGTTCGGCCGGGCCGCGCCCAATATCGTCTTCGGCTTGCTGGTGATCACGAGCGTCTACCACAAACTCGCGCTGCTGCGCGAGATGATCCCGGCCGAGGAGCGTCCCCGCTATTCGCTGCTCTCCGCCCCCTTTTACCCACGAACAATCTGCGTGACCCGCCTCGCCGCGGCGCTGCGCGACGTATGGAGGAAATGATGCAGTTCACCGGAAAAGCCCTGCGTCTCGCCGACATCGATCTGCCGCGCATTGGCGCGTTGATCGGCGTTGGTGAAGACGAGATCCACGCCGTCCTAGATGTCGAGACCAGCGGCAGCGGGTTCGATCATCACGGCCGCCCCAAGATGCTCTTCGAGCCGCATGTCTTCTGGAAGGAGCTCGGCCCCGGCGCCAAGCGCGATCGGGCCGTGCGGGAGGGGCTCGCCTATCGCCAATGGGGCGAGCAAGGTTATCCCGGCGACAGCTATCCGCGCCTGGTGCGGGCAATGAAGATCGACGCCGAGGCCGCGCTCCGTTCCGCATCTTGGGGCCTCGGTCAGATCATGGGCTTCAATCACGAAGCGGCTGGGTACAACACCGCGCGCGAGATGGTCGAAGCCTTTACCGAAAGCGAGGCGAACCAGCTCGACGGCATGGTGGATTTCATCAAGGCCACGCATCTGGACGACGAGTTGCGTAACCATGAGTGGGCCGCGTTCGCGCGCGGCTACAATGGCCCCGGATACGCCCGGCATGGCTATCACAAGCGCCTCGCTGCCGCCTATGGGCGGTGGGCTGTAATCCGCGACACTCCGTTCGAGATCGCCTCATGATCTGGCTCGCTGCCAACTGGCGGATGGTCATCGTGGGCCTCCTCGCCGCAGCGCTGGCGATCGCCGTCGTGTGGGCGTCTTGGCAGCGCGCCGACATCGTCTCGCTCAGGGCACAGCGCGATCAGCTCCAAGCCACGGTCGAGGCCTACAAGGAAGCGACCAAGCTGCGACGTGCGGATGACATGCGCCGTGCCGAGATCTCCGCCGGCGCAGATCAGTTCGACCAGAACATGGCAAAAGAGGAGGGCGGCGATGCGCCCCTGGGTCATTATCTCGCTACTGGTGCTCGCAAGCTGTGGCCCTAAGCCCGGCGATCTCGCGGGGCTCGATGCGCTCGACCTTGAGCCCTGCGGCGGCTGGACCGGCGCCACGCCGCGTGATGATAAGACCCTCCTGAAAGCAGCGGCGGCCGAGAAGTTCGGTCGCTTGTGCGATGAGAGCAAGCTGCAGGCAGTGCATGACTTCCGTGAAGCCATCCAGGCTCGCGCGGCCGGCTTGAGCTCACCGTAAGCCTGCGTCGGACGCGACCGTAAGCCATTGAAAAGACTTACAGCGAAAACACCATGGCTAGATGCTATGTTGTTGAAAACGCTAGATCTGGTAGTGACTTTTAATCAGTGGGTCGCAGGTTCGAATCCTGCACGGCTCACCATCACCCTCAGAAACCCGGGCTTCGGCCCGGGTTTTTGCGTTTTGGGGTCTGCGGTTACGTGAGCCGCTCTCGGCGTCAGAAATAACTGCGCACCAAGGCCCCCGAGAGCAGCACCCAGCCGTCGGCCACCACGAAAAAGGCGAGCTTGAACGGAAGCGCCACGACCGCAGGCGGCACCATCATCATCCCCATCGACATCAGCACCGCCGAGACGACGAGGTCGATGATCAGAAACGGCAGGTAGACGAGGAAGCCGATCTGGAAGGCGCGCGTGACCTCGGACAGCATGAAGGCGGGCACGAGGGTCGAGAGCGGCGCGGCATCGAGGCTTGTCGGGGTTCCCGTCGCGGCGGTGCCGTTGCGCAGATCGGCCAAGGCCGCGAAGATGTCGGGATTCGTGCGCCCTGCCATGAAGATGCGGAAAGGCTCTATCCCCTTCGTAAACGCCTCCTGCCAGTCGACCGCGCCGTCGACCAGGGGCTGGCCAGCGACGCGCCAACTCTCAAGGAAGACAGGCTCCATGATGAACCATGTCAGGAATAGCGCGAGGCTGATGATCAACATGTTTGGCGGCGACTGCTGAAGTCCGAGGGCTTGGCGCAGAATCGACAGCACCGTGACGATGAACGGGAACGCAGTCACCATGATCGCGAGCCCCGGCGCGAGGCTGAGAAGTGTGATTGCCGCGATGATCAGCAGCGAGCGCCCGGCGAGGCTGTCGCCCTCCCCGACAGAAAGCGTGATGTCCTGAGCCTGCGCCGGCAGGGCCGCGAGGATTAAGGTTAAGGCTGCCAGCAGGACAAACCTTGGCGCTGGAGAGCGCGCGAGGCGGACGTCGGGAACGGCAAAGGGTAGGCGGCGAGGCATGTCACAGGCCGTTTTGCAGATCGGCCACCTCGGTGAGCCGTACCGCAAGCTGCCCGTCGCTGCCGTCAATCTCGGTCAGCTCGCCGCGCGCGATCAGCTTGTCTCCCACGTAGAGTTCAACCGGGTCGTCCACTTTCCGGTCGAGGGACAGCACCGCATCGCGCTTCAGGCGCAGCAAATCGCGCACCAGCGGGCGGGCCTTGCCGACCGAGATGGTGATCTCGATCGGCACCTGCGTGAAGGGATTGGCGGTCGAGGCATTCGGCGCGGTCTCATTCATCGGGCTTGTCCTTCGCGGTGGCGGTGAAATAGGTCGTGACCGCTCGCGAAATGGCGGCGATGACGGCGTCGAGATCGACGCGGGTCTCGGTATCGGCGAAGCGCAGATAGACCTGCCCTTCGCCAAGGCTGGGCTCCGCGACGAATGCGAGCGGCAAGTCTGCGCGCGGCGCCAGCGCCTCTTGGATCTGCGGCAATGCGGTCGGATTGCCGACCACCGTGATCGGCCTCGCGCAGAGATCCCCGGCAATCGGCATCAATTGCTCGGCCACGACGGCGCTAAGCGACGCACGCGCGAGCTCGGGCAACAGTTTTCCGCAGATCTCGAGCAGAAGCGGCTCGAGCGCACCGAGCATGTGCTGGCGCGCCTCGTTATAGGTGAAGCCCAGCGCCTGCAGGTTGCGCCCGAGATCGCCGTGAAGTCGCGCGGTTTCGACGTTTTGCGCGGCGACCGCATCGTCCCAGCCTGCCTGGTAACCGGTCTCGAACGCAGCAAGCTTGGTCTCTTCCAACTCGGCCGGGTCGAGCGCGATTTCACCCGCCTCGCTCGCCTTCGGCTCAAAGGATTCGAGTTTCAGCCTTTGGCCCATCACGCTTTCTCCGACGGTTCTTCCATCCAGCTACGCAGGATTTCGACGGTTTCGGCCTGACGCTCCTCGATCATCTTCTTGAGGCGGTCAACCGGATCGGCAGGGCGGTCGAGATCGAAATCCGTCTGTCGCGCCATCGGTAGATCCCCGAGGTCGAAGTCGGACACCAGCTGCATGTTCATATCGGGCATCTCCCCATCGTCGATTTCACCGGTGAGCGTCGTTGAAGACCGGGAGTTCTCCTCTGACGTGGCATTTGGCGCCGGCAGTTCCGCGGCTCCTTCTCGGGTTTTCTGCAGCAGGATCGGACGCGCGACAAAGAGGCCGAGCACAAGCGCAACGATTGCGAGCACTGCGATCTGGATGATCTGCGTCAGATCAAGGGCCATGCTGTCGATGAATCCGGCGCCAGCGAGGGTTCCCGCTTCCGGCAGCGCCTCGAACTGCATGGAGCGCAGCGTGATCACGTCGCCCCGCGCCTCGTCGAATCCCACCGCGGAGGCCACGAGCTCGCGCAGATCGGCCAGTTCGGCATCGCTGCGCGGCGTCCAGCTAGGTGTCCCGTCGGGATTGGTGCCGCGCACCCCGTCGACCAGCACCGCGACGCTAAGCCGCTTGAGAGCGCCGGGCTTGCGAAGCAATTCACGACGCGTCTCAGAGACTTCGAAGTTGGTGCGCGCGCGCGTCTCGCTCGTACGGCTTTGCGACTTGCCGGTCGCGCCAGTCCCGTTGTCGGGCAGGTTGGAGGCCACGGTCGTCGCCGGGGGTGTCGTCGAATCGGAGGTTTTCGAGGTTTCGGACGTGTCGGTCGCGATCGCCACCCGGCCCTGCGGGTCGAAGCGACGCTCGGTGATCGCCTCGCGCTCTGTCACGGTGTCGAGCGCCACCTCGACCACGGCATTCCCGGGACCGACGCGCGCCTCCAGCAGCCGTTCGACGTTCCGCTTCAGCCCCAGAGCGCGAGTCTCCCCGCCGCCGGGCAGCGCGGGATTGTCGCTGAAGGGAATGAGCCCACGCGCCGAGTCGATTACCGAGACATCTTGGGGCGTCATGCCGGTTACCGCCGAGGCCACGAGATAGCGAACGGCCTTCGCCTGCGCAGCGCTCAGCCCCGCAAGAGCCGGCGTGATCGTCACAGAGGCCGTCGGCTCAAGCGTTCCGCGAAAAGGCGCATTCGTCGGATGCGCGATATGCACGCGCGCCGACCGAATAGACGGCACCGCAGCGATGGTTCGCGCCAATTCCCCTTCTTTCGCGCGCCAATAGGCGGCGTCAAACATCTGCGAGGTCGTGCCGAAGCCCGAGAGCGAATCGAGCAGCTCATAGCCTGCGCCACCGGTCGCGGGCAGACCTTGCGAGGCGAGAGTCATGCGCAATTCGTCCCGCTTCGGCGCGGCGACAAAGATCGAATCGCCACGCACCTCGTAGGCCACCCCGCGCTGTTCGAGCGCGGAGATCACCTCGCCCGCCTCCGCGCTGCCGAGGCCCGCGTAAAGCAAGGCCAGCGTCGGCTTCGACGCGATCGATCCGATTGCTAAGACCGTGGCGACCATCGCAATCACGCCGAAAACCGCGGCGAGTTTCCGGCGCATATCCAGGCCAGCCCAAGTGTCGATGAGTTGCTGCAAGACGAACCTCCAGAGAGCGGGCGTTCTGCCCGGCGTCACGGGCACCTTCCTTCATTGCGATTAACAATCGGTTAGTCCGACTCGGCTATTCCAAGCCTCGACCCGACACAGCGAGGCCCCCATGACGGAAGCCACTGCCGAGGCGGACGAGCCGCCGAAGAAGAAGACCAAGCTGATGCTCCTGATCGGCCTCGTCCTCATGCTTATGCTGGGGAGCGGTGGGTTCTACGCGGTCTATTCGGGGCTGGTTCTCGCGCCTCCAGAGGCCACGCATGCCGCCGCTGCGCCGGAGGCGCATACACCGGAGGCACTTCCCGACATCGCCTATGTCGCACTCGACCCGCTCGCAATTACGCTGAGCGGCGCCTCCGCGCGCCATCTGCGCTTCGCGGCGCAACTCGAAGTGCCGAGCGCCTATGAACATGACGTAGAGCTGTTGAAGCCGCGCGTGATGGACGTGCTGAATGGGTATTTGCGCGCCGTCGACGTCAGCCTTCTGGAAGACCCGAGCGCGATGATGCGCCTGCGCGCGCAGATGTTGCGACGGATTCAACTGGTCACCGGAGACGGGCGCGTGCGCGACCTTCTCGTCATCGAATTCGTGCTGAACTGAGGGAGAGGCTGATGCAATTCCTTGCCGAAATCACATCCGGGCTCGCAGCCTTGGCGGCGGCGACCTATTGCTTCGTGCTCGCGCGCAGGCTCAAGCGTTTCAACCAACTCGAAACCGGGATGGGCGGGGCCATCGCCGTGCTGTCCGCGCAGGTCGACGACATGACTCGCGCGCTTGAACGGGCGCAGGCCACCGCGGGCACATCCGAGCGACAATTGCGCGCGCTGACCGAACGCGCGGAGGCGGGGGCGGAGAAGCTCGAGCTGCTTCTGGCCTCCCTGCATGATCTTCCCGAAGACGGTGAACCACGCCGCCGCGTGCTGCGCCGGCGGCAACGCGAAACGGATATCGAGGCCGCGCAATGAACCGCGCAGCCGAACGCAAACCCGGTAGACGCAGGCCCCGCCCGGGCCGCGGTGCCCTCTGGATCATCGCTGCGCTTTTTGTCCTCTCCGGCGGCATGCAGCTTGCACAGAGCGGAGCTTGGGCGCGCGATACCGCGGAACCAGTGCACGAGACAAAGGCGACAAAACCGCAGGACGGTTGTATCGACGACGCCGGGTTCACGGCGATGCTCGCCGATCTCAAGGCGCGGGAAGCGAAACTGGTCGAACAGGAAGGACTGCTTACTGACCGCCGCAATGCGCTCGCCCTTGCCGAAACCCGCTTGGAAAAGCGACTGAACGATCTCGTCGCTGCGGAAGAGGCGCTGTCTAAGACCGTCGCCGTGGCGGAAGAGGGTGCCGACAAGGATGTCGGAAAGCTCGTTGCGCTGTACGAGAACATGAAGCCGAAACAGGCCGCATCGCTTTTCGCCGAAATGGACCCGAATTTCGCCGCCGGTTTCCTCGCGCGCATGCGCCCCGCCGCCGCTGCTGCGGTCATGGAAAGTCTCGAACCCAAAACGGCCTACGCGATCAGCGTGCTGATGGCAGGCCGTAACGCGGGCGCACCGCGCAACTGAGCGATGTTTAAGGCTCTTGGGCCTTTCTTAAACCGAATCATCCAAAGTCGCCCGAGAGAAACGGAAGAGGCTTTCCATGATCGGCGTCATCGGGATCGTGATCATCTTCGTGATGGTGTTCGGCGGCTATGTCGCGGCGGGCGGCAAGATGGGGATTATCCTCAAATCCCTGCCTTTCGAGATGATCATGATCGGCGGCGCAGCTGTGGGCGCCTTTGTACTCTCGAACGACCTGGCCTCGATCAAGCATACGCTGAAGGATGTCGGGAAGGTCTTCAAAGGCCCCAAATGGAAACCCGACGACTATCGCGATCTTCTGTGCCTTCTGTTCGAATTGATCCGGCTCGCCCGACAGAACCCCGTCGCAATCGAAGAACATATCGAAGATCCGGAAAAATCCTCGATCTTCGGAAAATATCCGAAAATCCTCCACGATCACGAGGCGGTCGACATCATATGTGACACGATGCGATCGGCTTCGATGAACTACGACGATCCCATGCAGGTGGAAGAGGTGCTCGACAAGCAACTCGAGGCAAATTACCACCATGCCATGCATTCGAGCCACGCTATGCAGTCGGTGGCCGACGCGATGCCCGCCCTCGGGATCGTCGCGGCAGTGCTCGGCGTGATCAAGACGATGGGCTCGATCGATCAGCCTCCGGAAATTCTCGGCAAGATGATCGGCGGCGCGCTTGTCGGCACCTTTCTCGGCGTGTTCATCGCCTACGGATTCATCGCCCCTTTCGCGAGCCGGATGAAAGGGGTGACCGACGAAGACAGCCACTTCTACAAGCTTATCCGCGAGGTGTTGATCGCCAACCTGCACAACCACGCGACCAATATCTGCATCGAGGTCGGTCGCCAGAACACGCCCCACCATATTCGCCCCAGCTTCTCCGACCTTGAGGAGGCCTTGAAGTCGGTGAAGTCGGAGGCGGCATGAGGCTCTGGTTCGCACTTCTATTTCTGCTGCCCCTCGCGCCGGCACATGCAACGGTGATTCCGGTCAAATCGGGGGAGCATGACGGCTTTTCACGCCTTGTCGTCTATCTACCGGCATCGGCGAGCCGGGCGATTACGCCTGTCGATGGGGGGATACGGATAGATACTGACGCCCCCGAGCCGCAATTCGCGACCCAGAACGTTTTCGAGTTGATACCCCGTGACAGATTGCAGGCGCTCGCGGCACAAGCCGATGGCGGGTTGTTTCTGAAACTCGCGCCCGGGGTCGCGCCTGAAACCTTCTCGCTCGAGAGCGGCGCGTTTGTCATCGACCTCAAGGATCCTTCTCCAGGTCAAACCGTCCCTCCGGTAATTGCGACGGGTGAAGATCGATCGCAGACCACGTCAACGAAGCCCCCACCAGCCTCTCGGCCCCGCCCGAAAACCGTTCAACCCGTGAGGATCGGAGACGACTACCTCGACCTGTTCTGGCGAGCTACGACTGCACAAGAGGAGCCTGCCAACGCGCCGGTGAATATCTCTGATGGCGCGCCCAAACCGCCCCTCCCCCCGAAACCCGATCCACGGCTCGATGGCATTGAAGAGCGCCTTCTACGCCAGATGTCGCGCGCGGCATCGCAGGGGCTCGTCACGCCACAGATGACGCCGACCGAGGAAAAGCCCGCGCAAGGGCGACACGCTCCACCACCCACAGGCGACAGGGCCGCCGAAACGGCTGAAATTCCGCAGGCGCCTCAGGGCCCGACACCTCCACCGCATCTTGCGATCGACTCGGTTACAGCGATCGACCGTGACCAACTTGCCACAGGCCTCCAGGCGCCTCCCGAGGTATCCGGGTGCCCGCCCGACCGATATTTCGAGCTCGCGAACTGGGTCGACGAGCGTCCGGCCTTCGCTCAGATCAGCGATGCGCGAAAAGGCCTCTTGGGCGAATTCGACGCACCCAATCCGCGTAAGGTGACAGCATTGGCGCGGCTTTACATCGCCTTCGGCTTCGGGACGGAGGCCCGCGCGCTGTTGCGCGATATGGGCAAGGATGGACCGAGCAAGAATGCGCTGCTCTTCGTGGGAGCGGTGCTCGACGCCGATCCTACCGCCGCCACCTCGCCGCTTGCTCAGCTCACCGATTGCAATCGCGCGGTCGCGCTTTGGGCCTTCCTCGCAGCTGACCCGCTTCCCGAAAAACGCGATGTTGCCTTCGCGGCGCTTCGCCGACATTTCGAGGCGCTTCCAGCCGATTTGCGGCGGTCTCTGGCGCCAAACCTTGTGGCACGCCTCACGCAGATCGGAGCGGCGGATGTGGCACGATCGCTCGAGCCGGCTGTCAGCCGGATCACGACCGGGGATCGACGTGCGCTCGACACGATGGAAGCCGAAATCCAAGTGGTGGAGGGCGATCCGCAAGCTTCGGGGCGCCTTGAAGCGCTTTCGAAGACGAACTCGGCGCAAGGGCTGCGCGCGTTGATCTTGTGGCTCAACAGCCAGATCGACGCGGGCGAAGCGGTCGACCCGGCAGCTCTTGCGAATGCAGAGGCCTTGGCTTTCGAACTCGCCGACGCGCCGGAGGCTCCGGAATTGCGTCGTATCGCCGCGATTGGCCACGCCGCGAATTCCGAATTCGGCAAAGCCTTCGAGATTTACTCAGATGCGACCGAGATCGCGGATTCGAAGGGCACGCTCGAAGCGATATTCTCGCGGTTGGTTGGGCAAGCCGGCGACGGTGATTTCCTTCGAACCCTTTATGACCAATTGCCCCTAGCCGAGAAAGCCGCGCAGACCTCCGGGCTGCGACAAGAACTGGCCGGACGTGCAATATCTCTGGGAATGCCTGCCGTTGCCGTGCGCCTTCTCGGACAGGCCGATCCGTTGTCGGTGCAGGACAAGACTCTGCTCGCGCGGGCCGCGCTCCTCGAACTGGATCCAGCTGCCGCCGTCGCGCACCTGAAGGATTTGGAGGGTAAACAGATCGAGCAGATCAGAGCCGCTGCCTTGTCTCGACTCGGTCGCCACGACGAGGCGCGCGCCGCCTACCTCCGCGCGGGCAATCCGGAAGGGGCCCGCGCGCAATCTTGGCACAAGGGCGATTGGTCAAGCCTGGATGCCCCTCCAGATGCGGTAGAACAGCGTTTTCTGGAAACTTTCGGGGCGACGTCCTCACAAAGGAACGAGGTGAAAGGCGGGCCGCTCACGCGGGCCCGCAGCCTGTTGGAGCAAAGCCAGGCAGAACGCGAAACGCTGTCGAAAATGCTCGATCGCCTTGCTTTGCCCCCTGTTCAGCAGTGACGGGCAAAATCTTCGGAAACGGATTCTAAAGCTTTGCCCGCTAGGTCTGGGGTCGCAAGAATTGCACTGCAAAGGGAAAATCCCATGCCTTGGTTTCGGCGGGCACTTTATATCTTATGTCTTACCCTCACCCCGCTATCCGCGGCGGGACAGCCCCAGCTATGCGAGGCCGCCGCGAAACAAGCGTCGCGCGAAAGCGATGTGCCTTACGCGGTGCTCATGGCGATTTCGTTGAATGAGACGGGTCGCAAGGGAGCAGGCGGCTTCCAGCCCTGGCCCTGGACCGTGAACATGGAGGGCGCGGGACACTGGTTCGACTCCCGGGATTTGGCGCTGGCTTATGTATTCAAGGAATTCAAACGCGGCGCGCGAAGTTTCGATATCGGCTGTTTCCAGATCAACTTCAAATGGCATGGGCAGCATTTTTCTTCGATCGAAGACATGTTCGACCCGCTGACAAATGCACGATATGCGGCTCAGTTTCTGAAATCTCTCTATGCCGAAACCGGGGACTGGACAAAGGCTGCCGGGGCCTATCATTCGCGCACGCCGAAATATGCGAGGCGCTATTCTGAACGCTTCGCGCGTCTTCATGCCAAGCTCGCAGGCAAGGTCGAACCTGAAAAGGTGGTGAATACCTCCGCCACGCGGGCAACCGCCGGGGCGCCTGAGATTCCGGAGATCGTATTGGCACGAACCGAACCGTCGGCGCAAAGCAGGGATAACCAATATCCCCTCCTGCTTCGCTCGGAAGGAACAGAGCCTCCAGGCGTGGGCGGTGCTCCGGGAGCCTCGCTCTTCATCCGAGCCGCGCAAAAAGCGCGAGGAATGTGATGGCGTCGCCGCTCGTGCACCGTGCGTTTCAACCCACCATCATGCTGGCGCTCGCACTGATGGCGGTCATCGCGATGATGATCCTGCCGGTGCCCTCCTGGATTCTCGACATCGGCCTGGCGACCTCCTTCGCCCTCGCGATCCTGATCTTCACTGTCACCTTGTTCATCGAACGACCGCTCGATTTTTCCGCCTTCCCGACGATTCTCCTCGCAACGCTGATGTTGCGGCTCTCGCTTAACGTTACCTCGACGAAACTCATCATCGGCAACGGCCATACAGGCACCGGCGCGGCGGGTGGCGTGATCGAGGGGTTCGCGAATTTCATCATGAGCGGCTCGGTCCTGATCGGGCTCGTCGTGTTCTGCGTGATCCTTATCGTGAATTTTATCGTGATCACGAAAGGCGCCGGGCGCATGGCAGAAGTCGGCGCGCGTTTCGCGCTCGACGCCATGCCGGGCAAGCAGCTTGCGATCGATAGCGACATGAATGCGGGCGCGATCGACCACGCCGAAGCGCGGGAGCGGCGGGAACGCGAACAGGCGGAAACCACTTTTTTCGGCTCGCTCGATGGCGCGTCCAAATTCGTGAAAGGAGACGCGGTCGCAGGGTTGTTGATCACGTTGCTCAACCTCGTCGTCGGTCTGACCATCGGCACGGTGGTGCATGGAATGCCGCTCGATCGCGCGCTCGAAACCTATGCGATCCTCACGGTCGGCGACGGCCTCGTCAGCCAGATACCCGCGGTCATCATCTCGATCGCAGCGGCGATCCTGCTTTCGCGTGGCGGCGCGAAAGGCTCCACCGATCTGGAATTGTTTCGCCAGCTTGGTAAATATCCGGCCGCGCTGACCACCGTGGCGGTCCTGATGGCGCTGTTCGGTCTCGTGCCGGGGCTGCCTTTCGTGCCCTTCACCGCGGGAGCCGTCCTCCTTGGCGGGGCTGCCTTCATGCTGCGGCGCGCAGAGCGGGCGCGCGCCCGGCGCGAGGCGATGAAGATGCCCACGCCCGAAACCGGGCCGAAACAGAAGTCCATGGGCGACGTGCTCGACATCGACGACATCCATGTCGAATTCGCCCCCGATCTGGTGAAGATGGCGCTCGATCCCGCCACAGGTCTCGACGCGCGGATTTCGAACATGCGCAACCATGTCGCGGCGAGTTTCGGGCTGATCCTGCCGGAAATTCGGTTGACCGACGACGCGACCTTGCCGCCTGGACATTACCGGATCCGCGTTCAGGGGGTGGAGCAGGCGCGCGACCGGCTGATGCCGGAGCATGTGCTGGCACTGATCGCGGACAATCGCGATTTCCTGCCCGACGGGGAAGAGGTGCGCGAACCCGTCTTCCACGCCCCAGCCCTTTGGGTGCCCGCTCATCAGCAGGAGGATGCGGCGCTCGCAGGCTCGACGGTGGTCGGGCCGACGGAGGTGCTCGCGACGCACCTTCTCGAGGTAATCAAGGCGAATTTCTCGCGTTTGATGACGTTACGGGCGTTGCGGCGGCTGCTAGACGAGGTCGCGAACCTCTCCGATCCGACGCGCGCGCAGGCCAATCGGCGCGTCCTCGACGAGTTGATACCCGACAAGGTTCCGATCGACCTGCTTCTAGCGGTCCTGCGCTTGCTGCTCGATGAACGGGTCTCGATCCGAAACCTTCTGTTGATCGTCGAGGCGATCTCGGAGGCCCGCCACCTGCAAACCCCGGAGCAGATTTGCGAGCACGTTCGCCAGCGTCTCGGTTTCCAGCTCGTCGCCGATCTGCGGCGCGACGACGGCACGATCCCCCTGATTCAACTGGCGCCCGATTGGGAGGAGCGGTTCGGCAAATACACGATCGGTGGCGACGCGAGCGGCGATGTCGCTTTACCGCCCGATCTGTTCAACAAACTCGCTGCGAATATCGCCGAGAAACTTGCCGGCGCGGCACAGGCGGGCACGTTCCCGGCGCTCGTCTCTTCGGGACGCAGGCGACGGTTTCTGCGCACCGTCATCAACGCAAAAGGTCTGAACGCGCCGGTTCTGAGCTACGAGGAAATTGGCCTCGAGGCGCGGCCCGCGATGGTCGGGCAGGTTCCGGCATGAGCCCGCCGCTTCTAGATCAACTCGCAGAGATTCTGCAGAAAACGCAAAGTTTCTTGTTGATAGGTTTCGTCATCTTGCTTCGGGTCGGCGGGATCGTCGCAATGGCCCCGGGATTTGGCGAAACCAGCCTGCCGGCGCGGATCAAGACCGGCGTCGCACTCGCGATAACGCTCGTGATGATCCCGGCTCTCGTCCCCAGGCTCGCCATTGTCGATCTTGGGGCAAGCCCGCCGATCTGGCTGATCTCGGAAATCGCGATCGGCCTGTTCCTTGGGTTCGGCTTGCGCGCTTTCGTATTCGCCTTGCAGATTGCGGGCACGATGGCGGCACAGTCGAGCTCGCTCGCGCAACTGCTTGGCGGTATGAGCGGCGAGCCGCAACCCGCGATCGGAAACCTGCTGATGATCGCCGGAATCGCGGTGCTTATGAGCCTCGGGTTTCATGTCCGGCTCATCGAGTTCATGATCGGCACCTACGACGTTCTGCCCGTCGGCGAGTGGCCCAACCCCGAGGCATTGCGCGGCTGGGGCGTCTCGGGCATCGCGCAAGCGTTTTCGCTGGCCTTCACGCTTGCCGCCCCTTTCGCGGTCACCGGGTTGATCTACAACGTCGCGCTCGGCGCGATTAACCGTGCCATGCCGCAGCTCATGGTGGCTTTCGTCGGCGCTCCGGCGCTGACAGGGGGCGGGCTGATCCTGCTCGCGCTTTGCGCTCCGACCGCGATCGCGATCTGGCGCGAGGCGGTCATGGCCTTCCTCGCCAACCCGTTCGGAGCGGTGCGATGAGCGAGGACGAAGGCGGCGAAAAGGAATTCGCCCCGACACCGCACAAGCTGGAGGCCGCGCGTCGCAAGGGCGATCTGGTGCGCTCCTCCGATATTTCGGTCGCTGCCGTTTACGGCAGTTTTCTCGCGACGCTCTTTGGCCTTGGCATCTTCAGCCTCACGCGGTTCGGCAGCGGCGCGATGGCAATGCTCGATCGCGCCGATGAGATGGCCGCGCAGTTCCTCGGCGGCGGGACGGCCATGGGCGGGCGCGTGATCGGAGAACTCCTGCTGCCGCTCGCCCCGTTTTTCGTGGTGCCGATGGTCGCCGCGCTGGTCGCCTATTGGGCGCAACGCGCGGTCGTTGTCGCGCCTGACAAGATCCAACCGAAGCTCAACCGGATCAATCCGCTGAAAAATGCTGCGCAGAAATTCGGCCGCAGCGGATTGTTCGAATTCGCCAAGAGCGTGACGAAACTCGCCGTGATCGCGACGACTCTCTTTCTCTACCTCAGGGCGCGCGCGGAGCTGATCTTTCTGACGCAGCATCTCGAACCGGTGCAGATCGCGGGCGTGTTGTTTCGTATGATCGCCGAGTTCCTGATGATCGTAACCGCGCTCGCCGCAGCGATAGGCGTCGTCGACTATCTCTGGCAACGAGTGGAATTCCTGCGGCGCAACCGGATGACGCGCAAGGAACTGACCGACGAGATGAAGCAATCCGACGGCGACCCCCATCTCAAGGCGCAGCGGCGCCAGAAGGGGATGGAGCTTGCGATGCGGCAATCGGTTCCCGACACCGCCAAGGCCGACGTCGTGATCGTCAACCCGACCCACTATGCGGTCGCGCTGAAATGGAACCGCGCCTCGGGTCGCGCCCCGGTCTGCCTGTCGAAAGGGGTCGATGCGATCGCGGCGCGGATACGCGAAATCGCGGCGGAGAACGCGGTACCCGTTCATTCGGATCCACCGACCGCGCGCGCGCTCTTCGCGGCAATCGAGATCGGAGAGGAAATCCGTCCCGAGCATTACAAACCCGTCGCGGCCGCGATCCGCTTCGCGGAGAAGATGCGAAAGGCGGCGGGCAGAGGCGCGGCATGGCGCAAATGAGCAAACTGCAGGTCGCGCGTCTAACGAAACTCGCTCGGTTGACGCGCATGCAAAGCGAGGCGGAACTCGCCGCGCTCGCACGGCTGAACGCCCAGGCCCGCGCGCTCGATTTGCGCATTGCGAGCCTGCAAGCAGAAGAGCGGTCGAGCCGGGCGACGCTCGCGCTGGACCCGACATTCGGGCAAAACACGCTCGCTTATCTCCGGTATCTCTCGCTGGAAGAAACGCGGCTTCGCGCTGCGCGTGACGAGCTGAATCCCGCGATCGCGAAGCAGCATGACGCGACTGCACGCGCGGTCGGCCGACATGACGTCGTCACGAAACTGGGTCGCCCGAAACGCGAAATGCCCCGCTGAGGCGCGGAGGCTCTGGTTTTTCGCGGTTCGCCGCTGGGCGGCCTGCGCTCAACTGTCCTGACGCACGATATCAGAAACCAGAACCGCAAGAACACTCGGGCCCAGAATGTTGCGGGCCGTCTCGGTCAGGGCCCGGCGCAAGCGCGACATGTTCGCAGAATCGGTGAACAGACCCTGAAACCCGCCGGTATTCGCGTGATCGAACAGCACCTGAAGGAACGCATCACGCAGTTTCGGCTCGGCGCGATAAACGGCTTCGGTTTCGCCCGCCTTCACCTCGAGGCTCAGCGAAAGGATAACCATTCCGGAGATGTGCGACTCGGTCACCAGCGGCACGATGAACTGGTTGTTGAGCTTGACGAATTCGGAGGTGACCTCGCCTCCGGCGCCATTAGCGACGGCGACCGGGTCACCATGCGAGTCGGTTGCGGCAGCAGACTTGCCCGCCTCCGCCTCCGCAGCGGCGGGGGCCGTCGGGGGGGCTGCGGGCGGCGGAGCGGGACGCAGAAAATAGCCAGCCGCGCCACCGCCGGCGAGGCCGATCAGACCAAGGAGAAGCGGGAGAAGTTTGCCAAGCATCAAGGCACCTCAGAACGGCAGAAGAACATCGGCGATCTGCTGGCCGTAACGCGGCTGCTGCACATCGGTGATCTGCCCGCGCCCACCATAAGAAATCCGCGCCCCCGCGATCTTGTCATAGGTGATTTCGTTCTGGCGGCTCACATCCTCGGGGCGCACGAAGCCGGTGACGATCAACTCGCGCACTTCGAAATTCACTCGCACCTCCTGGCTCCCCTGAATGCGCAGCACGCCGTTCGGGAGTGTCTCGATGATCGTGGCGGCCACGCGAAGGGTCAGCTTCTCGTTGCGCGACACTTGCCCGTCGCCGGAATAGGAGGAGTTCGAATTGGTCGCGACGGCATTGGCCATGTTCGCTCCCGCAGGCAGCCGCTTGTCGATGCGCTGCGGAATGCCCAGCATCGAAGGCACCCCCATTGTTTCGGAGCCGTTACGCGAGCGGCCTGTGGAATTCGAGATTTCAGCCTTGTCGTTAATCTCTATCACAACCGTGAGAATGTCACCGCGCTGGGCGGCGCGCTGATCGCCCAGAAGCGAGTTGCGCGCGCCCGACCAAAGCGAAGCTTCCTGCTCGGGCGTGCGGGCCACGGTCGTGGCGGGCAGCGGCGAGGAGGCCATGGCATAGAACTCGTTCCCGCCTTCGACCGGCGTGAAATCGGGGGCCTTACCGACCTGTTCGAGCCGCCCGCAGGCGACAAGCGCAATCGAAAGAAGCAACAGTGCAGGAGATTTCATCGCGAATTCCTCTTTCGGATCCCGTCATCTCGCGACATGGGCGGTTCCATCCGCGCCAAGCGTTGCGGACACCACGGTTTTGGAGGCCGCGTTCATCACGCGGATCGTCTCTCCGATCCCGGCACGGTCGAGCGCGCGGCCTTCGGTACGGATCTCAAGCGATCCGAGGCGGAACAGCAGCGGGATGATCTGGTTACGCTCGACGATCGCGGGTTGGCCGAGATCGCGCGCGCGGATCGGACGCCCGGCATAGATCACCGTGCGCGTCTCGAGGCCGACGGCCTCCTCCGACCCGCTCAACGCCCCGACCACTTCGCCCGGCCGCAGCCCGACATCCGCCCGCGTGACGATCGTGCGCGCGCGCAAAGTGTGGAGCGCGACGAGCGTGTCCGCCGAAGCTTGGCCTGTCAAAAGGCCGGCTAGCGCAATCAGGATCGCCCGAAACAGCATCAGCGCACCTGCGTCGTTGCGCCGAGCATCTGGTCCGCGGCCGAAATCACCTTCGCGTTCAGCTCGTAGCCGCGCTGCGCCTTGATCAACTCCGTGATCTCGCGCACCGGATCGACCGAGCTTTCCTCCAGATAGCCCTGCCGCAGCGTGCCCAATTCGTCCGCGCCGGGCGTGTTTACGTTGGGTGGCCCCGAGGCCCCGGTTTCGAGAAACAGGTTCGAGCCCATCGCCTCGAGCCCTTTCTGGTTCGAGAAATTCGCGAGGGTGAACTGCCCCAATAGTTGCGGCGCCACCTGATTGCTGAAATAGGCATAGACCTCGCCCTGAGCGTTGATGACGATCGCCCGAGCATCGTTCGGGATCGTCATCTCGGGCGCGACCGGGTAGCCGTCGGAGGTCACGATCTGGCCTGTGCCGTTGCGTTTCAGCCCACCATCGCGCGTATAGGCGGAGATGCCCGATGGCAGCATCACCTCCAGATATCCATTGCCATCGATCGCGACGTCCAGATCGCCGCCCGTGGCGCTGAGCGAGCCCTGCGCGACATTGACCGTCACCGCGGTCGGGCGCACCCCGAGGCCGAGCTGAACGCCGGCGGGAATGGTCGTCCCGTCGGTCGCGTTGATCGTGCCAGGGCGGGTCGCCTGCTGATAGAAGAGATCGGCGAATTCGGCGCGGCGCGCATTGTAGCCGGTGGTCGACATGTTCGCGAGGTTGTTGGAAATCACCTCGACGCGCATCTGTTGCGCGCTCATGCCGGTGGCCGCGATCTGAAGCGCTCTCATGTCATGGTCTCCTGTTAGCGGGCGAGCGTCTGGATGACGCTGCGAATTCGTTCGTCTTCGCGTTCGAGAAAGGCCTGTCCCATCTCGTAGGCGCGCTGGACCTCGATCATGCGTGCGATCTCGGTGACCGGATCGACGTTGCTGTCTTCGAGAAAACCTTGCATCAGCACCGCGCCCTCGACAGGTTCGGCGCCCGCCTCGGCGGTGAACCGCGTGCCCCCGACGTGGCGCAATCCGTTGGGATCTGTGGGAAGATAGACGCCGACCTGCGCGATCGGCTGGCCATTGTTGGACAGCGTGCCATCGGCCGCGAGCGCGACCGAGCTCGCCCCGGACGGGATCGCCACCGGGGTGCCGCCGGAATCGAGGAGGCGATAGCCGTCGGGCGTCAACAACTCGCCCGCGGCGGAAGGAATGAAGCTTCCCGCCCGCGTCAGCTGATTGCCCTGCGGGGTCTCGATCATGAAGAACCCCTCGCCCTCGATCGCGAAGTCAAAGACCCCCCCCGTCTGGGTCAGCCCCCCCTGGCTCCGGTCGATCATGCGGCCATGCGCGCGCGCCATCGACAGCGAAGGCTCGTTGCCCTCGAGCCCCGAAAGGTATTCGGAGAAGATCACCCCTTCGCGCCGGAAGCCCGTCGTCGAGACATTCGCGATGTTGTTGGCGACAGTGCGCATTTCGCGCATCAGGCCGGATTGCCGCGTCAGCGTGGCATAGATCGCGTTATCCATCTTAGCCCCCGGCGATGATCGGCAGGAGGGAGCGGGTGAAGAACTCCACCAGCTTTTCCGACATGAAACTCATCGACACCCAGAACACGACGAGCATCGCGCCCACTTTCGGCACGAATGTCAGCGTCATTTCCTGCACCGAGGTCAACGCTTGAAAGAGGCCGATCGTCACCCCGGCGACAAGGGCGACCGACAGCAGCGGCGCCGCGATCAGCACGGCGATCCACAGGCCCTGCCGAAGCGTGTCGAAGAAGATCGCGTCCTGCATCAGACCGGCATCCTGAGAATTTCCTGATAGGCCTCGACGACCTTGTTGCGGACGGTCACCGCGGTCTCGATCGCGAGTTCACTCTGCGCGAGGGCCTGCACCAGCGCGTGCGGATCGGCCTTGCCCGTCATTGCAGATTTGGCGACGTCTTCGCCTGCCTTTACCGCATCGACGAAAGAACTCGCCGCCTGTTCGAAAAGGGGGCCCGGCCCGGAACCACCCGTTTTCGGCGGGACAGCGGCCCGGGCCTGGGCGTAGCTTTGCGTTGCAAGGGAGGTGTTCAAATCCATTCTAGATCTCCTCGGTCCTTAGCGGCGAAGCAGTTCGAGCAGGGAGGCCGACATTTGCCGGGCCTGATCGAACATGCGCAAATTCGCCTCGTAGCTGCGCTGCGCTTCGCGCGCGTCAGCGATTTCGACCACCAGATCGACATTCGAGCCGTCGTAGTAGCCGTTCTCGTCGGCCATCGGATGGCCAGGATCGTAAATACGTGTGAGTTCCGTACGGTCGAGCCGGACCGGGCCGAGCGCAACCTCCCCGGTTCGTCCGCCCGCCTCGACGACCTCCTCGAAGGCCGCCATCTTGCGGCGATAGCCGGGGGTGTCGGCATTCGCGATATTTTCGGAACTGTGCCGAAGCCGCATCGCCTGCGCTTTCATGCCCGAGGCGGAGAGCGCCATGGATTGGGTGAAATCGGTCATCCTCATCCCCTCCCAAGCGAACTGCGCAAGATGTTGAGTGAGGAGCGGTAGATCGCGAGCGACAGGTCATGCTCGCGCTTCACCTCGACCGAGCGGACCATCTCCTCTTCCAGCGAAACGGCATTGCCATCGGGCGAGGTCACCCCGGGGGAGGCGAGCGGTTCCGGTCCGGTCGTGATCGTCGACGCGGCGCCGATATGGCCGGGCCGCGTCGCGCGCAGGTCGCCGCCGACCTCGCTACGATAGAGGTCTTCGAAAGGCGGCAGATCCCGCGCCGCGTAGCCGGGCGTGTCCGCATTGGCGATATTTTTCGCAACCGCGTTCTGGCGGGCTGCTGCGTGTCGGGCCATCGCACTGGCCATTTTCATGATCTCAATCTTCTCGAACATCGGGGCTTCTCCTCCGAGCTATCAACCAAGCTTTAAGAGCGAATCGTTTAGAAAACCTTTCGAGAACATCGGAGGCCAGAATGGCATTTGCGGGATTCGACCTGTTGCACGCCGAAATGCGCGCTATCGCCAGCGCCCACGCCGTCGGGCGCGTGCGCGAGGTGCGGCGCGGGATGATCGAGGTCAGCGGTCTCGACCGTTCGGCGGCCCTAGGCGACCGCGCGACGATTCGCTGCCAAAGCGGGCGCGAGATCGGCGCGGAAGTTCTGTCGCTGACGCGCGGGGCGGTCACCGTGCTGCCAGACGGAGCCGCCGATGGCGTGGCGATCGACGACGAGGTGGAGCTGCTCGGTCAGGGCGGGATCGCTCCGCATGACAGCTGGGTCGGGCGCATCATCGACCCGTTCGGAAAGCCGCTCGACGGGCAACCGCTGATCCACGGCGCGCGCGAGCGCGAATTGCGCGCAAGCCCTCCGCCTGCCGCCCAGCGCAAGCGGTTGGGCGGCCGGTTGGAGACGTCACTCGCCGCTTTCGACACGATGCTGCCATTGGTCCAAGGCCAAAGGGTCGGCCTTTTCGCGGGATCGGGCGTCGGAAAATCCTCGCTATTGGCGAGTTTCGCGCGCGGGGTGTCTGCCGATATCGTCGTCATCGCGCTGATCGGCGAACGCGGCCGGGAATTGCGGGAATTCGTCGAAAAGACCCTTGGCCCGGAGGGGATGGCCCGCGCGGTGATCGTCGCCGCAACCTCGGATCAATCGCCGCTGGTGCGCCGTCGCTGCGCCTGGGCCGCGATGGCCGTGGCCGAGCATTTCCGCGATGCGGGCCAGCACGTGCTTTTCCTCGCCGACTCGATCACGCGCTTTGCGGAAGCCCATCGTGAGGTCGCTTTGGCCGGGGGCGAGCCCGCCTCGCTGCGCGGCTATCCGCCCTCGACCTCCTATCAGATCATGGCCTTGGGCGAGCGCGCGGGCCCCGGCGCCGAAGGTCAGGGCGACATCACCGGTATCTTCTCGGTCCTCGTGGCCGGTTCCGATATGGACGAGCCGATCGCCGATATCCTGCGCGGCGTGCTCGACGGGCATGTCGTGCTGGAGCGCGAGATTGCGGAGCGTGGGCGCTTCCCGGCGATCAATATGCTGCGTTCGGTCTCGCGCTCGCTGCCCGACGCGGCGGATCCCGAGGAAAACCGGCTGATCGGCAAGGCGCGCAGCCTGCTCGGCGCCTATGACCGGGCCGAGATGATGATTCAGGCGGGGCTATATGCGGAAGGCTCGGACAAACGCATCGACGCGGCGATCAAGGTCTGGCCCGAACTGGACGCCTTCATTGCCGAACCCGCCCCCGCCGGCAGCGCGGGCAGTTTCGCGCGGCTGCGCACGATCCTGTCGCAGGTGCCGGGATAGGGTCTACATCAGGTCCCAAAGCAGCTTCGCGGCCAGCAGCGTCGAGGTCGTCACCAGCAGCGGCTTGATCAGCCGCGCGCCCACCCGCATCGCAAGCCGCGAGCCCAGCCGCGCCCCGGCGATCTGCGCCAGCCCCATCGCGATGCCTAGCACCCAGAGCGGCGAGCCGACCAGCAGGAACCCCGTCAGCCCCCCGATATTCGACGAGAAGTTCAGCAGTTTCGTATGTGCCGTCGCCTTGAGCACGCCGTAACCCGCCAGCGTCACGAAACCGATCATGAAGAACGAGCCCGTCCCCGGCCCGATCAGCCCGTCGTAAAAGCCGATCACCGGCACGAAGGCGGCGGTGAACAGGCCGGGCCGAATACGCTGCACCCGATCCGTGTCGTCCAAACCCGGCCGCAAAGCGAAAAACGCGGCGATTGCGACGAGGATGAACGGCAGGGCGATCTCGATCTTGTCGGTCGGGATGCGCGACACGAGAAGCGCCCCCGCGAGCCCTCCGAGGAACCCGATCACGGCGGCCAGTAGCTGTTTTCGCAGCACCACATGGCCCGAAGCCGCGTAGGAAATCGCCGCCGTCGCCGCGCCGAACGTGCCCTGAATCTTGTTCGTCGCGAGCGACTGAACCGGCGGCACGCCCGCCAGCAAAAGCGCCGGCACCGTGATCAGCCCGCCGCCGCCCGCGATGGAATCGACCACCCCCGCCGCAAAGGCCGCGCCGATCAGCATCACCACCAGATCGAGAGGAAGTTCAAACATTTGCACCCCGGTCAGAAGACAGCCGCCTCTTGTCCTGCCCGCGCCGCGAAAAGTAAAGCCGTTGCCTCAACGGGGCTGCAGCCGCTATCACCGACCCATAGCCTTGCGGAAGACCCAGATGACCCATTCGCGCTCCGAAACCGTCCCCCTCTCCGCGAAGGCCGCGTCGTGATCGCGCGGACCCACCGATATGCGCCGCTCGATGCTTTCGCGGCCCCTGCGAAACCCTATTCCCAGATCTGGCGCGGGATGCTCGGACTGGGCGTGATCGTCGCCTTCTACCTGCTCAGCGGCTGGGCGATGATCCTGTTCTTCTCCTCGATGCTCGACGATTTTTCGATGCTCAGGCTGTTTCAGGAAATCGCCCATGGTTCGACCCCGCGCGGCCTCGCCATCCTGCTTGCAACCTTCGCGCCGCTTCTGATCGCGACCTTCCTCGTCAGCCGCCACTTGCACCACCGCGCGGCGGCGACGTTGTTCGGAAAGCAGAGCCTCTCGACATTCGCGAAGGTGCTGCCGACGCTGTTGCTCTTTGCTTTTTTCTCCTTCGCGCTCACCCAGTTCAGCGAATCCACGGCCCGCTCCAATCCGCTGATGAACGTGCTGGGCTGGGCGCCGATCGCACTGCCGCTTCTGTTCGTCCAGATCGCCACCGAAGAGGTCCTGTTTCGCGGCTACCTGCTGCAGCAGCTCGCAGCGCGCTGGCGCAGCCCCCTGGTCTGGATGGTCCTGCCCTCGGCGCTCTTCGGGGCGCTGCACTATTCGCCCGGCACTTATGGCAGCAACGCGTTCTGGCCCGCGCTCTGGGCCTTCGGCTTCGGCTGCCTCGCGAGCGACCTGACCGCGCGCACCGGCAATCTCGGGGCCGCCCTCGCGCTGCATTTCGCCAATAACTTCGGCTCACTTTTCCTCGTGGGCTTCTACGGCCAGCTCGACGGGCTGGCGCTCTACACGATCGTGATCAATACACGCGACTTGTGGGACCTCTTGCCGTGGCTCGTTCTCGACATGCTGCATCTGTTGATCGCGTGGCTGTTGATCCGCCTCACCCTGCGCGTCTGATTGCAATTCACGCAGGGGCGGCGTATTTCAAGCCAAACCGACCCGCCCCAGCGAGAGGCTCTTACGATGAACTGGATCACCAATTACGTCCGTCCTCGGATTAACTCGCTGTTTTCGCGCCGCGAAGTGCCCGAGAACCTTTGGACGAAATGTCCCGAATGCGGGACGATGCTGTTCCACCGGGAGCTGTCGGACAATCTGAACGTCTGCACCAATTGCGACCATCACCTCGCGATCACGCCCCGCGTGCGCTTCGAGGCGCTGTTCGACGGTGGCATCTTCTCCGAAGTGAAAGTGCCCGAACCGATCGCCGATCCGCTGCATTTCAAGGATCAGAAACGCTATCCGGACCGGATGAAGGCGGCACAGAAATCGACCGGCGAGAAAGAGGCGATGCTGGTGGCCGAGGGCGAGATCGGGCGCACGCCGATCGTCGCGGCCGCGCAAGACTTCACCTTCATGGGCGGCTCGATGGGCATGTATGTCGGCAACGCGATCATCGCGGCGGCCGAGCGTGCGGTGAAGCTCAAGCGTCCGCTGGTGCTGTTCTCGGCGGCTGGCGGCGCGCGGATGCAGGAAGGTATCCTGTCGCTGATGCAGATGCCACGCACCACTGTCGCCGTGCAGATGCTCAAGGAAGCGGGCCTTCCCTATATCGTCGTTCTGACCCATCCGACGACCGGCGGCGTGACCGCCTCCTACGCGATGCTGGGCGACGTGCATATCGCCGAACCCAATGCGCTGATCTGCTTCGCGGGCCCCCGCGTGATCGAACAGACGATCCGCGAAAAGCTGCCCGAAGGCTTCCAGCGCGCGGAATATCTGCTCGATCACGGGATGCTCGACCGCGTGACGCATCGCATGAAGATGCGCGACGAGCTGATCACCATCCTGCGCATGCTGATGAACCTGCCGCCTGCGGTGAAGGGCGATCTGCCCGCGCCGGAGAAGGCCCCCGAGGTAGCGGTCGCCGAGGCAGCTCCCGAGGCCGAGGCGAAGCCCAAGACCTGATCTTCGTATTGGCTGAAATATCCCGGGGGGCGGCGCCAGCCGCGGGGGCAGCGTCCCCTCTCCGGTCCGCCATCTAAGGCCGGAGGGGCCGATGACACAAAGCTCCGATGACATTCTCGACCGCCTGATGGCGCTGCATCCCAAGGTCATCGACCTGTCTCTCGACCGGATGGAGCGGTTGCTGGGGGACCTCGACCATCCCGAGCGCGACCTGCCGCCGGTGATCCATATCGCGGGCACCAATGGCAAGGGCTCGACCCAGGCGATGATCCGGGCCGGGCTGGAGGCTGCGGGCAAGCGCGTCCACGCCTATACCTCGCCTCATCTTGCGCGCTTCCACGAACGTATCCGGATCGCCGGAGCGCTAATCTCAGAGGACGATCTGGCCGCGCTTCTCGATGAGGTCGAGGCGGCGAATGGCGGCAAGGCGATCACCTTCTTCGAGGTGACGACGGCGGCGGCGCTTCTGGCCTTCGCGCGGACGCCTGCGGATTACACGCTCCTCGAAGTGGGTCTCGGCGGACGGCTCGACGCGACCAATGTGATCGACAAACCCGCGCTGAGCATCATCACGCCGGTTTCGATCGACCATCAGCAATTCCTTGGCGAGACGCTGGCCGAGATCGCGGGCGAGAAGGCCGGGATCCTCAAGCGCGGCGTGGCCTGCGTGGTCGGTCCCCAGCAGGAGGGGGCGCTCGACGTGATCGAAGCGCGGGCGGAAAAGCTCGGCGCGCCACTTCTGGTGCATGGCCAGCATTGGCAGGTCTGGGAAGAGCGCGACCGGTTGATCTTCCAGGACGAGAACGGCTTGCTCGATCTGCCGCTGCCGAACCTGCCCGGCCCGCATCAGATCGCGAATGCCGGGGCAGCGCTCGCGGCGCTGCGGCACCTGGGCTTTGACGAAGCCGCCTGCGAGGCGGCCGTGACGAAGGCCGAATGGCCCGCGCGGATGCAACGGCTGCGCCACGGACCGTTGGTCGACGGCGCGCCCGAGGCCGAGGTCTGGCTCGATGGCGGGCATAACCCAGCGGCGGGCGACATGATCGCGAAGACGCTGGGCATGCTGCCGCAGCGCCCGACCCACCTGATCTGCGGCATGCTGAATACCAAGGACGTGACCGGGTATCTGCGTCCCCTGGCCCCTCACGCAGCGAGCCTTCTAGCCGTGTCCATCCCTGGCGAGGCGAACACCCTCTCGGCGGAAGACACCGCCGAAGCGGCGCGCGCGGTCGGCATCGAGGCACGCCCGGCGGCCTCGGTCGGCTCGGCCATCGCGGGGATCGTCGCGATCCATCCGCATGCCCGCATCCTGATCTGCGGCTCGCTCTACCTTGCGGGCCGGGTGCTGCGCGAGAACGGCTGAAGCTGCGGCCTTGCACGAGCTCTGTGCGAGTATGCCGGTGGCTCACCTGCGCCCGCGCCCCTATCTTCGCGTGAACAGGAAAGGAGACCACCATGCAGCTTGAGCTTGGGATCGACACGTTCGGCGATGTGACGCGCGGCGAGGACGGCCTGCTGCGCAGCCATGCCGAGGTGATCCGCGACACGCTGGCCGAAGGCGAGCTCGCCGATCAGGTCGGGCTCGATTACATCGGTCTGGGCGAACATCACCGCCCCGATTTCGCAATCTCCTCGACCGAGCCGATCCTCTCTGCGATCCTCGCGCGCACCGAAAAGATCAAGGCGGGCACCTCCGTGACGGTGCTGTCCTCGGACGATCCGATCCGCGTGTTCCAGCGCTTCGCCACTCTGAACGCGCTGGCGCCGGGGCGGGCCGAGATCACCATCGGGCGCGGCTCCTTTACCGAGAGCTTCCCGCTCTTCGGGCTCGACCTGAACGATTACGAGGCGCTGTTCACCGAGAAGTCGCAGATCCTGCACCTGCTCGCGACGCAGGAGAAGGTCAGCTTCGATGCGCAGATGCGCCCGCCGCTGAAGAACGTCACAGTCTATCCCCGCCCCGAGACGCCGCTGCGCATCTGGCGCGGGGTCGGGGGATCGCCGCAATCGGTGGTCGAGACCGCCGCGATGCAGATGGATCTGATGCTGGCGATCATCGGCGGGGATTCGACCCGGTTCAAACCGCATGTCGACCTCTATCACCGCGCGCATGAGCAGCTGGGCACCAAGGCCGGCAAGATCGGTGTCCACTCTCCCGGCCATATCGCCGAGACCGACGAGATCGCGCAGGAAGAGTTCTACGAAGGCTACGCGCGGATGCATGACATGATCGGGCGCTCGCGCGGTTGGCCGCCATTCCGGCGCGAGGCCTACCTGTCGGAGATCGAGCATGGCTCGCTCTATGTCGGCAGCCCGGAAACCGTGGCGCGCAAGATCGCGCGGACGGTGAAAGCCTTGGGTCTGTCGCGATTCACGCTGAAATACAGCGGCGGGCCGCAGAACCCCGCGCATCTGCGCAAGACGATCGAGCTTTACGGCACCAAGGTGCGCCCGCTTCTGGCGGAGATGCTGGCTTAAGCCTCCGCCGCCCAGCCGTCTGCCTGCATCTCGCGCAGGCGGCTGGCGGTGCGCTCGAATTCGAACGTGCCTTCGCCTTCTACGTAAAGCCGCTCGGGCTCGTCCGCGGCCGAGCAGATCAGCCGGACCTTGGCCTCGTAGAGCGCGTCGATCAGCGTGACGAAGCGCTTCGCCTCGTTGAAGTTGGAGGCCGAGAGCAGCGGGATATCATCGAGCAACAGCACTTTCACCGCATCCGCGATGGCGAGGTAATCCGCAGGACCCAGCGGCTGCGCGCAGAGATCCCAGAAGCTCGCCCGACCGACCCCGTTGTGGAAATGCGGGATTTCGACCGTGCGTCCCTTCACCGGGATATCAAGCTTGCCGTGATGATCGCCCCCGGTCAGCTCATCCCAAAGCGCATCCATCTTCGTGCGCGCTTCGCGGCCCGCAGGCGTGAAATAGACCTGTTGGCCTGCCAGACGGTTCTGTCGGTAATCGTTTTCGGAGGCCAACTCGTAGACGTCGAGCTTCTCGCGGATCAGCCCGATGAAGGGCAGGAATAGCTGCCGGTTGAGTCCGTTCTTGTAGAGGTCCTCGGGCACGCGGTTCGAGGTGGTAACGATAGTCACGCCACGCTCGAACAGAGCCTCGAACAGACGCCCCACGATCATCGCGTCGGCGATATCGGTGATCTGCATCTCGTCGAAGCACAGCAGCCGCAGCGAGCCCGCCACCTCTTCGGCCACGGGGCGCATCGCATCCACGGTATTGGCGCGGCGCGCATCGTCGAGCTTGCCTTGGACTTCCTGCATGAAGGCGTGGAAATGCACCCGGCGTTTCGGCACGTCGGTCTGGCCGAAGAACAGGTCCATCAGCATGGATTTCCCGCGCCCGACACCGCCCCAGATATAGAGACCGCGCACGCCTTCGACCGGCTTGATCTTGCGCTTGAAGAAGCCGCGTTTCACCGGCTCGGCGGCGGGGGCGTTTTCCAGCGCGCGGCGCACGCGCTCCAGTTCGGGCAAAATGGAGCGTTGGGCGGGATCGGGGTTGAGGTCCCCGTTCTCCACCATGGACTCGTAAAACTCGGGCAGGCTGCGTTTCATGACGTTCCGATATAGCGCGCTCACGGGATTGAAAAGCCCCGCGGCTTGCGCGAGCATCCGATCCGGAGGAGGACCCCATGGCCAAGGAATTACCGCTGCTCGGCGCTGCGCTGAGCCTCGATATGCTCGCGCATCATCGCGACTGGATCGTCGCCGATCAGCGCGATCTGGAATTGCAGAGCTTCTGCTGGCCGAACGCGACGGATGCGGACCTGCGCAAGATGGTGGCACGCGCGAAAGACCTGCTCGACGGCTATACCGGACGGCTGGGGCTGCATGGGCCGTTCACCTCCTTCAACATCGACTGCGCCGACCCGGAGATCGTCGAGATCATTCGCGCCCGGATGCTGCGTGTGCTGGAGATCACGGCGGAACTGGGCGGCGATCAGATGGTGATTCACTCGCCCTACACCCTCTGGAAGGAGGCCGATCTGGAGCAGAACCCCGCGAACGCGTTCATTCAGGTCGAACGCGTGCGCTATGTCCTCACCCCGGTGATCGAAAGGGCAGAGGAACTGGGTGTGACGCTGGTCATCGAGAATTGCGAGGACATCACGCCGAACCTTCGCGTCGAACTGGCCGCGAAGATGAAGAGCGAAGCGGTGAAGGTTTCGCTCGATACGGGCCATGCGCAGTTCATGCATCGCAGCTGCGGCGCGCCGCCGGTCGATGTGTTCGTCCATGCGGCGGGCGCGGCGCTGGAGCATGTCCACCTGCAGGATATCGACGGCTATGGCGACCGCCACTGGCACCCGGGCGAGGGCACGATCGCGTGGCATTTGGTGTTCAAGGCGCTTGGCAAGCTGCCCAAGATGCCTCGCCTGATCCTCGAAGTGAATGACGAGATTGGGGTGAGAAAAGGCGCGGAATATCTGGAGTCTCTGGGACTGGCGCGGTAACGGCTACGTGCGGCCCCGGCCCTCTCCTTGTGAAGGGTGAGGGCAAAGCGTAATCTCTGCGCCGCAGAAAAGCCGACAGGAGTTCACATGGCCAAAAAGACCCCGCAACGTCTTCACCTCGTCTTCGGCGGCGAGCTGGTGACCCCGAGCCGCACCGAATTCAAGAATGTCGACGATATCCATATCGTCGGGATGTATCCGAACTACGCTTCCGCCTATGCCGCGTGGAAGGCCGAGGCGCAGCGTACCGTCGACGACGCCCACACCCGCTACTTCATCGCGCACCTGCATCGCCTGCGCGACGAAGAGCTCGAGGTTTCGACCACCGAAGAGCTCGGCAGCTAAGGCTGGCATGGCGGGCTCTCTTCCTCTCTGGCTCAGACTGCGGCTCTCGGCCCTGCGTCCTGCGGGACCCAAGGCGAAAGCCGCGGTCGAGGCCGGTCAGGGGGAAGATCGCGCCGACGCCCCGCTACTGTGGATCTGGGCTGCGGGGACATGCGCGGAGGCCGCCGGGCTGGTCGCGCGCAGGGTCGCGGCGCGGATGCCCGATATCCGCATCGCGATGACGGTGCGCGGCTCGGAGAGCGCGCCGGATGGGCTGCCCGATCAGGTTTTCCTGCGCGCCGCCCCCGAGGATCGCCCGGCCTCCGTCCGTCTCGTGCTGGATGCGTGGCGCCCCGATCTCGTGCTCATCATGGACGAAACGCTGCCCGCCGCCCTGATCGCGGAGACGCAAACCCGCGGTATCGCCAGCGTGCTGGCCGACGCGAAATTCGGCGGGCAGGACGGGCTGCGGCTCGACGACGTCTCGCTGGCGCTGCTGGGCCGAATCGACCGCATTTACCTGCGAGACGAGGCGAGCCTAGAACGGGTGGACGACCGATTGAGCGGCCCGGTAATCGTGGTCAATGATGGCGCGCTCGGCGAGCCACCGCAGCCGCTTCACGGGTCCGAGGCCGAGCGCGCCTCGATGGCCGAGTCGATGGGCGCGCGTCCGGTCTGGCTGGCCGCAGCCGTGCCCGAGGCCGAAGTCGGCCCGGTGACGGCGGCGCATCGCTACGCTCAGCGCCACGCGCATCGGCTGCTGCTTCTGCTCGTGCCGGATGATGAATCCCAAGGCGAAACCCTTGCCGCGCAACTGACCGCCGAGGGCTGGTCGGTCGCGCGCCGCTCTCTCGAGGGCGAGCCGGAACTGACGACCGAGATTTTCATCGCGGACGACGCGCAGGAATACGGGCTGTGGTATCGGCTCGCCGCGCTCAGCTACATGGGCGGCACTTTGTCGGGGACCGCACAGTCGCCGCGCTCACCGGTCGAGGCGGCGGCACTTGGCTCGGCGATCCTGCATGGCCCGAAACTTGCGCCTTTCCGCGAGGATTACCTGCGGCTCGAGGCCGCGAAAGCCTGTCGCGGCGTCGTGGTGCCGGAGGATCTGCCCGAAGTGGTGGCCGACCTGATCGCGCCCGAACGCTCCGCCCAACTCGCCCATAACGCCTGGGCCGTGACGTCTGGCGGGGCCGGTGCGGTGGAGACCATCGCCCGCGATCTTGCCGAGATCCTGTCGGGCACTCAGCCCGCAAGGGTGGCGTGATGGGCGCGCCCGGTTTCTGGTTCAACGCCCCCGATGCGCCGGGCCTACGGGCGCGGCTGCTGTCTCCGCTTGGGGCAATCTACGCAGCGATGACGAAGCGGCGTGTGGCGCAGCCGGGTCTGAGGCTCGACGTGCCGGTGATCTCGGTCGGCAATATCAACGCGGGCGGGACGGGCAAGACGCCGACGGTGATCTGGCTGGTGCAGCGGCTGGCGGCACGCGGTGTGACGGCTCATGTAGTCACACGCGGCTATGGCGGATCGCTCGAAGGGCCGGTGCGGGTCGACGAGCGCAGCCACCGCGCCGAAGAGACCGGGGACGAGCCGTTGCTGCTTTCCGCCTTCGCACCGGTCTGGGTCGCGCGAGACCGCGCTGCCGGGGCGAGCGCCGCGGTCGCCGCCGGGGCACAGGTGATCGTTCTGGACGACGCCCATCAGAACCCCACGCTGGAGAAAGACATCTCCATCGTGGTGGTCGACGCCCATAAGGGTTTCGGCAACGGGCGGTGTCTGCCCGCCGGACCGCTGCGCGAACCGATCGAGGCTGGGATGGCCCGCGCGGACTTCCTGCTGTCTATCGGACCGGAGACCGCACAGGCAGATTTCACGAATTTCTGGGGTTCCAGAATTTCTAAACCGCACCTGACGGGCCAACTCGCGCCGCTGCAGACGGGCATGGATTGGGAAGGGCTTCCCGTCCTCGCCTTCGCGGGCATCGGCCATCCCGAGAAATTCTTCGCCACGCTACGCGGTCTCGGGGCTAACCTGCTGCGCGGCGAGGCGCTGGAAGATCACCAGCCTTTCACGACGCGCCTCTTGCAGCGGATCGAGACGGAGGCCGACATGCTCGGCGCGCAGATGGTCACGACCGAGAAGGATGCGGTGCGCCTGCCCGACAGCTTCCGTCCGAAGGTTCTCGCGCTGCCCGTGCGGCTTGCGATCGACGACTCCGCAGAACTCGACGCCGCGCTCGACCAACTCGGGATATGAGAAAGGCCGGCCCCGCGGGACCGGCCTTCGCTTGATCTGTACAAAAGCTCAGTTGGCTTGCTTCGCCAGCTCGTCGTCGAGAATCTTCTTGAAGTCGTCCCAAGCCATGTTGGAATGCTTTTCGCCATCGATGATGAAGGTCGGCGTCGCGTCGATCTTGTCGTCGCCCGCGTTCTTCTGGAAGGTCGCGACCATCTTCTCGGCGCGCTTCTCGTCGTTCATGCAGGCGGTGACCTGATCGTTGCTCAGCCCGGCCTGCAGGCCGATCTTGCGCAGATTGTCCGCGATGGTCTGCGGCTTGCCGTCGCCGATCCACTCCTTCTGCTTGTTATAGATCATGTCCGAGATCGCGTAATATTTCGGGTCGCCGCCGCACTGCGCGATCAGACCCGCCCAGACGCCGAACTTGTCGAAATAGACTTCGCGCTGGATGAACTTCACCTTGCCGGTATCGATGTAGTTCTTCTTCAGTTGCGGATACTCGACCTTGTGCCATTCCGCACAGTGCGGGCAGGTGAAGGAGGCGTATTCGATCACCGTGACCGGCGCATCTTCCTGACCGAGAACCACGTCGGGCAGAGTCTCGACATCTTTGCTCGCCGTGGCTTCCTGCGCTTGCGCCGCAGTGATCAGGCTCGCTTCGCTATGCTGGCTGGCGTACCAGCCGCCCGTAGCGAGGAGGCCCATAACGGCCGCGCCGCCGAGGATCGAAAGAGTTTTGCTCATTTATCTGCCTTTCTTCTGTCCAGCCCGCTCTGCGGACTTCGATAGAACGTTTCTTGCCAGTTCTTCCAGCGCCGATTTCAGACCGGCATCGCTACATTCCGCAACGCGCGCCTTCGCTTCTTCGATGATACGGGGATCGGGCGCCTTGGGTTCAGGTTTCGGTTTCGGTGCGAATTGCGCCTGACCATCGGCAAAGCCGGTCGGCGCCGTCTGCGTCAGCGAGATACGCGAGATCGCGTTATAGCCGTAGCAGGCATTCACCTTGTCACGGATTTGCGGCAGCTGCATCTGCAGCATCGGCGCCGCCGCCCCGGTGGTCAGCAGGGTAAGGGTCGCCCCGAAGCCGCCTTTCGTGTAGCCGATCTTCACCGGGCGGCATTGCGCGGCCGTCTCAGGACCCACGACTTCGGCCCAATGGGTCAGCAGACGCGACACCGCGAAACCCCGCGCTTCGCCCGCGGCTCGGATCCGGTTGCGCAGCAGCCCGCCCGCGGCTTCAAAGCCACGCATCCGCCGATCCGGCGTCTTTTGCGGGTCGCTTTTACTCATTCGGGGCGGTTCCTCTTGATCCATCCCATTCTAGGCAGCACATCGGGCCGGGCCAACCGGTCGGCAAGAGGGGAGCATAAACATTGCGTGACGGTAAAGGGGCAATCGGCGAAACCCTGCTCAACTGGTACGACACCCATGCCCGCGTCATGCCGTGGCGCGTATCGCCTGCGGATCGGGCAGAGGGCGAGCGACCCGACCCCTACCGCGTCTGGCTCTCCGAGGTGATGCTGCAGCAGACCACGGTCGCCGCCGTGCGCGACTATTTCCGCCGCTTCACCGAGCGCTGGCCCGATGTAGGTGAATTGGCGGCGGCCGAAGACGGCGACGTGATGGCAGAATGGGCGGGGCTCGGCTATTACGCCCGCGCCCGCAACCTGCTGAAATGCGCGCGTGTCGTGGCGGATGAGATGGACGGTCGCTTCCCCGAGAGCGCGGCGGAACTGCAAAAGCTGCCCGGCATCGGCCCCTATACCTCCGCAGCCATCGCCGCAATCGCCTATGACGAGCCCGTCGCCGTGGTCGACGGCAATGTGGAGCGCGTGGTTTCGCGCCTCTTCTCCGTCGACACGCCCCTTCCCGGCGCGAAAGCGGAACTGACCGACCTGACCGCGCAGATCACGCCCGAGGACCGACCCGGAGATTTCGCTCAGGCGATGATGGATCTGGGCGCGACGATCTGCACGCCGCGCAACCCGGCCTGTGGCATCTGCCCGCTGATCGACAGTTGCACCGCGCGTGCCGCCGGTATTGCCGAGACGCTGCCGCGCAAAGCCCCAAAGAAAGAAAAGCCGACCCGTCGCGGCTTTGCCTATGTGGTGATGAACGCTCAAGGCGACGTGCTGCTGGAACGTCGCCCGGACAAGGGACTTCTGGGCGGCACGCTGGGCTTTCCCGGCTCGGACTGGTCCGACGCGCCGACACCCGCCCCGCCGGTGCAGGCCGATTGGATTCTCTCCCCCGTCGAGGTGCGCCACACCTTCACCCATTTCCATCTGATCCTTCAGGTCCATGTCGCCCGCAAGGAGACCGAGTCCATGACCTCGCGGACAGATTTCCGCCCGGGCGATCTACCCACCCTGATGCGCAAGGTCTGGGATGCCGCGCAAAGCGCCGATGGGTCGCAAGCTGAATGATTGTATCGGGTTAGCGTTCGGCTAGTATGACCGCGCCCGCATCGCTCACGAGGCCCCGATGTCCAGCCGCGACGAAATCCGCCGTTCCTCGCACGCCCTGCCCTTCTGGCTATCGCTCGGCACCGTGCCGCTGGCGGGGATCGAGGCGTGGGTTGGCGGTTGGACCTTGATCCTGCTGCCCGCCTATGCGTGGTGGCTGACGACGGTGCTCGACCAGCTGCTGGGGCGTAACGAGGACCAGCCCGACACGGAAACGCCCGAGGACGACCTGTTCTGGTATCGCGCAATCACGTTGATCTGGTTCCCGATTCAGGCGGCAGTGATCTTCGGCACGATCTGGTGGGTGACGCATACCGATCACCTGAACGGCTTCGAGATCGTCGCCCTGATGTTCGGCGTGGGCGTGATCTCGGGCACGATCGGCATAGTCTACGCGCACGAATTGCTGCACCAGAAGTCCAGGCTGGAACGCTGGCTGGGCGACCTGCTGCTGGCCACAGTCCTTTATTCCCATTTCCGGACCGAGCATCTGCTGGTCCATCACCTCTGGGTCGGCACGCCGCGCGATGCGGTCTCGGCGCGCTACAACGAAGGGTTTCACCGCTTCTTCTGGCGGGTGATTTTCGAGTGCCCCCGCTCCGCCTGGAGAGCCGAGAAGCTGAAGCTGCGCCGCGCGGGCCGCCCTGTCTGGCACCGCTCCAACCCGTTCTGGCGCTACGGCGCATTGCAGGTGCTGGCGCTGGTCGTGGCGGCGCTGCTCGGCGGATGGATGGGGCTCGGCCTGTTCCTGCTGCAAGCCCTCTTCGCGGTCTGGCAACTGGAGCTGACCAACTATGTCGAGCATTACGGCCTGACACGGCAATACAAGGGCGAGGGGCGTTACGAACATGTCCTCCCGCGCCATAGCTGGAACGCCGATCACACGGCCTCGAACTGGCTGCTGATCAACCTGCAGCGCCACTCAGATCACCATTACAAACCCGATCGCCGCTTCCCGCTGCTGCAGACCTACGATGCCGAGGAAGCCCCGCAGCTGCCCTTCGGCTATCCCGGTATGACGGCGCTCGCGATGATCCCGCCGCTCTGGCACCGCCGGATGAACCCGCGCGTGCGGGCGTGGCGGCGGAAATACTACCCGGATGTCGAGGACTGGACGCCCTATAACAAGGGCACGACGCCGTTGCCGCGCGGCTCTTTCTGACGCGCCCCTTCCTCTTGATGAAAATATCCCCGCCGGAGGCTCCCGCCGGCGCAGCCCGCACAGGCCTCAGGTCACGACGCGCATCGTCAGGTTGATCCGCCCGCCCTTCGGCATCAGCGGCGAGGTGCCGGGCTTCACGCGGTCGATTCCATGATAAAGGAGCCGCGCCTCGCCCCCCATCACCATCACGTCACCCGAACGCAGCCAGATGCTTTCGGTCTTTCCGCCGCGGGTACGGTTGCCGATGCGGAACAGCCCGTCATCGCCCAGCGAGACCGAGACAACGGGCTGGTCGAAATCCTGCTCGTCGCGATCCTGATGCATCCCCATCTTCGCACCTTCGCCGTAGAAGTTGATGAGGCAGCATTCGGGGGCGCGACTCGTGCCCGAGACCGCCTCCCAGATATCGAGGATCGGTTGCGGAATCGCGGGCCACGGCTGCCCGTCGGGATGAGTCTCGGAATATCGGTAGCCGCGTCGGTCGGAGATCCAGCCGAAGCGCCCGGCCGAGGTCATGCGCACCGACATCGGCTTGCCGTAAGGGGTCATCGGCGAGAAAAGCGGTGCCTGCGTGACGACGCTACGCAGCGTCTCGATCAGCGCCTTTTGCTCCTCGAGACCGAGCCAGCCGGGGTAATGCCGGAAGCCACGGATCTCCTGCGGGTCGGGGCGAGATATTGCGTGTTTCGGATTTTCTGTCATTTTCTCGCAATCTTCCTCGGGGGAGCCTTCTTGCAGGCCGATTTTCCCCTCCTTATATACGCTTCGAAGCCGATGGCGGACCACACCGCCAGATAGCAGAACATGAAACCGAAACCCAAGGGATAGGGGCCGGGGGCCTGAATGGACCCGTTCCCCGTCATATCGCCAAGAGAGGTAACATCATGGGTAAAGTCATTGGTATCGACCTCGGGACCACGAACTCCTGCGTCGCCATCATGGATGGCGCACAGCCCCGAGTGATCGAAAACTCCGAAGGGGCACGCACCACCCCCTCGATCGTCGCCTATACTGACGACGAACGTCTGGTCGGCCAGCCGGCGAAACGCCAGGCGGTCACCAACCCCTCGAACACCGTCTTCGCCGTGAAGCGCCTGATCGGTCGCCGCACCACGGACGCGGAAGTCGAGAAGGACAAGAAACTCGTTCCCTATTCCATCGTCGACGGCGGCAATGGCGACGCATGGGTCGAAGTGAAGGGCGAGAAATATTCCCCCGCACAGGTTTCGGCCGTGATCCTTCAGAAGATGAAGGAAACCGCCGAGAGCTATCTGGGCGAAGAAGTCACGCAGGCCGTCATTACCGTGCCCGCCTACTTCAACGACGCTCAGCGTCAGGCCACCAAAGACGCTGGCAAGATCGCCGGTCTCGAAGTGCTGCGCATCATCAACGAGCCGACCGCGGCTGCGCTGGCCTATGGCCTCGACAAGAAAGAATCGAAAACCATCGCGGTCTATGACCTTGGCGGGGGTACCTTCGACATCACCATCCTCGAGATCGACGACGGTCTCTTCGAAGTGAAATCGACCAACGGCGATACGTTCCTCGGCGGTGAAGACTTCGACATGCGCATCGTCAACTACCTCGCTGACGAGTTCAAAAAAGAGCATGGCGTTGACCTCACCAAGGACAAGATGGCGCTGCAGCGTCTGAAGGAAGCTGCCGAGAAAGCGAAGATCGAACTGTCGAGCTCGAGCCAGACCGAGATCAACCAGCCCTTCATCTCGATGGGCAAGGACGGCACTCCGCTGCACATGGTCATGAAACTGACCCGTGCGAAGCTGGAGAGCCTCGTGAGCGATCTCATCAAGGCCTCGCTGAAGCCCTGCGCCGCCGCGCTGAAGGATGCCGGCGTCTCGAAGGACGAGATCGACGAAGTCGTGCTCGTCGGCGGTATGACCCGTATGCCGAAAGTCGTGCAGGAAGTGACCGGCTTCTTCGGCAAGGAGCCCCATAAGGGCGTGAACCCGGATGAGGTTGTGGCACTCGGTGCGGCCATTCAGGCCGGCGTTCTGCAAGGTGACGTGAAAGACGTCGTCCTGCTCGACGTGACGCCGCTGTCGCTCGGTATCGAAACGCTGGGTGGCGTGTTCACCCGCCTGATCGATCGCAACACGACGATCCCGACGAAGAAGAGCCAGGTGTTCTCCACTGCGGAAGACAACCAGAACGCGGTGACGATCCGGGTCTTCCAGGGTGAGCGCGAGATGGCTGCCGACAACAAGATGCTCGGCATGTTCAACCTCGAGGACATCCCGCCGGCCCCGCGCGGCATGCCGCAGATCGAAGTGACCTTCGACATCGACGCGAACGGTATTGTCTCCGTTTCGGCGAAGGACAAGGGCACCGGCAAGGAGCAGAAGATCACGATCCAGGCGTCCGGCGGCCTGTCCGACGAAGAGATCGAAAAAATGGTTCAGGACGCCGAGGCGAACGCCGACGCGGACAAGTCCCGCAAGGAACTGGTCGAAACCAAGAACCAGGGCGAATCGCTGCTGCACTCGACCCGCAAGTCGCTCGAAGAGCATGGCGACAAGGTCGATGCCTCGACCGTCGAAGCGATCGAACTCGCGGCCAACGCGCTTGAGGAAGCCCTCAAGACCGATGAAGCCGGCAAGATCAAAGGCGCGATCCAGAACCTGACGGATGCGGCGATGAAACTCGGCGAGGCCATCTACAAGGCCGAGAAGGAGAAAGCCGGTCAGGGCGAGAGCTCCAACGACGAAGACAGCCCGCGCGATGTCGATGACGATATCGTCGACGCTGACTTCGAAGATCTGGGCGAGGACGAGCGCAAGTAATTGCGCATGGAATGTCGGGCGGGCCTGCCTTTTCCAAGGGCGGGCCCGCCTGCGTTCCGCCAAGGGGGTAACCAATGGCAAAACGCGACTATTACGACGTTCTGGGAACTGCCAAAGGCGCCTCGGCCGAAGAGATCAAGAAAGCCTATCGCAAGAAGGCGAAAGAGCTTCATCCCGATCGAAATTCCGACAATCCCGATGCCGAGGCCCAGTTCAAGGAAGTGAACGAGGCTTATGACGTCCTCAAGGACGCCGAGAAGAAGGCGGCTTACGACCGGTTCGGTCATGCGGCGTTCGAAGGCGGCATGGGCGGCGGGCGTCCGGGCGGCGGTTATGGCGGCGCGGGCGGTCAGGGCGACTTCGCCTCGGCCTTCTCCGACGTCTTCGAAGACCTGTTCGGCGACTTCATGGGCGGCGGCAGAGGCGGTCCCGGCGGTGGGCGTTCGCGCGCACAGCGAGGCTCCGACCTGCGCTACAACATGCGCGTCACGCTCGAAGAGGCGTATCGCGGCACCCACAAGACGATCAACGTGCCGAGCTCGGCCGCCTGTACGGCGTGTAACGGCTCCGGCGCGGAGGGCGGCTCCGAGCCGCAGACCTGTCCGACCTGTTCCGGTCTGGGCAAGGTGCGCGCGCAGAACGGCTTCTTCACGGTAGAGCGGACCTGCCCGACCTGCGGTGGTCAGGGTCAGGTGGTGAAGAACCCCTGCAAGGTCTGCCATGGCGCAGGCCGCGTGGAGGTCGATCGCCAGCTTCAGGTCAACATCCCTCCGGGGGTCGAGACCGGCACCCGCATCCGTCACGCCGGCGAAGGCGAGGCGGGGCTGCGTGGCGGTCCGTCGGGCGATCTCTACATCTTCATCGAGGTCCAGCCGCACGCGATCTTCGAACGCGAAGGCACCGATCTGCATTGCCGCGTGCCGGTCAGCATGGCGACCGCAGCCCTTGGGGGCGAGGTCGAGGTGCCGACGATAGACGGTGGCCGCAGCCGCGTTAAAATCCCGGCAGGCAGCCAATCGGGCCGCCAGATGCGCCTTCGCGGCAAGGGTATGCCCGCGCTGCGCGGCGGCGGGTCCGGCGACATGTTCATCGAACTGGCCGTCGAAACCCCGGTGAACCTGACCGCACGGCAGAAGGAAATCCTCAAGGAGTTCCAGGGGATCGAAGCCGAGAACAACCCGGAAGGTGCGAGTTTCTTTAAGAAAGTCAAAAGCTTCTGGGATGGCATGACCCAGTGACAGACATAGGAAAGGCGCCTTCGGGCGCCTTTTTTCTTGGTCTGACCGAGGGCGATTAAGGCTTTCTTCAATCCGAATCGTTCATGGTCTGTTTCATGGACCAGACGCCGCATCATATGCAGGAACCTCCCCTACCGCTGTTTGCCGGTAGCACCGCGATCCGCCCCCCGACACGTGCGTCCAAACCTTCCTATCTGCTCGACCACCGGCACCGGCTGCGCACGCGGTTCATGGAAGGCGGCGCGCGGGCCCTGCCCGATTACGAACTGCTCGAACTGGTGCTGTTTCGCGCCATTCCCCGGCAGGATGTGAAGCCCCTCGCCCGCCGCCTGATCCAGACCTTTGGCGATTTCGGGCGGGTGATCTCCGCCCCGCCGAACCGGCTGCGACAGGTGACCGGCGTCGGGGAGGCTGTGGTGATCGAGTTGAAGCTGGTCGAGGCGTCAGCACAAAGGCTCGCGCGGTCGAAGGTGATGCATCGCCCCGTGCTCAGTTCGTGGCAGGCGCTTGTCGATTACTGCCACATGGCGATGTCCCATGCCGAGACGGAGCAATTCCGCCTGCTGCTGCTGGATCGGAAAAACGCGCTGATCGCGGATGAGGAACAGGGCCGCGGCACGGTCGATCACGTCCCGGTCTATCCGCGCGAGGTGATGAAGCGTGCGCTGGAGGCAAATGCCTCGGCGCTGATCCTCGTCCATAATCATCCCTCTGGCGATCCGACTCCGTCAGAGGCGGACATCGTCCTGACCCGACAGATCGACGAGGCAGCGAAGCTCTTCGGCATCGTGCTGCATGATCACCTGATCCTCGGAAAGGATTGCGAGATCAGCCTACGCTCGGAGGGTTACTTTTGAGCGGTCAGGCCCTGAGATTCGAACCCGTCAAGCGGCAGAACCACCGTGCCGCCATCGGAGGGGCAAGCGGGCAGATCAAGCGTGATCGGCATCGCGGCAGTCCCCGTGCCATGCATCCGCATCAGACGCCCGCCGACGGATTTACCGCAATCCTCGGGCGAAAAACTCGCCTCCAATTGCAGCCGGAGATCTGTAAGGGTCTTGGGCGCAGTATAGATCTCGATGCGCTTGCCATCGGCGGCGGTGAAGCTTTGCATATACCCGCCCAGCGACGTGCCCGGCGAACGCGGCTTCGTCGCGTCGAGGTGGCCAGCGTCGTCGAACTGCGCGCCGTTCTCATAGGCGTTGAGATGCAAAGGGCTCTCGGCCTTCGTCACCCAGATCGCCCGGTTGATCTTATCAAGGCCGGAGGCTCCGGCTTCCAGCTGCGCGATCATCGCACCGTCAGCAGTGACTTGCAGCGATGTCGTGGGCGCGAGAAGCGGCAGTACCGCCTCGAAAACCCCCGAAGCATCCGTTTGCCCCGCGATCGAGAGCGATTCGTCACGGATCGCCAGATTCGTATCGGGATGGCACGGCGCGTTCAGTTCCAGCTTGGTCAAGCCGTCTCCGACTGGGCTCACCGACAGCACCGGATTGTCGCAATCGGTGGCACCGGTTTTCAGCGGCATCGGTTGCGGCAGAGGCGCGTTGAACTGGTCGCCAGAGGTGCGCACAGTCGCCGGAACGATCCCGACGCCGGGATCGGCCGCAAAATGATAGACCGGAGGATTGCGCAGCACGGTTTTCGAAATCAGCCGGACCTTCGGCTCTTCGCGGGGCGGCGCGGCACGCTTTTCCCAGGACTCGCTTCCGACCGAGCTGGCGACCAAAGACGCACCGAGTTGCGGACGCGGGCCCACGCTTTGCATCACATGACCAGTCGCGGCGGCGAGCAGGAATGTCGCTCCGATCATGGAAATCTTGCGAATGGTGCGCATCGCCGCCTCGAACTCGGTCTTAGAAAACTGCTTAATTTTTTCCTAATGGCCGAAAGCGGCGAAGCTGGGGCGCGATTGGGGAAATCGTGCACCCATAGCTGGCTTTGGGTGGGGTCACCCTGCCAAGAGAGTCAACGACTCCAACAAGATATGGAAAAGGCGGCCGAAGCCGCCTCAACTTTGCCATATTCTCGTCAGAGTTGTGTCAAACGAGCTGCCCGTGGCAATGCTTGAACTTTTTGCCCGAGCCGCAGGGGCAGGGATCGTTCCGCGACGGCTCGCCCCAGGTTGCCGGATTGGTCTCATCGAAGCCCGGCAGCGGCTCTCCCACCACCTCGACCTCGGGCGCAGCCTCGGCCGCCGGCGCCTCGGCGGGCGCGAGCTGCTGCTGTTGCGCTTGCATCATCTGCGCCTGCTCTTCTTCGGTTAGCGGACGAATGCGGGCCAGCTGCTGGGTCACGTCCGAGCGCAAGCTGTCGAGCATGATCTCGAACAGCTGGAAGCCCTCGGTCTTGAATTCCGAAAGCGGATCGCGCTGCGCATAACCGCGGAAACCGATGGTCTGGCGCAGCTGATCGAGCGTAACCAGATGTTCGCGCCATTTCGCGTCGATGATCTGCAGCAGGACCTGCTTTTCGATCATCTGCATCGTGTCGGCACCGAAGGCTTCGGCTTTCTCGGCCATCAGCGTATCGGTCGCCTCTTCGAGACGCTCGGTGACGACCTCCTGATCGACGCCCTCTTCCTCGGCCCATTCCGCGATCGGAACGTCGAGGTTGAGCAGCTCGATCACCGCCTGATGCATCCCTTCGACATCCCATTGATCGGCATAGGATTTCGGCGGCATGTAGCGGTCCACGAGATCTTCGATCACTTGCACGCGCATATCGCGGGTGATCTCGCCGACCTCTTCGGTTTCCATGATTTCGCGACGCTGCGAGAAGACCGCTTTCCGCTGGTCGTTCATCACGTCATCGAATTTCAGAAGCTGCTTGCGGATGTCGAAGTTGCGACCTTCGACCTTCGCCTGCGCACGCTCGAGCGACTTGTTCACCCACGGGTGGACGATCGCTTCGCCCTCTTTCATGCCCAGCTTCGAGAGGACCGAATCGAGCTTGTCGGAGCCGAAGATCCGCATCAGGTCGTCTTCCAGCGACAGGAAGAACAGCGAACGGCCCGGGTCGCCCTGACGGCCCGAACGGCCGCGCAGCTGGTTGTCGATGCGGCGGCTTTCGTGGCGCTCGGTCGCGAGAACGAACAGGCCGCCCGCTTCCAGAACCTTCGCCTTTTCCTCGGCGGTCGCCGCGTCGATCCGCTTGCGGACCTCTTCGGGATCGGCGTCGGGATTCGCAGCGAGTTCGTCCTGAACGCGCATCTCGACATTACCGCCGAGCTGAATGTCAGTGCCGCGGCCAGCCATGTTGGTCGCAATGGTCACCGCACCCAGACGACCGGCCTCGGCGACGATGGTCGCTTCCTGCTCGTGCTGACGTGCATTGAGGACGTTGTGCTTGATACCGGCCTTCTTGAGCATATCCGAGAGCATTTCGGATTTCTCGATCGAGGTGGTGCCGACCAGCATCGGCTGCCCCTTCTCGTGGGCCTTCTTGATCGCCTCAACGACAGCGTCGTATTTCTCCTGCGCCGTGCGGTAGACGCGGTCATGTTCGTCTTTCCGCGCGATCGGACGGTTGGTCGGGATCTCGACCACGCCCAGCGAGTAGATCTCGGCGAATTCCTCGGCCTCGGTGGCCGCGGTGCCGGTCATGCCGCCCAGCTTGTCGTAGAGACGGAAGTAGTTCTGGAAGGTGACCGAGGCGAGCGTCACGTTCTCGGGCTGAATATCGACGCCTTCCTTGGCTTCGATCGCCTGATGCAGCCCTTCCGAGAGGCGGCGCCCCTTCATCATCCGGCCGGTGAATTCGTCGATCAGCACGACCTCGCCCGATTGCACGACGTAGTTCTGATCCTTGAAGAACAGCTTGTGGGCGCGCAGGGCCTGGTTGACGTGGTGCACGATGGTCGTGCTTTCCGGATCGTAAAGCGACTGCCCCTCGGGCAGAACGCCTGCCTCCAGCAGGAGGTTTTCGAGGAAGTCGTTGCCCTCTTCGGTGAAGGTCGCTGTGCGGGCCTTCTCGTCGATGGTGTAATGATCTTCGGTCAGGCTCGGGATGAATTTGTCGAGCGTGATATACAGCTCCGAGCGGTCGTCGGACGGGCCCGAGATGATCAGCGGCGTGCGCGCCTCGTCGATGAGGATCGAGTCGACCTCGTCGATGATCGCGTAGAAATGGCCGCGCTGCATCATCTGGTCGACCGAGGTCTTCATGTTGTCGCGCAGATAATCGAAGCCGAGCTCGTTATTCGTAGAATAGGTGATGTCGGCGGCGTAGGCCTGCTTCTTCTCGGGCTCGGCCTGGAAGGGCACGACGACGCCGGTGGTCAGACCCAGCGCACCGTAGACCTTGCTCATCCATTCCGCGTCGCGCCGCGCGAGATAGTCGTTCACGGTGACGACATGCACGCCCTTGCCCGCCAGCGCGTTCAGGTAGGCCGGGAAGGTTGCGACGAGGGTTTTCCCTTCGCCCGTCTTCATCTCGGCGATGTTGCCCTGATGCAGGAAGATGCCACCGATCAGCTGCACGTCGAAGGCCCGCAGGCCGAGTGCACGCTTCGCGGCTTCGCGGCAGTTGGCGAAGGCTTCGGGCAGAATCTTGTCGAGGCTCTCGCCCTCTTCCTGCACGCGGCGCTGAAAATCGCGCGTCTTTTCGATGATCTGTTCGTCGGAGAGGGCTGCGTATTCCTCCTCCAGCGCGTTGATCTTGGCCACCAGCGGGCGCACCGATTTCACCTTACGATCATTCGACGTGCCGAAGACCTTCTTCGCGAGTGTTCCGATGCCGAGCATGTAATCTCCGAGGGTAGCTGACCAGATCGTTATTCCCTGTGCCTTGCCGCATAGGGTTTGCTTGCCTAGAAGAGCTAGCGAAACAAGGCCGAAACGGCTCTTACAGACCCTTGGCGATGTAAGGGGCGACTGCCAGAGTGTCAACGCCGCCTAAAGACGCGGCAGAAAGGAAGTGGCAAGGATGCCGAATCTGACGAAACTGCTTGCGAGCGTAGCGATCTGCGCGATGACTGCCGGAATCGCACAGGCCGAGGACGCAAAAGCGCCTGCACCCGCTGGGGATACCGCGAAATCGGAAACCGCCGCCAAGCCGCGCACCGACCTGAGCGCCGACACTGTCGTGGCTACCGTCAATGGCCAGGACATCACGCTTGGCATGATGCAAACCGTGCGCGACGGCCTGCCCGCGCAATACCAGCAGCTGCCCGACGACAAGCTGTTCGACGGCGTCCTGCAGCAGCTGATCCAGCAGACCGCGCTCGCACAGCTCGAGGAAAAGCGCATCACCCAGCGCGATAAGATCGCCCTCGAAGTGCAAAAGCGCGCTTACCTGTCGGGTGCGTTCCTCAACTACACCGCCGACAAGGCCGTGACCGACGAAGCCGTGCAGAAAGCCTATGACGCGAAATACGCCAAGGCCGAGCCGACCAAGGAATATCACGCCGCCCATATCATCGTGAAAACCAAGGAAGAGGCCGAGAAGATCAAGAAAGAGATCGATAACGGCGCCGACTTCGCGGAACTGGCGAAGAAGAACTCGACCGATGGCGCTGCGGCGAATGGCGGCGATCTGGGCTGGTTTAAGCTCGACGCGATGGTCAAGCCCTTCGCGGACGAGGTCGCGGGCATGAAGGAAGGCGAAGTCGCCGGTCCGATCCAGACCCAATACGGCTGGCACGTGGTGAAGCTGCTCGGCACCAAGATGGTCGATGCCCCGAAACTGGCCGATGTGCGCAAGAAGCTGGTGGGCGATATTCGTCAGGAGGCTGTGCAAAACCGCGTAAAGGCTGTTGTGGACGAAGCCAAAATCGACAAGATGACCGACGGGATTGATCCGAGCGTTCTGAAAGATCAGTCCATCCTGGGTAGCAACTGATCGATCAAAAGGCGGGCGCGATGGCGAAGAAAAAGTCGAAGGACACCAAGGAGCTGAAGGCCAAGGTCAAAAAGCTCCGCGCCAAGGTGAAGGCGCTGAAGTCCGACCTTTCCGACGCGCCCGCCCCTGCCGCGCCTGCGGCACAGACCAAGGCGAAATCGGTCACGATCTCGCCGCTCGCCCCCGCGAAATTTCCCGATCTTCCGGAAATCGCGGGGGTCGAATTCGCCTCCGCTGCGGCGGGGGTCAAATATGCCGGCCGCACCGACGTGATGCTGGCGCGGATTGCGCCGGGCGCTTCGATCGCGGGCGTGTTCACCACGTCCTCCACCCGCGCGGCCTGCGTTCTCGATTGTCAGGAAAAGCTTGCGATGCGCGCGCCGGACGACGCCGGTGCCGCGATCATTGTCAACTCCGGCAATGCCAACGCGTTCACCGGGAAACGCGGTCAGGAGAGCGTCGACAAGGTCACCGGAGCGGTGGCCGAAGCGCTCGACATGCCGATCAGCCGCGTGTTCTCCTCCTCCACCGGCGTCATTGGCGAGCCGCTTCCCCATGACAAGATCGTCGCGGTGATCGACAGCCTGACGCAGCGCCTCTCCCCTGCCGGGATCGAGGATGCCGCGCGCGCGATCATGACGACCGATACCTATCCCAAAGGCGCCTTTGCCGAAATTCAGGGCGAAGGCGGCAAGATCAAGATCGCCGGGATCGCGAAAGGCTCGGGGATGATCGCGCCGAACATGGCGACGATGCTGGTCTATATCTTCACCGATGCGAAAATCACGCCGGCGCGGCTGCAAAAGATGCTGTCGCGGCAGGTGGATGACACGTTCAACGCGATCACCGTGGACAGCGATACGTCGACCTCGGATGCGCTGATCGTCGCGGCGACCGGGAAATCCGACGCCGCCGAGATCGCCGATCTGCGCTCGGAGCCGGCGAAGGCGTTCGAGGCCGGTCTGCGCGGCGTGATGATGGATCTGGCCCATCAGGTCGTGAAAGACGGCGAAGGCGCCACCAAGTTCGTCGAGATCCGCGTGACGCGGGCGCGCTCGAACGAGGACGCGCATAAGATCGCGATGTCGATCGCGAATTCGCCGCTGGTGAAGACCGCGATCGCAGGCGAGGACGCGAACTGGGGCCGCGTCGTGGCGGCCGTCGGCAAGTCCGGGGCCGAGGCCGATCGCGACAAGCTCAAGATTTCCTTCGGGGACATGGTGGTGGCCGAGAAAGGCTGGCGCGTGCCGGATTACTCCGAGGAGGCCGCGAGCGCGTATATGAAGAATGACGAGTTGGTTATTGGCGTCGATCTCGGGCTCGGTCGCGCATCGAAATCGGTCTGGACTTGCGATCTCACCCACCGCTACATCGACATTAACGCGGATTATCGTTCGTGAAGATGGTTCTGGTATCCGCCGTCGCCCTGATCGACGCCGACGGGCGCGTGCTTCTGGCACAGCGCCCCGAGGGCAAGTCGATGGCAGGTCTGTGGGAGTTTCCCGGTGGCAAGGTCGAGCCGGGCGAGACTCCCGAGGCCGCGCTGATCCGCGAGCTGGACGAAGAACTGGGCATCCAGACCCATCAGAGCTGCCTCGCGCCGCTGACCTTCGCCAGCCACGCCTATGACGACTTTCACCTGCTGATGCCGCTCTTTGCCTGCCGCAAGTGGCAGGGGATCGTCAGCCCCCGCGAGGGACAAACGCTCGCCTGGGCGCGGGCGCGCGATTTGCGCGATTACGAGATGCCGCCAGCGGATATCCCGCTGATCCCCATCCTGCGCGACTGGCTCTGAGCAGATTCCGGACGCGATTAACCTTCGTGATCCTATCCGCAATCTCTCGCACCTGCCCAGCCTCGGTTCACTTATTTGTCGCGGATCCTCCAGAGCTTGCGCTTCTAGCGGGCGCGCAAAGTAAGAACCGCACGCCCAGAGCCCGCAAATCATAACCACAAATGCAAAACGGGGGCGCGAAGGCCCCCGTTTTCATATCTGTAGGATGGTCCCGAAGGATCAGAGCGTCCGCTCGACTTCTTCGCGCTCGAAAATCTCGATGACATCGCCGGGGCGGATATCGTCGTATTTCTCGAAGGCCATGCCGCATTCCTGACCGGAGGGCACTTCCTTGACCTCGTCCTTGAAGCGCTTGAGCGTCTTCAGCGTGCCTTCGTGGATCACCACGTTGTCACGCAGCAGGCGCACGCCAGCCGAACGACGGGCGACACCCTCGGTGACGCGGCAACCAGCAACCTTGCCGACGCCGGTGACCTTGAACACTTCGAGGATCTCGGCATAGCCGATGAAGTGTTCGCGGATCTCGGCCGACAGGAGGCCCGAAGCGGCAGCTTTGATGTCGTCCACCAGATCGTAGATGATCGAGTAGTAGCGGATCTCGACGCCCTTCTGGTTCGCGGCGTTGCGCGCAGGCGCATTGGCACGAACGTTGAACCCGATGACCGGCGCGTTGGACGCCTCGGCCAGCGTGATGTCGGATTCGGTGATTGCACCGACGCCCGAATGCAGCACACGGACGCGCACCTCTTCGTTGCCGACCTTCTCGAGCGCCTGAACGATCGCTTCCGCCGAGCCCTGCACGTCGGCCTTCACCAGCACGGGCAGTTCGGTGACGCTTTCGTCGGCCTTGGCTTTCGCCATCAGCTGTTCCAGCGTCGTCGCGGCACCGGCAGCGGCGCGTTTGTCCTTCGCAGCCTGCTCGCGGTATTCGGCGATCTCGCGGGCCTGCGCCTCGGTTTCGACGACGTTGAGAACGTCGCCAGCCTCGGGCGTGCCGTTGATGCCGAGCACCTCGACCGGAACCGACGGACCGGCCTCATCGACGCGGTCGCCCTTGTCGTTGATCAGCGCGCGGACCTTACCCCACTGCTCGCCGACGACGAAGATGTCGCCTTTGCGCAGCGTGCCATTCTGCACCAGAACCGTCGCGACCGGACCGCGGCCAACGTCGAGCTTCGCCTCGATCACCGCACCTTGCGCAGCGCGATCGGGGTTCGCCTTCAGTTCGAGCAGTTCGGCCTGAAGCGCGATCGCTTCGAGCAGTTCGTCGAGACCCTTGCCGGTCTTCGCCGAAACTTCCACGTCCTGCACGTCACCCGACATCTCTTCGACGACGACTTCGTGCTGCAGAAGCTCGGTGCGGACCTTCTGGGCGTTCGCCTCGGGCTTGTCGCACTTGTTGATCGCGACGATCATCGGAACGCCAGCGGCCTTCGAGTGATTGATCGCTTCGATGGTCTGCGGCATCACCGAGTCATCGGCCGCCACCACGAGCACCACGATATCGGTGACATTCGCACCGCGTGCACGCATCGAGGTAAAGGCCGCGTGGCCGGGCGTATCCAGGAAGGACAGCGTCGCGCCGCTCTCGGTCTGCACCTGATAGGCGCCGATGTGCTGCGTGATCCCGCCTGCCTCACCCGAGACGACGTTCGCCTTGCGGATCGCGTCGAGCAGCGAGGTCTTGCCGTGGTCGACGTGACCCATGATCGTGACGATCGGCGGGCGCGGCTGCAGATCTTCTTCCTTGTCGTCGACCTGATCGATGACTTGCTCGACATCCGCATCCGACACGCGCACGGCCTTATGACCGAATTCCTCGATCACATATTCGGCGGTATCGGCGTCGAGCGTCTGGTTCGCGGTGACCATCATGCCCATCTTCATGAGCGTTTTGACCACATCCGCGGCGCGCTCCGCCATACGGTTGGCGAGTTCCGACACGATGATCGTCTCGGGGAGCTGCACTTCGCGGGACTGCTTTTCAGCACGCTGCGTACCGCCCATCGCCTTCTGGCGCGCTTTTTCCTGCTTGCGCTTCATCGCGGCAAGCGAACGCTGGCGGCCTTCGCCACCCGAAAGCGCATCGCTCAAGGAGAGCTTGCCCGAACGGCGGTTGCCGCGGTCGTTGCCCTTGTTGTTACGATCGTTGTTGCGATCGTTGCGCGTGTCACGCTCGCGATCCGTCTTGCGCGGACCCGAGGAGGAGACGCCCTTGGTCTCGGCGCGGGCAGCCGCTGCTTCGACCGCGGCCTGATCGACCGGCGCATCTTTCTTCGGTCCGCCCTTGCGGATCTCTTCTTTCTTCTTGTCGCGAAGTTCGGCCTCGCGCTTCTTGCGCTCGTCCTCTTCTTCCTTGGCCTTCAGGGCCGCTTCGCGTTCACGCTCCTCGCGCTCCTTGGCCTCAGCCTCGGCGCGACGACGCTCGCGCTCTTCTTCGCGGGCTTTTTCCTCGGCCTCGCGGGCGGCGGCCTCTTCGGCCTCGCGCGCCTTCGCGGCCTGAAGCGCCTTCAGGCGACGCTCCATCTCGGCGTCGGAAATCCCGGCGGGGCGCTTCGACGGATCGCCAAGGGAGGGTTTGTTGCCCCCGCCCTTACCAGCGCCTGCCGCCGGTTTGTTCAGCACCCGCTTCTTGCCTTTCGTCTCGACCACGACGTTCTTAGTGCGCCCGTGCGAGAAGCTTTGCTTCACCTGCCCGGGGCGCCCGCCGCCCAGTCCGAGAGTCTTTTTGCCGTCCGTATCGCTCATGCCGTCTTCGTATCCTTCATGGCGGTCTTGCCGCCGTCCTGCTTGCGTACGCCCGCAAGCCTCGATGCGTCTTCAATTACGCGCCGGGTGAGGCCACCGGCTGCAAGCGCGCCGTGTATCGCACGATCGCGGCCGAATGCCAAACCCAATTCCTGAGAGGTGAGGCAGCCGAACCAGCGCCCGCCTTCGGGCGTCCAAAGCTTGCCCTTGCCCCTGTCCGAGCCGTCGCTTGCCTGTAGCAGCACTTTCGCGCGCCCCTCGGCCAGCCAGCCCTTGACCTTCTCGAAGCCGACAATCGCTTTGCCGGCCTTTCGCTCCAGAGAAATAAGCTCCACAACGCGAGAGGCAAGGGCTTGTTCCACCAATTCCACCAGATTCTCAGGGGTTTTGACCGCCTGCTTGGCTGCACGGGGGAACAATCCCTTTTTCATCGCCGTCTCGATGATGCCGCGATCGGACGTCACCCAGATTCCGCGGCCGGGCAGCTTGCCCGCCACGTCCGGGTAGACCATCCCGTCGGGTCCGACCACGAAGCGGACAAGCCCCGCCTTCGGCTGAACATCGCCGGTGACGATGCAGCGCCGTTCTGGCTCGTCGTGATTTTTCGGCTTTCCGCCGCGACTCATCTAAGCTCCTCTCCGGTCGGGACCGAGGCTTACGCCTCGGCCTCCTCCGCGGTTTCCTCTTCGCCTTCGTCTTCCGCGTCGCCTTCCAGCTCGGACGGGTCGACCCAGCCCAACTGAATACGCGCGGTCATGATCAGGTTCTGCGCCTCTTCGAGGCTCACGTCGAATTTCTCGAGCAGACCTTCATCCTTCACGCGCTGACCGTCGACCGTGGTCCAGCCGCCGGCCAGTTCCCAGTCGGCGCAGGTCGCGAAATCTTCCAGCGTCTTGACGTCGTCTTTCGCGAGCGCCTCGATCATCTGCGGGGTCAGGCCTTCGAAGTCGAACAGCGACTGCTCGACGCCCATTTCCTTCGCCGCCTCCAGCGCCTTGCGGTTCTGCTCTTCGATCACGTCGCGGGCACGGGCCTGCAGTTCGCCTGCAGTGTCCTCGTCCACGCCTTCGATCGACAGCAACTCGTCCATCTCGACATAGGCCACTTCCTCGAGCGAGGTGAAGCCCTCGGCCACGAGGAGCTGCGCGAAGAACTCGTCGAGGTCCAGCGCGTCGACGAACAGCTTGGTGCGCTCGGCGAATTCGGCCTGACGGCGTGCCGATTCCTCGGCCTCGGTCAGGATATCGATGTCGAGACCGGTCAACTGCGAGGCCAGACGCACGTTCTGACCGCGGCGGCCGATGGCGAGCGACAGTTGCTCGTCCGGCACCACGACTTCGATCTTCTGCGCTTCCTCGTCGATCACCACTTTCGACACTTCGGCCGGCTGCAGCGCGTTCACGAGGAAGGTCGCCTGATCTTCGTTCCACGGGATGATGTCGATCTTCTCGCCCTGAAGCTCGCCGACGACGGCCTGCACGCGCGAACCGCGCATACCGACACAGGCGCCGACCGGATCGATCGAGTTGTCATAGGAGATGACGCCGATCTTCGCGCGCGAACCCGGATCGCGGGCCACGGCCTTGATCTCGATGATGCCGTCGTAGATTTCCGGCACTTCCATCTTGAACAGTTCGGCCATGAATTCCGGCGCGGTGCGGCTGAGGAAGATCTGCGGGCCACGGGTCTCGCGGCGCACGTCTTTCACATAGGCACGGATACGGTCGTTCGGGCGATAGCTCTCGCGGCCGATCTTCTCGTTGCGGCGCAGAATCGCTTCGCCACGGCCCACATCGACGATGATGTTGCCGTATTCCTCGCGCTTGACGATGCCGTTGATGATCGTGCCGACGCGGTCCTTGAACTCTTCGTACTGGCGATCACGCTCGGCTTCGCGGACCTTCTGCAGGATGACCTGCTTGGCCGATTGCGCGGCGATGCGGCCCAGATCGACCGGCGGCACCTCGTCGACGATCTCATCGCCGACCGAGGGATTTTCGAGATACTGCTTCGCCTGCTCGACGGTCAGCTCGGCCTGATAGTTCTCCAGATCCTCGTCTTCGACGACGGTGCGGACACGGGTGAAGGTCGCCTTGCCGGTCTTGCGATCGATCGAGACGCGGATGTCCATCTCCGCGCCGTAACGCGACTTCGCCGCACGCGCGAGACTCTCTTCCATCGCCTGGATCACCAGATCCGGGTCGATCATCTTTTCGCGCGCCACCGCCTCGGCGGTCTGCAGAAGCTCAAGCTGGTTGGCTGCCGTGATGGCCATCTCAGTTCTCCTCCTCGGGGGAATCGTCAATCTCGTCAAATTCAGCTTCGTCGACGCCTTCGGTCGCCTTCTTCTGGCGCAGCATCTCGTCGATCAGCTCATCGGTCAGCACCAGCTTCGCATCCGCGAGCCAGTCGAACTGGAGGCCGATCACGACGTCTTCGCCGTTCTCGTCCAGCTCGATCAGGATTTCCGAGCCTTCGGTGCCGCGCAGGATACCCTTGAAGCGCTTGCGCCCGTCGATCTGCTCGGAAGTCTCGATCTTCGCCTCGTAGCCTTCCCAGATGTCGAAATCCTTGAAGCGCGTCAGCGGGCGATCGATGCCGGGCGACGACACTTCGAGCGTATATTTGTCCTCGATCGGGTCTTCCACGTCGAGGGCCGCGGACACGGCAGTCGAGATCGCGGCGCAATCGTCCACGACGATGCCGCCATCGGGGCGGTCTGCCATGATCTGAAGCGTGGCCGTCTTGCCGCCCTGCAGCCGCAGCCGCACGAGCTCGAAGCCCAGCCCCTCGATCACGGGGGTCACGATCTCGGCCAGACGCCGGTCGATGGCGGTCTTGGCGATCAGGTCGGTCATGTCTCTCTTTCCGATCCTACAAAAACAAAAAACGGGCCGTTGCGGCCCGTCACACGTTTCCGGTGGGCGTCAGGTTTGGACCCCGGCGCGCCGCTGTTGAAGGCGATATAGTCCTGTATCGCAGATTCCGCAAGTGGAATCAGGTCTGGGCACCCGCCCTCGGGTTGTCGCGCCAGACGCGGAAGTTCAGCGCGCCCGCCAATGTCAGCCAGACGAGATAGGGGAAGACCAGCAATCCGGCCAGCATATCGAGCTGCAGGAATGCCAGCATCATCGCCGCTACTGCGACCCACAGACAGATCAGGACGAGGAGCCCGAGCCACAACCGATGCGCCCCGAAAAACACCGGCGTCCAGAGCGTGTTCAGCGCGATCTGCACCGCAAACAGCGCAAGCGCGATCTGGCTTCCGGCCTCGGGGGCGATGCGCGCCGCAGCGTAGGCGACCGAGACATAGAGATAAGTCCAGGCCACGGGAAACACCCAGTTCGGCGGCGTGAAGTCCGGCTTCTTCAAGCCGACATACCATTCGCCCGGCTTGAAGATGATGCCGGTTGCAGCCGCAGCCGCGGAGGCCGCGAGAAACAGCAGGAAATAGGTGAGCGTCATGGCGGCCTCGATGGAAATCCGGTGTCAGATCAGGATCTAAGCTCATCCATCGCGCGGACAAGCCCGGCCGTGATCCCCGGCTCGGAAAGCGCATGTCCTGCCATCGGCACCAGCTGAAGCTTCGCCAGCGCCCAGCCCTGCGCCAGCCGATAGGCCGAAGTCGGCGGACAGATCATGTCGAGCCGCCCCTGCACGATCGTCGTCGGGATATGCTCGATCTTGTAGCGGTCGCGCAGGATCTGGCCGTCCTCTTCAAGGAAGGCCGCGTTCTGGAAATAGTGGTTCTCGAGCCGCGCGAAGGCACGCGCGTAATCGGGCGAGGCTTCGCCCGGCGGACCGTCATAGCGCACCGACGCCAGCGCGTTCTCCCACATCGCCCAGTGCCGCGCATAGCGCGCTTCGGCCATGTAGTCGCCCGAAAAGAGCCGCTTGTGATAGGCGCCGATCAGATCGTGCTGCTCGTCCTCCGGAATCGGACGCCGGAAATTCGCCCAGAGGTCGGGATAGAAATTCCCCGCGCCGCCGCCGTAGAACCAGTCGAGCTCCGCCTGCGTCGCAAGAAAGACGCCCCGAAGAATCAGGTTCGAGGCCCGGTCGGGATGCGCCTGCGCATAAAGCAACGCCAGTGTCGCCCCCCAACTGCCGCCGAAAACCATCCACCTGTCGATGCCGAGCGTCCGGCGGATCTGCTCCATATCCGCGATCAGATGCCATGTCGTGTTGTCGGCGACGCTGGCATGCGGGCGCGACAGACCGCAGCCGCGCTGATCGAACAGGATGACCCGGTAATGCTGCGGATCGAAGAATCGCCGCATCGTCGGCGAGCAGCCGCCGCCCGGTCCGCCGTGGCAGACGACGACCGGCTGGCCCTCGGGATGGCCGGATTGCTCGACATAAAGAATATGGCCATCGCCCACGTCGATCCGGCGCTGATCGAAAGGCTCGATCGGCGGATAAAGATGGGCGCCCGATGCGCGCTTTTGCCCTGCAGTTCTGTCCATATCCGGACTATATAGAGCAAAAGGCGCGCCCGCCATGGGCTGCCCTAAAATCAATGCGAGGAGAGCAATGGCAGATCCGGCAAACAGCATCGACCCGTCCGAAGTCGCCAAATTCGAAGCAATGGCCGCCGAATGGTGGGACCCGAACGGCAAGTTCAAACCGCTGCATATGCTCAACCCGTGCCGTCTCGACTACATCACCACCCAGATCGCCACCCAGTTCGGTCGTGACCTGAAAGCGCCGCGCCCGTTCGAGGGGCTGCGCCTGCTGGATATCGGCTGCGGCGGCGGGCTTCTGTCCGAACCGATGGCGCGGCTCGGGGCCGAGGTCGTGGGGGCGGATGCCGCCGAGCGAAATATCCCCGTGGCGCGGCTGCATGCCGAACAGTCGGGGCTCGAAATCGATTACCGCCATTGCGCGGCGGAAGATCTGGCCGCGAAGGGTGAGCAATTCGATGTCGTCCTCGCGATGGAGATCATCGAACACGTCGCCGATCCGCAGGGCTTCGTGAACACTATCCAGAGCCTGATGAGGCCGGGCGGGCTGATGATCTGCTCGACGCTGAACCGCAATCCGAAAAGCTACATGGTCGCGATCATCGGCGCCGAGCGGGTGATGCGCTGGCTGCCGGTGGGCACGCATGAATGGTCGAAATTCGTCACGCCCGACGAGCTTTACGAGCTGTCGCGCAACGCAGGCCTCGACCCGGTCGACCGCCGCGGAATGGTGTTCAACCCGCTGGCATGGACATGGTCACTCTCGGAGCGCGATCTTTCGGTGAATTACGCCATCGCAGCGGTGAAGCGGTAAGGGGCGCTGCCCCTCTGCCTTCGGCATTCACCCCCGGGATATTTCGGCCAACGCGAAGAGAGGCGATTTTCGCCCCGGGTCAAATATCCCGGGGGACTCTCTGAAAGAGACGGGGGCAGCGCCCCCTCTTACTTCTTCTTCGGACGGAAGGCTTTGATCCGGGCAGGATCGGTCTCGATATAGCCCGCGCCGATCAGGTCGAGGCAATAGGGCACGGCGGCGAAGACCGCATCGAGGCAGGTCGCGATGGCCGAGGGTTTTCCCGGCACCATAATGATCAGCGATTTTCCCGCGATCCCTGCCGACTGGCGCGACAGAATGGCGGTCGGCACTTCGAGCAGCGAGGCGCGGCGCATTTCTTCGCCGAAGCCCGCGAGTTCCTTCTCGATCACGTCGAAGCAGCCCTCGGGCGTCTCGTCGCGCGGCGCGGGACCGGTGCCGCCGGTGATCAGGATCAGATCGGCTTCCGCCTCGACCAGCTCGCGCAGCTTTGCCGCGACGCTCTCGCGCCCATCGGGGATGATGTGACGCTCGATCTCCAGCGGCGAGGTGACCACGCCGCGGAGATAGTCCTCGCAGCCCGGACCGCCCTTGTCCTCGTATTCGCCCCGGGACGCGCGGTCGGAGACGGTGACGATGGCGGCCTTGGGCTGCGAAAAACTCATTTCTTCACTCGCGCGTTGCGGGTTGCGATCAGCTTCAGGCGCAGCGCGTTGAGCTGGATGAAGCCCGCCGCGTCTTTCTGATCGTAGGCACCTGCGTCTTCTTCGAAGGTCACATGGGCCTCGGAATAGAGCGAATAATCCGACCAGCGCGCCACGGTCCGGGCCGCGCCCTTGAAGAGCATCAGCTTCACCGTGCCGGTGACATATTCCTGCGTCTTGTCGATCAGCGCCTGCAGCGCCTCACGCTCGGGCGAGAACCAGAAGCCGTTATAGATCAGCTCGGCATAGCGCGGCATGATCGAATCCTTCAGGTGGCCCGCGCCGCTGTCGAGCGTGATCTGCTCGATGCCGCGGTGGGCCTCCAGCAGGATCGTGCCGCCGGGAGTCTCGTAGACGCCGCGCGACTTCATGCCGACGAAGCGGTTCTCGACGAAATCGAGACGGCCAATGCCGTGCTTTTTGCCGTATTCGTTCAGCTTGGTGAGGATCGTCGCGGGCGACATCGCCTCGCCGTTGATCGAGACCGCGTCACCCTTCTCGAAACCGATCTCGATATATTCGGGCTCGTTCGGAGCCTGCGTGATCGGATCGTCGGTGCGCTGGTAGACGTAATCGGGCGCCATATCTGCCGGGTCTTCCAGCACCTTCCCCTCGGACGAGGTGTGAAGCAGGTTCGCATCGACCGAGAAAGGCGCTTCGCCGCGCTTGTCCTTTGCGATCGGGATCTGGTTGGCCTCGGCGAATTCCAAGAGTTTGGTGCGCGAGGACAGATCCCATTCGCGCCACGGCGCGATCACCTTGATCGACGGGTCGAGCGCATAGGCCGACAGCTCGAAGCGGACCTGATCGTTGCCCTTGCCGGTCGCGCCATGCGCCACCGCATCGGCGCCGTGCTGATGCGCGATCTCGACGAGATGCTTGGAGATCAGCGGGCGCGCGATCGAGGTGCCCAGCAGATAGAGCCCCTCGTAGACCGCATTGGCGCGGAACATCGGGAAGACGAAATCGCGGACGAATTCCTCGCGCGCGTCTAGGATATGGATATTCTCGGGTTTGATGCCGAGCATCTCTGCCTTCTTGCGCGCCGGCTCGAGTTCCTCGCCTTGGCCGAGATCGGCGGTGTAGGTGATGACCTCGCAGCCGTATTCGGTCTGCAGCCATTTCAGGATGATCGAGGTATCGAGGCCGCCCGAATAGGCAAGCACGACTTTCTTGGGCGCGGACATACGGCATCTCCCGGTTTTCTTGTTCCGCGACGGAATAGAAGCTTTTTTTCCAATGAACAAGGGCCGCCCCGAAGGACGGCCCTTTCGCATTGGCTTTAAGCGAGATCAGCTCTCGGTGGACGGATCCACGAGCGGATCGGTGGTTTCCCCGGTCGCGGCGAGATCGCCTTCGACGGTGCCGTCCCCCGTCGTGCCGTCGCCGGTCGCCACATCGCCATCGGCGGGCGGCTCTGTCGTCGCGGTCTCCGGCGGGGGCAGGTCAAGCAGTTGGTGCAGATAGGCGAGCGCCTCGGGCGAAAGCTCGCGACCGTTCGAAGCGGCGAGAAGCGCATCGTTTTCGTTCGTAGCGGAGTTCGCGATCTCGGTTTCCAGATCGGTGACCTTCTGCTGCGCAGCGGCCAGATCGGCCTCATAGGTCGTCGCTGCCGCCAGTTCTTCCTCCAGCGGCGCGAGCTGCGCATCATAGCCCTCCGCCTCGGGGTTAAGCTCATCGATCGCTGCCTGGATATCCTCCACGCTGCGGACATCCTGCGATTCAAGTGCCGCCAGCGCATCCTGCGCGTCGGTCAGGTTCTGCTCGGCCTCGGCCGCAGCCAGAACCGTGTCGCGATAGGCTGCAATCCGACCCACCTGGCTGTTCGGCGAGGCGTTGGCGAGCGCTGTCGCGCTGGCATGGGCGGCATTCAGGCCTTTCAGCTCGGAGGCCAGCTCGCCGTGATTGCGCAGCTCATCCTCGCTCAGGCTCGGCTTGCCGTTCGGACGCGGCGACTCGTTGACCGCGTATTCGGTTGGGGTGGTCGAGCGTTTCTTCGTCGCGGTCGTACCGCGCGACGCCGTCTTCACGGTGGAGCGGCTGGTGTGTTGCGACTTGTTGTTAAGTTTGCCGGAGAAGAGATCGTCGAGGAATTTCGCCGGGCCGCCGCCATGCGTGGCAGCTTTGCCGGAATTGCCCGGGCTCGTGGGACGCCCGGCCGATGCGGATTTGCCCGCCGCGCCGGATTTGCCGCCCGCGTGGCCGTTGCCGCCCCCGTTGCCGCCGCCATGGCCACCGCCATTTCCGCCACCGTTCCCACCGCCATTGCCGTTCTTGGCAAACGCGGCATCCGCGCCGGTGAAATGGCTGGTCGCCACCGGGGCGACGACGAAGCTCGCCGCGACAAGGGCGACGATCGAAGTTTTTCTCAGGCGCATGCGGCCCTCCTATTTTTATTGCTCGCGACACGTTTTCAGCACGAATACCGTCGAAAGTGGGCAAAAAAGCGGCGGCCTTTGCAAAATGCGCAAAGCTTCGCCCAAAGCGCCCCCGGGTTGCGCGTAGTCCCGCCGAACGGCCTTCCCCCTTGCAAGAGCGGTGCAGCTTCGTCATGGCTTTCCTTATGAGTGAGTTCGCCCTTTCCGCCCAAGCCGCCACCCGCGCGCTGCGTGCGCTCTTCGAGCCGACGCCGCTGCAACTCAATGCGCATTTGTCGAAACGCTTCGAGGCGGAGGTCTGGCTCAAGCGCGAGGACCTGACGCCGGTGCGCTCCTACAAGATTCGCGGCGCCTTCACCGCCATGCGGAAATTGCGCGAACGCGACCCGTCGGCGGCGCATTTCGTCTGCGCGAGCGCCGGAAACCATGCGCAGGGCGTGGCCTTCGCCTGTCGGCATTTCGGGGTGAAAGGCACGATCTTCATGCCGGTCACGACGCCGCAGCAGAAGATCGACAAGACCAAGACCTTTGGTGGCGATGCGGTCGAGATCGTTCTGACCGGCGACTATTTCGACGACACGCTCGCCTCGGCGCAGGAATTTTGCCGCGACGCCGGAGCGCATTTCCTCGCCCCGTTCGACGATCCGGATGTGATCGAGGGACAGGCCTCGGTCGGGGTGGAGATCCTCGACCAACTGGGCGGCGCGCCGGATATGGTAATCCTGCCCGTGGGCGGCGGGGGCTTGGCCGCGGGCGTCACCGGCTATCTTCGCGCGACCGCCCCCGGGACGGAATTCCGCTTCGTCGAGCCCTTGGGCGGTGCGAGCCTGACCGCAGCGGTCAAGGCGCATGAGCCCGTGACGATTTCGCAGGTGAACAGTTTTGTCGACGGTGCCGCAGTCGCCCGGATCGGCGCGCGCCCCTTTGCGGAGCTTGGCTGGGTCACGCCCGAGCAAGTCCATCTTGCGCCGGAGGATCGCATTTGCATCACGATGCTCGAGATGCTCAATGTCGAAGGCGTCGTATTGGAACCCGCCGGCGCGATGTCGGTCGATATTCTCCCGGAACTGGCCGATACGATCCGCGGCAAGCGCGTGGTCTGCGTGACCTCGGGCGGCAATTTCGATTTCGAGCGGCTACCGGAAGTGCGCGAACGCGCCCAGCGCTATTCGGGCCTGAAGAAGTATTTCATCCTTCGCCTGCCGCAACGGCCCGGTGCCCTGAAGGATTTCCTTCAGATGCTTGGCCCCGACGACGACATCGCGCGCTTCGAATACCTGAAGAAGTCGGCGCGGAATTTCGGCTCGGTCCTGATCGGGATCGAGACCAAACGCGCCGAGAACTTCACAGAGCTCTTCGCTAAGCTCGACGCCGAGGGCTTCGTTTGGCGCGACATCACCGAAGACGAGACCTTGGCCGAATTTCTTATTTAACGCCTCCTTTCCGATAGGCCGCCCATCATATGGGGGCGTTAGATTTTCGTTGTCCTTGCACTGCGCCGCATTGATGCGTCCGCAGTTCGATAGTTACGGCCCCGCTTCGGTAGCCGAACCAATTTTCGAACTCTGGCCGTAACCACGCTTGTGATCTTCCGTTCTGCGCAATGCAGCGCTTGGCGCGATCTACCTGGCGCCTTACCTATGCGGCCGGGGTGAATTCCGATAGCCGCCCCATGAATTGCAGTTTGGACAAGCTGTAGGTCTCGCGGATCGCGCCCAGATCGACCTCCGCGGAGCGTCCGGCGGCCGCCATGCGCTCTCCTTTCTGACAGGCACCGCCGAAATCGCGAAAGCCGAGATTCCAGGCAGAGCCTTTCAGGAAATGCAGATCTTCTTCGACCCGATCGGGGCGCCCGCCAAGCGCCATCACGACGGCCTCGACCTCGTCGAGAAATAGATCCACGACCTCGGAAAAGCCCTCTGCGCCTATTTCAGAGCGCAATTCCTGTACCCGTTCCCAATCAATCATCGCGCCCTCCAGGCCAATCGATCCGACACCACCCGACGCTGACCATAGGGCCGCACCCTTTCGATTTTCTTAACGCCTGAGCCGGCCGGTTTTCACCGAATCTTAGGGTCTCTGCGGTTTCATTGGATGCAGAGGTTTCGGATGATGCAGATGGCGCAAAGACACGAGGTTCCCGTTGGCGCGAGCCGACCACCCTTGGCGGGCACGGCGCGGCACGTTCTGGTCGTGGACGACAGCCGGATGCAGCGCCGCATTCTGTCGGCGCAATTGTCGCGCTCCGGCTATCAGGTGAGCGAGGCTGAAAGTGCGGAAGAGGCAATCGCGATCTGCGCCCAGTGCGAGCCGGATATCGTGATCTCGGACTGGATGATGTCGGGGATGAGCGGCCCCGAATTCTGCCGTATCTTCCGCGACTTGCCGCGACGCAGCTACGGCTATTTCATCCTTCTGACCACCAAGGCCGAGAAGAAGGACGTCACGCGCGGTTTGGAAAGCGGGGCCGACGATTTCCTCTCGAAACCAGTCAACGGAGAGGAGCTTCGCGCAAGGCTCAGCGCGGGAACCCGCATCCTCAAGATGCAAGAGGAACTGACCGAGAAGAACCGACTGCTGCGCGCGGCGCAGGAGGTGATCGACCGCGACCTGCAGGAGGCACGCAAGCTACAGCAGAGCTTGGTGCGGGTACGTCACGCACAGTTCGAAGCGGCGGAGGTCTCGTTGCTCTTGCGACCGGCGGGCCATGTCGGCGGCGACCTCGTCGGGTACTTTCCGATCAACGAACGCCGGGTCGGCCTTTACGGCATCGACGTGTCGGGACATGGCATCACCTCGGCTCTGATGATGGCACGGATCGCGGGCTACTTCTCCGCCGCCACCCCCAGCCAGAACCTCGCAATCTACCGCAACGCACAGGGTGAATTGCGCGGCCGACGCCCGGCGGACCTTGCGCGACATCTCAACGAGCTCGTGCTGAGCGAGATGAACACCGAAACATATTTCACACTAATCTATGCCGATATCGACCTGCGCACCGGCAAGGCGGAGCTGGTGCAGGCCGGGCACCCCTATCCGGTCCTGCAACGGCGCAACGGTACGGTGGAGTTTCTCGGCGAGGGAGGACTACCGATTGGTCTGATCGAAGGCGCCACCTACGAAACCTTCACCGTTCAACTGACCCCGGGAGACAGGCTGGTTCTGGTTTCGGACGGAATCACCGAAGCCTGTGACCGAGACGGCGAGATGATCGATCAGACCCGACTGGCCCGGATGCTCCGCAAGTTTTCCGGGATAGCGGGCCCAGCGCTGCTGGATGCGATATATCGCGAAACCGAGCAGTTCGCCGAGGGCGAAATCGCGGACGATGTCTCGGCGGGCGTTCTGGAATTTCACGGCCCCGGCAGCACCGCGCGACGATCGGTGCTCGTTTCGGACAATGGCGAATGTGACCCGATTGCAGAAACGACAGGAGGATGAACCACCGCAACTAAGCTCCCACCGAATGAAACGACCCCTGCTTTTCAGCGGCGAAGCACCCGTCGGAAAAACGCGCGCTCGCCTTCATTTGCAAGCAAACCGAGCGCCTCCTCGGGATCGGCCCAATGCGCCGTATGAAACGGCTCCGGCGGGAGGCCGCGCTTCAACACCGGGCGCGCCAGCCAGATCGAACACAGCTTCTCCGCCCAGAACTCGTATTCGGGCATGTAGGTGAAACGCCGATAGGCCCCAACGCGGCGCAACCCGGTGATCGCCCAACCGGTCTCTTCGAAGACCTCACGGTGCAGCGCTTCGATCGGCCCCTCGCCCGGATCGATCCCGCCGCCCGGCAATTGAAACTCCGGCACGGGATGGGACTGATGGGTCAGAAGCACCCTGCCGTCGCGGATCAGGATCGCGTAGGCACCGGGGCGCAAACGATACCGCTGACCGGATTCCACCCGCTCTCCGAACCTCGCGATCATGTGCTCTCCCTTGGGTCTGCGGTTGCCGCGCCTATATTGGGGCTGTATGGCAGGCTCCGCGCTGCCCGAAAACCCCTCTGAGCCTCTCAGGAGCACCATGTCCAAGTTATCCCAAATCGCATGGGACGATACAGTTCTGCCGTTTCAGCTCGACCGCTCTGACATCCGCGGCCGGGTTGCCCGCCTCGACGGCGTGCTAGACACCGTCCTGTCGCAACATGATTACCCCCGCGCGGTCGAAATGCTGGTGGCCGAAGCCGCCCTTCTGACCGCGCTGATCGGCCAGACCGTCAAACTGCGCTGGAAGCTGTCGCTGCAAATCCGCGGCAACGGCCCGATCCGCATCATCGCCACCGACTACTACGCCCCCGAGAAGGAGGGCGCGCCCGCCCGCATCCGCGCATGGGCGAGTTTCGATGACGAGAAGCTCGATCCCAAGGCCGACCCGTTCGAACAGATCGGGCAGGGCTATTTCGCGATCCTGATCGATCAGGGCAAAGGCACGACCCCCTATCAGGGTATCACGCCGCTGACCGAGGGCTCGCTGCGCGCCTGCGCCGAGGCGTATTTCGCGCAATCCGAGCAGCTGCCCACGCGGTTCTCGCTGTCCTTCGGGCGCTCGATCCTGCCCGGTCAGGGCGAGAGCTGGCGCGCGGGCGGCGTGATGCTGCAGCATATGCCCCCAGCCTCGCCCTTCGCCGCCCAGGAAGGCTCGGGCGATCAGGGCCTACTGACCGCCGACGACATCCTCGATGGCGAGGAAGGCGAGAACTGGGCCCGCGCCAATATCCTGCTCGACACGGTCGAGGATATGGAACTGATCGGCCCGACCGTGCAGCCGACCGAGCTGCTGGTGCGCCTGTTCCACGAAGAGCGGCCGCGCGTCTTTGATCCGCAGCGGGTGGAGTTCGGCTGCACCTGCTCTGCTGACCGCGTGCGCCAGTCGCTCTCGATCTACTCGGCGCGCGACATCGCGCATATGACCACCGATGAGGGCACGGTTACCGCTGACTGCCAGTTCTGCGGCGCGCATTACATTTTCGATCCGCTGACGCTTGGCTTCGAGGCGCAGAAGAACCCCGACGGGTCGCTGCGCGAAGCGGGAGGCGAGGGAACGAATGAGTGATCCGCTCGCCCCGGTTCTGGACGCCTTGGCGCGACCGGGGCGGCCCTCTTCGGATTACGATCTGAACCCGGAAGTGATCCTGCCCGAGGGACGCAAGCTGCGGCCCGCGGGCGTTCTCGTTGCCTTCGATACGTTCGGGCCGGAGCCGCGTCTGCATCTGACGAAGCGCAGCTCGCATCTGCGCCACCATCCCGGCCAGATCGCCTTTCCCGGCGGCAAGGTGGATCCCGATGACGAAGGCCCGGTCGGCGCGGCGCTGCGCGAGGCGCAGGAAGAGATCGGCCTGCCTCTTGACCATGTCGAGGTGCTGGGCACGTTCGCTCCCCATGAGACGGTGACGTCCTTTCTGGTGACGCCGGTGCTCGCACGCATCCATACCCCGTTCGAGGTCATCCCCGAAGCGGGCGAAGTGGCCGAGGTGTTCACCGTGCCGCTGTCGCATATCACGCCCGAGAATTTCCGCGTCGAGTCGCGCCGGTGGCGCGGCACACGGCGCAGCTATTTCGTGGCGCCTTACGGGCCCTATTACATCTGGGGCGCCACCGCGCGTATATTGCGCTCATTGGCGGACCGGATGGCGGGATGAGACTGACCGGAGACTGGATCGAGGCAGAGCCGACCCAACGCGTGCTGAAGATGCTCGACGAGGGCGGGCATCAGGCGCTTCTGGTGGGCGGCTGCGTGCGCAACAGCGCCTTGGGCGCGCCGGTCAACGATATCGACATCGCCAGCGATGCCCGGCCCGAACGGGTGATCGAACTTGCGAAGGCGGCCGGGCTGAAGCCGGTGCCGACCGGGGTCGATCATGGCACGGTCACGGTGGTCGCCGACGGGCATCCGCATGAGGTCACCACCTTCCGCCGCGATGTGGAGACCCATGGGCGGCACGCCACGGTCGCGTTTTCCGACGACATCGCAGAGGACGCCGCGCGGCGCGATTTCACGATGAACGCGCTTTATGCGCGCTCAGACGGCACGGTTCTCGACCCGCTCGGCACGGGGCTGGAGGATCTGGCGGCGCGTCATGTGCGCTTCGTCGGCGAGGCCGAAGAACGTATCCGCGAGGATTACCTGCGTATCCTGCGCTTCTTCCGCTTTACCGCGTGGTATGGGCACGATCTCGACCCTGACGGGCTGGCCGCCTGTGCCGCGAATACCGCTGGAATAGAGACGCTTTCGCGCGAACGCCTTGGCGGCGAAATGCTCAAATTGCTGGCCGCACCCGATCCCGTTCACGCTGTGGCGGCGATGGCGCAATGCGGGGTTCTCACAGCCGTGCTGCCCGGCGCTGATGCGACCGCGCTCGGGCCGCTCGTGCATCTCGAAGATCGCCCCGCAGATCCGATCCGCAGGCTGGCAGCGATTGGCGGCGAGGACGTGGCCGAGCGGCTGCGTCTGTCGAAGAAGGACACACGGCAGCTCGAGGCCCTACGCGCCTCGCTGTCCGACAGCGACGACCCGGCTGTCCTCGGCTATCGGCTCGGCGCCGACACTGGGGCCGATGCGTTTTTGCTGCGCCATGCGCTGATGGGGCAGGAAATGCCGGAGGGCTGGCAAAACAGGGTCTATTTCGGCGCGAAACAGCAATTTCCGGTGCAAGCGCGGGATCTGATGCCCCCCTATGAGGGTAAGGCTCTGGGCGATACGCTGAAGACGCTCGAGGCGCGCTGGATCGACTCCGGTTTCACGCTGACGCGCGAGGATCTGCTCGCCGCGCTTTGAACCGCGCCGCAATCGACTATATCGGGAGAGGAAAGAGAGACCCATGTTCGATCCCTTCTCCCCCGCCGAAGGCGCCCCGCCGCGCCAGCTTGGCGCCTTCTTCCGCTGGTGCCTCAAGGGCAGCTGGGGCGCGATTGCCGTGGCCAGCTTCGGCACGACCATCGCCGGCGTGATGGAAGTCGTCTCGGCCTGGCTTCTGGGACAGGTGATCGACGCTGCACTGAACAGCGAACGGGCCGCAGTGATCGGGGCAAATGTCGGGCTTCTCGTCCTGTTCGTCGCGTTCTTCCTGCTGATCCGCCCTCTGACCTTCGGCATCAGTTCTGCCACCAACAACCTGCTGATCAGCCCCAACGTGATGCCGCTCGTGCTTTCGCGGCTGCATCGCTGGACGATGGGCCAGTCGGTCACCTTCTTCGACAACGACTTCGCCGGCCGCATCGCGCAAAAGCAGATGCAGACCGCCCGTGCGGTAACCGACACGGTCACCGAGATCATCAACACCGGCCTCTTCGCGCTGGCCTCAATCGTCGGCTCGCTGATCGTTCTGGCCCAGATCGACCGCTGGGGGGCCGTGGGCCTCGTATTCTGGACCTTCGGGCTCTACCTGATCATCCGCCTCTTCCTGCCGCATATCCGCGGACGCTCGCGTGAGCGGGCGTCCGCCCGGGCGATGGTGACGGGGCAGGTCGTCGACACGGTCACCAATATCAAGACGGTAAAGCTGTTCGCCCATGCCGAGCACGAGGATCGCGCGGCGCTAGAGGCAATGCAGAAGTTCCGCCAGAAAACCTATTCCTTCGGCATGGTTCAGAGCCTCTATCGCGTGGTGCAGATGGCCTATGCAGGGATCGTTCCGGTGATGCTGGTCGGCGGCGCGATCTGGCTCTGGTCACAGGGCGAGGCGACTGCGGGGGCCATCGCGACCTCAGGCGCCATCGCGATCCGGCTGTCGCAGATGTCGGGCTGGGTGAGCCAGGCGCTGATGTCCGTCTGGACCCATATCGGCGAGGCCGAAGACGGGATGCGGACGCTTGCCCATATGCATGACCTGACCGACGCGCCCGATGCCCGGACGTTGCGCCATGTCGAAGGCGAGATCCAGTTCGAAAATGTCGACTTCGCCTACGGCCGTCGCAGCGGCGGGATCGCGGATATCAACCTGACCATCGCGGATGGCGAGCGGATCGGGATCGTCGGGGCCTCGGGTGCAGGGAAATCGACGCTCGTTGCGTTGCTGCTAAGGCTCTATGACGCTGAAAAAGGGTCTATTCGGATCGACGGGCAAGATATTCGCGAGGTCACGCAGGAAAGCCTGCGCCGCAATATCGCGATGGTCACGCAGGAAACCGCGATGTTCAATCGCTCGGCGCGGGAGAACATCCTTTACGGCAAGCCCGACGCGACCGAGGAGGAGATGATCGCCGCCGCGAAACAGGCCGAGGCGGATCACTTCATCCGCGGCCTCGCCGATCACGAAGGCAATCGTGGCTACGACGCCAAGCTGGGCGAGCGTGGGGTGAAGCTGTCGGGCGGGCAGCGCCAGCGGATCGCCCTTGCGCGCGCCTTCCTGAAGAACGCGCCGATCCTTGTGCTGGACGAGGCGACCTCGGCACTCGACTCGGAAGTCGAGGCGCAAATCCAAACCGCGCTTCACCGGGTCATGGCGGGCAAGACTGTTCTGGCGATCGCGCACCGCCTCAGCACCATCGCCGAGATGGACCGGATCGTCGTGCTGGAGGAAGGGCGGATCGTCGAACAGGGCAGCCATGACGAATTGCTGGCGATGAACGGCCTCTACGCGCGCTACTGGGCGCGTCAGTCCGGGGGCTTCCTGACCTGCGACGACGCGGAGGATGCGGCGGAATAGGGTCTTTTCTGACCGACGCCACGCCGCTAGAGAATGCGCATGACCTATGAAATCGAGCGACTGTCCCTGCATGCCGACGGCGTGACCCATGCCCCCGAGGGGACCGTGCATGTCGCCATGGCGCTTCCCGGCGAAGTGGTCGAGGGCGAGGTGGTCGACGGCCGCATCGCTCAGCCGAAGATCGTGACGCCCTCGCCTGATCGCGTCAAGGCGCCTTGCCCGCATTACCGCTCCTGCGGGGCCTGCTCGATGCAGCACGCGTCGGAGGCGTTCACCGCAGAATGGAAAATGGACGTGGTACGTCAGGCGCTGACCGCGCGCGACCTGCCCGTGCCGGAGATGACCATCGCGACCTCGCCGCTGAATTCCCGCAGGCGGGCGACGCTGTCGGGGCGGCGCACCAAGAAAGGCACGCTGGTCGGCTTTCACGCCCGCGCCTCGGACACGGTCGTCGAGATTCCGAACTGCCTGATCCTGCGGCCCGAACTGCTGGCCGCGATACCGATGCTGCACGAGGCGACCGCGATCGCAGGCTCGCGCAAAGGCGAGATCGCTTTCACGCTGACGCTTTCGGAGGCAGGTCTGGAACTCGCGGCAGAGGGTGGTAAAGACCCTGATAGGGCCCAATTCGAGGATTTGTCGGGGCTGGCGCATCGCCACGATCTCGCACGGCTCAGCTGGAACGGGCAGATCATCGCGGGGCGGCGGCCGGCGATCCAGCAATTCGGCAAAGCCAAGGTCGTGCCGCCGCCGGGTGCTTTCCTGCAAGCCACCCATCACGGCGAAGCGGTGCTGACCGCCTTCGCCAAGGCGGCGATTGGCGATGCGAAAAAGGTGGCCGATCTCTTCGCGGGCTGCGGGACGTTCTCTCTGCCGCTGGCCGAGCTTGCCGAAGTGCATGCGGTCGAAGGAGTCGCAGCGATGACCGAAGCGCTCGATCAGGGCTGGCGTCAGTCGCAGGGCCTGCACCGGGTCTCCACCGAGGCGCGCGACCTGTTCCGCCGACCGCTTCTGCCGGACGAACTGGCGAAATTCGACGCGGTGTTGATCGATCCGCCGCGGGCGGGCGCGCAGGCCCAGATCGCCGAGATCGCGACCTCGAAGCTCAAGCGCCTCGTCCATGTCTCCTGCAATCCTGTGACCTTCGCGCGCGACGCCGAGACGCTGATCGCGGCGGGCTTCACGCTCGATAAACTACTGGTCGTGGATCAGTTCCGGTTTTCCGCTCATGTGGAGCTCGCGGCGCTTTTCACCCGCTAGATGCGAGGCCGAAAATCGGTTAGAAATGTGGCAAAACAGCAGCTTTCGAATACAGGCCGAACATGAATCGTCGAACCCTCCTCTTGGGCGGATGCGCCCTCGCAACGCTGGCCGCCTGCGGCGATTCCAGCAAATTCAAATCCTATAACGGCCCCGCCGTGACCCAGATCCAGCTCTTCAAGTCGCAGCGGATGATGTATCTGCTGCATGGCGACAAGGTGCTGGAAAGCTACAAGGTCGGCCTTGGCGGTGATCCTGTCGGACCGAAGCAATTCGAGGGTGACGGCAAGACGCCGGAAGGGCTCTATTACATCAACCGGCGCAATCCGAATTCTGCCTATTACCTGTCGATCGGCATCAGCTATCCGAACCCGCAGCAGGTGGCCTTCGCGGAGTCGCAGGGCAAGAAGCCGGGTGGCGACATCTTCATCCATGGCCGCGACGGCAAGAACAAGGGCAAGGGCCGAGACTGGACCGCTGGCTGCATTGCGGTGAAGGACAAGGAAATCCGCGACATCTACGCGATGGTCCGCGACGGAACGCCGATCTTCATCTTCCCCTGATTGCCCCCCGAAAATTACAAAGGGCCCCGCACGGGGCCCTTTTTTGCTTGCGGCGGGTCTTCGGCTCAGTTGCCCGTGACCATCGTCCACCAGATCTTGCCGGAGGGCTCCTGATACCACGAGAAGCCCATCTGGGTCGCCGCCGGGTTCAGGATCACGTCGCGCGTATCCGCGACCTTCATCCAAGCCGCGAGGGTCTCCATCTCGGTTTCGTAGGTCTCGGAGATATTCTCGCCCAGCACCTGCCCCGGATAGCCAGCACGCTGTGCCCGGGTCAGCGGCGAGGAGCCGTCGGAACCCCAGTGCCACGGGCGGTTCTGCGCGGCCATGTCCTTGGAATGCGCGAGTGCCGCCGTCGTCAGTGCGTCGTTCAGCACCAGCGGCGCGGCCCCGCGCGCCGAGCGCAGGCTGTTCACAGATTCCAGCACACGCTGCGGGATCACCGAGCGGTCACTCGCGGTGATGTTGTAGACTTTCGGCAGCGGCAGGCCATCGGGGCCAAGCTTCGGCTGCGTGTCGGTCGGCTGGCAAGCTGCCAGAGCCACAGTCGCAGAGATCGCAAATACGGTAGCGCGCAACATCTTTGGTCAGTCCCTCGTTAAACCGTCAATCCGCATTACACGCTTGTACTCAGCCGCGCAAACCCCTCTGTCGATTTGCGGGCCGATCCCCGCCAGTTTGATTTGCCGCGGCCGTGCGATCACATTATATTTATCGCAATCGTCCCCGTCGCGAACCCGGAGCCTGAGATGTCCCACACGCGCAAGCCCTTCGACCGCCGCGCCTTTCTCGGCGCCGCCGCCTGCCTTGGTGCGGGGCTCGCGCTGCCCGCCGGAGCGCAGACGCCCGATGCCGGGCAGGAGCAGTTCGAGACCACGGCCTTCACCAATCAGCGGCGCAATATCTCGAGCTTCCAGAACCGAGACTGGCAGTCCTATTTCTCGAATTTGCGCAACGGCGCGATCCTCGTCGACACCCATTCGCGGGCGCTGCATTACTGGTCGGAGGATCGCTCGATCTACCGGCTCTACCCGACCTCGGTGCCGGTCTCCGAGGAACTCACCCGGCGCGGCCGCACCGAGGTGATCCGCAAGGTGAAGGGGCCGAGCTGGGCGCCGACGCCTTCGATGAAGAAGCGCAATCCGGAATGGCCCGATTACGTGCCACCGGGTCCGGACAATCCGCTGGGCACCCACGCGCTTTACCTATCGTGGCGCTATTACCGCATCCACGGCACCCATGACACGCGCAAGATCGGCCGTAAAAGCTCGAACGGCTGCATCGGGCTTTACAACGAACATATCCAGGAGCTGTTCGGCTTCGCGAAGATCGGAACGCAGGTGCTGCTGATCTGAGGCGCGCCGCTCGACCGACACGGAAACCCCCGGCTCCGCGTAGGACCGGGGGCTATTCAATCTGCGTAGCGGTCAGTCGTGTCCACCCTCGGCGTGGGCGTGGTCGGACGCGCCGCCCGAGCCATCGCCCGAAGCATCGCCGGCTCCCGAACCGCTCGACAAGCCGTCGAGCTTGCCACGGGCGCTTTGCACCATGACGCCGAGCATCTCGTCTTCGCCGGGCGCGTCGACCGATTGCACGAGGTTTTCCTCGTGATTTTGCGAGTAAATCACGTCGTCTTCCGTCGCCCACGGATTTGCATGGCCGGCCCAGGACGCGCCAGCATGGAGAGCCGCCAGAGCGGCCAGTCCGATAGTCTTGATCATTCTCGTTCCTTTCTGCTCTGCGCGTCCCGATCGTTGCCGGTCCGCAGGATGCGCCTTCACGGCGATCCCTTTCCCCAACGTCAGGAACATATGGGAAGAGAGCCCCACTAATCTGTGAGACAGGTCGTCGCAGATTGCGAAAGTCGTATCAGTCCAGCCAACCGGCGAGGTTTTCCTGCACGACGTCCATCAGCGCCTTGATGTGCAGATCGTCGTCGTTGAGGCAGGGGACATAGGTGAATTTCTCGCCGCCTGCATGCTCGAACGCCTCGCGGATTTCGCCGTTGATCTCCTCGAGCGTCTCGATGCAATCCGCGCTGAAGGCGGGCGAGATCACCGCGATATTCTTCTTCCCGGCCTTCGCCAGTTCCGCCACATGCTCGACGGTGTAGGGCTTGAGCCATTCCTCGGGGCCGAAGACCGACTGGAAGGTGGTGTCGATCCCGTCCTTGTCCCAGCCGAGCCGTTCGCGCAGCAGGCGCGAGGTCTTTTGGCACTGACAGTGGTAGGGGTCGCCCTCCATCAGGTAGCGCTTGGGCATCCCGTGATAGGACGCGACCAGCACGTCGGGCTTTTCGTCCAGCGTCGCGTAGACCCGCTCCACCGATTGCGCGAGAGCGTCGATATAGGAGGGCCGGTCGAAATATTCAGGCGCGACGCGGGCGGCGGGCTGGCGCTTCTGTTTCATCAGCGCGCGGAAGAACTGGTCGTTCGCGGTGGCCGAGGTCGCACCCGCATATTGCGGATAAAGCGGCAGGAACAGGATCTTCTCGCAGCCTTGCTCGACCATCTTGTCGACCACCGACTGGGTCGAGGGGTTGCCGTAGCGCATGCAGTAATCGACGACGACTTCCTGCCCGTAGCGCGCCGAGACCGCATCGCGCAGCTTTGCGACCTGCTGCTTGGTAATCGTCATCAGCGGGCTTTCGTCGGCCTCGTTGTTCCAGATCGTTTTGTAGTTCGCGCCGGAGGTGAAAGGCCGCCGCGACAGGATGATCAGCTGCAGCAGCGGCTGCCACTTCCATGCCGGATAATCGATCACACGCCGGTCCGAGAGGAACTCGTTCAGGTAGCGGCGCATCGACCAGTAATCGGTATTGTCCGGGGTTCCGAGGTTGGCGACGAGCAGACCGATCTTCGCTTCCTTGACGGGCGGATGATCGGCGGGGGCGTGGGCAAGGCGCGGATTTGCGGCGTTGGTCATCGTGTCACTGTCCTGTCGTCAATTATCGCGGAACTTCCACCCGACTTAACGGGTTTCCCGATCTGTGCCAATGCGGCCTATTCAACCGGGACAGGATCACTTACGGTCTTCACATGGCAATGGATGACATGACCGGGAAAAAACCGGCACCGCCCGCGCTCGACCCGTCACGGGACGCGCTGTTCCTCGATTTCGACGGATGTCTCGTGGATATCGCGCCGCGCCCGGACGCGGTTATCGTGCCGCGCGATCTGCCCGGCATCCTGACCGAGCTGTCAGAGGCGCTCGACGGCGCGCTCGCGGTCGTCTCGGGGCGGTCGCTGCACGAACTGGAACGGTTTCTCGAGGGCTTCGAAGGCCTGATGGTCGGATCGCACGGCTCGGAGGCGCGCGGGATGGAGCCGCCGATGGCCGAGGCGCCGCAGCATCTGGGCGCAGTGAAAGAGGATCTGGCGGGCTTCGCGCAGGAGCATGATCTCATCTTCGAGGACAAGAGCCACGGCGCCGCGATCCATTTCCGCTCCAACCCCGCCAAGCAGGGTCAGGTCGAAGCCTTCACCGAGGCGCTGACCGAGCGCTATGACGGCTTCATGATCCAGCCCGCGAAGATGGCCGTCGAAATCCGCCCCCAGGGGTTCTCGAAGGACGGCGCCTTGGCGATCCTGTCCGACCTCGTGCAGTTCGACGGGCGCAAGCCGGTCTATGCGGGCGACGACACGACGGACGAGCCCGCGCTGGCCTGGGCCGAGGAACATGGCGGCTTCGGAATCAAGGTCGGCGACGGAGAGAGCGTCGCACGCTATCACCTCGCCGCACCGACGAATGTGCGCGACTGGCTGGCCGCCGCGTTGCGCGTTGAATGAGGAACGTCACATGGGTCGCCTGATCTGCATCTCGAACCGTATTCCGACCGGGGCCAATCCTTCGGGCGGGCTGGTCGTGGCGCTTGGCGACGTGCTGGAGGAGACCGGCGGCATCTGGATCGGCACCTCCGGCGAAATCGCGGAGAAACCCGCCGCGGAGCTACGCGAGATCGAGGGCGGGCCGTTCAGGCGCTACTGCTTCGATCTGACCCAGGAAGAGCAGGACAACTATTACGCGGGCTATTCCAATTCGGTCCTTTGGCCGCTGTTCCACGGGCGCGCCGATCTGATGGATATCCACCACCTCTATCTGGGCGTCTACAAGCAGGTGAATCGGCGGATCGCGAAGCTCGTGGCGCCGTTTCTCAAGCCCGACGACCGGATCTGGGTGCAGGATTACCACCTGCTGCCGCTGGCCTACGAGCTGCGCCTGATGGGCGCGACCAACCCGATCGGTTTCTTCCTTCACACGCCCTTCCCCGGGCCGACCGCGATGCAGGCGCTGCCCAACGGGCGCGAAGTCTGCCAGTGGATCGCGAATTACGACCTCGTGGGGCTGCAGGCAGAGCGCGACGTGCGGGCCTGCCTCCACTCGATGATCGAGATCGCCGGGGCTTCCGATCTGGGCGCGGGCTATGTGCATCTCTCGCCGCGCCAATGTCGGATCGCCGCCTTCCCGATTTCGATTGATGCGCGGGAATTCCAGGACCTGGCAGAGGCCGAGTTCGAGAACCTCCCCGCCGGGATCGTGAAGGATCATCGCCGGCTGGTGATAGGCGTCGACCGGCTGGATTATTCCAAGGGCGTTCCGCACCGCTTCCGTGCCTTCGGCGAATTTCTGGAGCGGCACGAGGATTGGCATCGCCACGTCTCGCTGCTGCAGATCTCACCGCCGACCCGCGAGGGCGTGCAGGCCTATGACGATATCCGCGAAGAGACCGAGCATCTCTCGGGCCGCATCAACGGCCAATTCGCAGACATCCAGTGGGTTCCGATCCGCTTCATCAACCGGGCGGTGCCGCGCGAGGTTCTGGCGGGGCTCTATCGCGCCTCGCATGTCGCGCTGGTGACGCCGCTGATGGACGGGATGAACCTCGTCGCGAAGGAGTTCATCGCAGCACAGAACCCCGACGATCCCGGCGTGCTGATGCTGTCGCAATTTGCCGGCGCGGCCGAGCAGATGGACGCGGCGCTGATGGTGAACCCGCACGACCCGGAACAGGTCGCGACCTCGATGCTGACTGCGCTGATGATGTCGCGCGGCGAGCGGCGGGAACGCTATCGGTCGCTGATGGAAGGGCTGACCACCTATGACGTGCATTGGTGGTCGAAGTCCTTCCTCGACGCGCTAGGCTGAGCCGGGCTTGTCGCCGCTCGGCCGCTCGGTCGTGCCAAGCGCATCGGCCAGCCTCTGCGCCGCCGACCCCGGCCGCAACGGTTTCTGCTGATCGGGATGCGGCTTCCAGCCGGTGAGCCAGACCATGTCGAAGGTCGCGCGCACCCGGCCATCGGGCTCCTGATAGGTCTCGATATAAAGACGCAACGCCTCGGTCAGCACATCGCGGCGCAGGAAGCGGCGATCACGGGCGGCGAGCGCATTGGTCTCGCCCATCGCGCGCAGGTCCGAAAGAAGGCGCAGCGGCGTCTCGTAGGTCACCTTGCGCGTCACCGCATCGGCAACCGGCAGCGCCAACCCGGCCCGCTGGATCAGCGCGCCGAGATCACGGATTTCGCCCATCGGCACGATCCGCGGGCTCAAGCCTCCGGTGATCGTGGCTTCTGCCTGCGCCAGCGCCGCGCGCAGCTCGTTGAGCGTCTGGCCGCCGAACATCACGCCGATGAACAGCCCGTCGGGTTTCAGCGCACGCGACGCCTGCACCAGCTGTCCGACCGGATCGTTCGCCCAATGCAGACACAGCGCGTGAACCACGAGATCATGCGCGCCTTCCTCGAGATCGAGCACATCCGTATCGGCCACCACCTTCGCGTCGGGAAGGATTTCGAGCCAAGGTTCGGGAAAAGCGGAGATCAGGGCCGGCTCCGTAAAGGTCCTGTTAACCTCTAGCAGTCTTTCCTCGAGCTCAGCCGCCGCGTCCTCGTGCAGGAACAGTTCGGGCGCGCGGGCGGCGCGTTTCCTGTGGCGCTCGAGCGCCTCGCGGTCGGTCAGAAGGGGCGGCGTATCCATGGCAGACACCCTTAACGAGGTTCGGGGCCGGATGCTAGCGGCGGGACGTCTGGGATTGCGCGCCCTCTTCCCGCCGCTCTGCATCGCCTGCGGCGACGCGGTGGGCACCGATTTTGGCCTCTGCAGCGCCTGCTGGTCGGACGCCACTTTCGCGCGCGGCACGGTCTGCGACGCCTGCGGTACGCCCCTGCCCGGGGAAAGCGAGACCGCCATCCTTTGCGACGACTGCCTCACCCATCCGCGCCCATGGGCGCAGGGCCGCACGGTGATGCATTACTCTGGCACCGGGCGCGATCTGGTACTGGCGCTGAAACATGGCGACCGGCTCGATCTGGTGCCGCCGCTGACCGACTGGATGGCACGCGCCGCCGCGCCGCTTCTGACACCCGACACGCTGATCGCGCCGATCCCGCTGCATCGGCTGCGACTGCTGCGACGACGCTACAACCAAGCGGCGGAACTCGCGCGCGCGCTTGCCCGGCGCACCGGGCACGCCTATTGCGCCGATCTCTTCACCCGCACCCGCGCCACCGCGAGCCAGAAAGGGAAAAGCCGCGAGGAGCGCCGCACCAATCTCGACGGTGCGATCACCGTCGCGCCGCGCCGCGCCGCGCTGCTGCAGGGGCGCCCGCTTCTCATCGTCGATGACGTGATGACTTCGGGGGCCACGCTTTCCGCTGCGACGGAGGCAGCGCAAAATGCCGGGGCAGAGCGGATCTGTGCTGTGACACTGGCACGCGTTGCGAAGGCGCCCTAAATCCCTATAGTCTCGCAGACCAAAGGGAATACACTATGAAACGCGTCGAAATCTACGTCACCAGCACCTGCCCCTTCTGCATCCGGGCCAAGCGCCTGTTGGACAAGAAGGGCATCTCCTACGAGGAAACCGATGTGGGCCGCGAGCCGCAACTGCGCGCCGCGATGACCCAACGTGCCAATGGCCGCCGGACCGTCCCGCAGATCTTCATCGGCGGCGAGCCGATCGGCGGCTGCGACGAGCTGCATGCGCTCGAGCATGCGGGTAAACTCGATCAGATGCTGGCGGGCTGACGATGAAGGCGGCGCTCGTTCAGCTTTCGGTCACGGATGATCCGGCACGGAACCTGCCGGTCACGATCGATTTCATCCGCGATGCCGCGTCGAAAGGCGCGCAACTGATCGCGACGCCCGAGTGCACCAACCTGATCTCGTCGGATCGCGCCCATCAGAACGCGGTCCTGCAGCACGAGCATCACGATCCGACGCTGGAGGCGCTTTGCAACGAGGCAGAGCGCCTCGGCGTCTATATCCTGATCGGCTCGCTCTGCCTGAAATCCGGAGACGATGCGCGCTTCGCCAATCGCTCCTTCCTGATCGGGCGCAAGGGCAATATCAAAGCCCGCTACGACAAGATCCACATGTTCGACGTGGATGTGTCCGAGACCGAACGCTACCGCGAATCCGAAGCCTACCGGCCCGGGCGCGAGGCGGTTCTGGGCGCCACGAAATACGCCCAGCTGGGCCTGTCGGTCTGCTACGATCTGCGCTTCCCACATCTCTACCGGACGCTGGCGCAGGCCGGGGCGCAGGTCTTGACGATCCCAGCGGCGTTCAACGACACGACCGGGGCCGCCCATTGGGAGGTTTTGGTACGTGCCCGCGCGATCGAGAACACATGCTTCGTGCTCGCGCCCGCGCAATGCGGCACCCATGCCGCGCATGGCGGTCGACCGCGCCGGACTTGGGGCCATTCGCTGGCGGTCGATCCATGGGGCAAGGTGCTGGCCGATGGCGGCACCGAGCCCGGCGTGACGCTCGTTGATCTCGATCTCGACCAGGTGGACGCGGTGCGCTCGCGGCTGCGCTCCTTGTTCCATGACCGGAGCTTCGACGGACCGTGAGCACCTTGCCCGAGAACGATCCGCTCGCCGCGACGCTGTTCGCCGAGGTCTTCATGGCCGATCAACTGGCGCGCAACGTGGTGAGCCGCGCCCTGCCGAAGGGTATGGAAATCTCGCATTTCTCGGTGCTTAACCTGCTGGCCCATATCAACGAGGAACGCACGCCCGCCCAACTGGCCGAGGCGCTGCATGTCACCCGCGGTGCGATGACCAACACGCTCGCCAAGCTGGAATGGGCGGGGCATGTGCATATCCGGCCCGACTGGGACGATGCGCGGCGCAAATGGGTCTCGCTCTCGCCCTCGGGACGGCGCGCGCGTGATGCCGCGCTGGCCTCGCTGATGCCGATCATCGGGGGGATCGTGCGCGACCTCGGTCCCGAAAAGGTCCGAGCCACCCTGCCGGTGCTCCGCGAATTGCGCGCCCGCCTCGGTCAGGCCTGAACGGATCGGGGGGCTCTGCCCCTCTGGCCTGCGGCCATTCACCCCGGGATATTTCCGCCAAGCCGAAATCCGGATTTTCGCTCTTCTTCAAATACCCTAGGAGAGCGCGGTACGCTTGAGGTCGGAGTTCCCTTTTTCCCTTTTGATTGTCGTCCTCCGGCGACGGCGGCGGAGCCCCCTTTCAACGTTGCGAAAACGAAAAGACCCCGCCGTTTCGCACGGCGGGGCAAGGCGCGTGCCGAGGAGCGGTCCTCAGGCACCGGCGGTAACTTCTAATTCTTGAGAGAGCAGAGCCTCAGTTCATCTCGGCGCGGATCTGCTGGCGCAGCAGGTCGATCGGGACCTGTTTGCCGTCGCGCTTGAAAGTCCAGTAGGTCCATCCGTTGCAGGAGGGCGCGCCTTCGAGATGGGCACCGACCTGATGGATCGAGCCTTTCACGTCGTCGCCGATCAGCGTGCCGTCGGCGCGGACCTTCGCCTTGTGGCGACCGTTGAGCGAGTAGAGCTCCTCGCCAGGGCGCAGCATCCCGCGTTCGACCAGCTGGCCGAAGGGCACCCGCGGCTCGGCGCGTTTCGAGGTGGAAACCTCCAGAGCTTCCTTGTCGAACTTGCGGATCTTGGCGAGGCGCTTGAGCGCGACTTCGCGATAGGCTTCCTCGCGTTCGATACCGATGAAATCGCGGCCCAGCATCTTCGCCACGGCGCCGGTCGTGCCGGTGCCGAAGAACGGGTCGAGGATCACGTCGCCGGGGTTGGTGGTGCCGACGAGCACGCGGTGCAGCAGCGCCTCGGGCTTTTGGGTCGGGTGGGCTTTCTCGCCGTTCGAATCCTTCAGACGCTCGCCGCCATTGCAGATCGGGATCACCCAGTCGGAGCGCATCTGCACCCCTTCGTTGAGCGATTTCAGCGCTTCGTAATTGAAGGTGTATTTCGCGCCTTCGGATTTCGACGCCCAGATCAGCGTCTCATGCGCGTTCGTCAGGCGCTTGCCGCGGAAGTTCGGCATCGGGTTCGATTTGCGCCACACGACGTCGTTCAGAATCCAGAAGCCTTGGTTCTGCAGCTCTGCGCCCATGCGAAACACGTTGTGATAGGAGCCGATCACCCACATCGCGCCGTTCGGCTTAAGGATGCGGCGTGCGGCCTTCAGCCATTCGCGGGTGAAGTTGTCGTAATGCGCGAAGGAGCCGAACTGGTCCCACGCGTCATCGACCGCGTCGACCTTGGAATTATCGGGGCGATGCAGGTCGCCGCGCAACTGAAGGTTGTAGGGTGGATCGGCGAAGATCAGGTCTACACTGTCCTCGGGCAGCGAGTTCATCATCTCGATGCAATCGCCTGCGAGAATTTCGTTCAGGGGCAGTGCATTGCGCACCACCGGAGTCTTGGTCTTTGCCATTTTTAGCCTCTTAACTGCCCGCCTCAGGGCCCAATATCTGGGTGCCGGCTTTGTGCCGATCTATGGCTATAAAAATGAGTCAAAGCCGATTCATCGTCAATTTCTTTTTTGAATCAAGGGCTTATATAATTCGCTTGGCACAAGATATTGTGGACCGGCTTGAAGCTTCGTCTATGAACGGGGGTAACCCCTAAATCTAGAAGCGCCTGCAGATGATCCTTGGTCGCGTAGCCCGCATTTCGTTCCCAGCCGTAGCCAGGATACTGTTGCGCCAAATCCACCATGAGCAAATCGCGGGCCTCTTTCGCGAGGATCGAGGCCGCCGCGATCGACAGGCAGCGCGCGTCGCCCTTCACGACCGGCTCGCAGGAAAGTTGCAGATCGGACGGCACGCGGTTGCCATCGACGAGGACGTGATCGGCGATCCGGGCGAGGCCTGTGACCGCCCGGCACATCGCGAGATGCGAGGCGTGATAGATATTAAGCTCGTCGATCTCCTCGACGCTGGCATGGGCCACGCAGAACTCGGCGCAGTCCATGATCCGGGCCGCCAGATCGGCGCGGCGCTTCGCGCTGAGCTTCTTCGAATCGTTGAGCCCCTCGGGAATGCAGGCTGGATCGAGAATTACCGCGGCAGCGGTGACGGGCCCGCAAAGCGGTCCGCGGCCGACTTCGTCCACGCCCGCGACGACAATCAGGCCGCGCGCGAAGGCGGCTTCTTCGAAGGAGAAGTCAGGTGAGTCTGCCATGCGTTGGGAATGCCCCGAACCGGCAGGTCTGTTCAATGAAAAAGCGGGGACCCGAAGGCCCCCGCACTGCTCGACGACGCTCTTCTTGGCGTCTGCCGCATGTCTTAACGCCGGCGGAGACGGATACCGCGATCCTCCAGGCAGTTGCTGCCGTAGACTTTCTCGACCCCGTGACGCCCGGTGCGCATCGTGAAGGCGCAGTTGGCGGGCAGCGTACGCTCTGTGCGGCGGTCGAGGCAGGAGGCGGAAACCACCTCGCCCCAGCCGCGGCGGGTCTTCACGCGCTGCACGCATTCCGCAGGCAGGTAGATGCGGTCTCGGTCATGGCGATAGCGGTCGTGGTCGTAGCGTTCCTGCGCGCGCTTGCGGCGGGCTTCGGCGGCGCGACGCTCGCGCTCGCGGCGTTCACGCTCCAGTCGGCGCTGCCGGTCCTGCCAGCTTTCATAGCGCGGCTGCGCCTTCTTCGCCTTGTGGTCGTTCTTGTTCATACCGTCGAGCAGCAACGCGGCGGCACCGACCCCAAGCAGGATGGTTAGCGCCTGACGGTCCTTCTTGCCCAGCGCGGCGGCGGGCGTGGCACTGATCGCGACGGAGCCCAGCGCGAGGGCGAGGGCGGTGATGGCGGCGGTGGCCTTGGTCTTGAGGCTCATGGCTTCGGTCCTTTCACTCGGCAGCCCGAAGGCCGCGTGACGTCGATGAACCGAGATTGGGCCGGGGGTCGAAAGTCAGGCAATAACGGCCCCCTGCTATCGGATAACAGACCGGCCAACCCCCTTTGGCTATTGAATAACACGGGCATTGCGCGCAGCGTGTTCCACATGAAACATGCAGTCCTCATATTGGCGTTTCTCGCCTCTGCCTCGGCCGCGCAGGCCGAGTGCTATGCCGACTACAAGGCCAAGCGCGACAACCCGTTGCAGCTGCAATACGGGGTTGCGCAGGTCTCGGACTCGGCCTGTTCGAAAAAGGCGGCGGCGCGCGAATTGGCGCCGAAGCTGAAAGCCGATGGGTGGACCTTGCTGACGGTTCTCTCCACATTCGGCCCCGATGGCTTGGAGCAAAGGAAGGCCAGTGCCGGACAATATTTCCTCCGTTACTGACAGTTTGCGATTGGGCTCGCGCGCGGTCGTGGGCGGGATCGTCGCCGTGGTTGCGATTCTCGCGGTCGCTGCGGTGCTACTATTCGCGAACCTGCCGAATGCGGATGCGTTCAACGCGCGAGTCGAGCAGATCTTCGTGCAAAACGACAACCTGACCTCGCAGGCCGAAATCAAACTGCTGGAGGTGCTCGCGCAATCGGGCACCGCGTTCTCTGATGTGCTGGCGAATTACCGGGTAATCATCTTCATCCTGCTGATCTTCGCCGCCGCGTTGCTGATCGCGACGATCGTCTTCCTGCTGCTGCTGATCGCGCTGAACAAGCGCATGACCGAAATCCGCCGCGCCGGGATCGAAGTGCAGAGCCTGCGCATCCTGCGGGGCGAAAACGCGGTGATGCTCAACGATATGGGCTTCACACTGACCCCGGCCGCGATCGAGACGCTGTCTGTTCTGGCCGAAGCGCGGATGGATGACGACATCCTCACCGGCGCGCAGATCGAGGCGATGATCTCGGGCCGCGACGAGGCCGATTGCGACGAGGCGGCGGGCGCCACGCGGATCAAACGGCTGCGCGACAGCCTCGGAAATCAGCTCGTCAGCGAGCTTCTGGTGCGCAACATTTCCCGCAAAGGCTATGCGCTTAGCGTGGCCAAGGATGCGATCCGAGTCGACTGATCCGGTTGCGCCACTGTCACATGGGCCCTATATCGCAGGGTCTGTTGACCTGCGGGGGAGCCATGTCCGATACGCCCTTCTACCTGATCGACGAGGCCCGACTGCGCGAGAATATGCGCAAGATCGAGCGTCTGCGCGAACGTTCCGGCGCGAAAGCCCTGCTGGCGCTGAAATGTTTCGCGACGTGGTCGGCCTTCGACATCATGAAGCCCTACATGGATGGCACGACCTCCAGCTCGCTGTTCGAGCTGCATCTGGGACGTGAGAAATTCGGCAAGGAAACCCATGCCTATTCGGTCGCCTGGGCCGATCACGAGATCGACGAGGCCATCGGGTATGCCGACAAGATCATCTTCAACTCGCTGAGCCAGCTGGATCGCTTTGGCGAGAAGGCGGCGCATATCGAGCGTGGCCTGCGCCTGAACCCGCGATTTTCGACCTCCGGTTTCGATCTGGCGGACCCGGCGCGGCCGTTCTCGCGTCTGGGCGAATGGGATGCCGAGCGGCTCGAGGCGGCGATGGATCGCATCTCGGGCGTGATGATCCACTACAATTGCGAGAACGCCGATTTCGCGCTGTTCGACCATCAGCTTTCGCGGATCGAAGCCGAGTTCGGCGATATTCTGAAGCGCCTGAAATGGGTGAGCCTTGGTGGCGGCATCCATTTCACCGGCGAAGATTACCCGCTCGACGATCTGGCCGACCGGTTGAAGAAATTCTCCGAAGATTTCGACGTGCAGGTCTATCTCGAGCCTGGCGAGGCCTCCATCACGCAGAGTGCCTCGCTCGAAGTCACGGTGCTCGACATTCTCGACAACGGCAAGAAGATCGCCATCGTCGACAGCAGCATCGAGGCGCATATGCTCGACCTGCTGATCTATCGCGAGACCGCGAAGCTGCCGCAACAGGGCGAATACGAATACCAGATCGCGGGCAAAACCTGCCTCGCGGGCGACATCTTCGGAGAGGCGCGGTTCGACAAACCGCTCGAAATCGGCGACCGTATCTCGATTGCCGATGCCGCCGGTTACACGATGGTAAAGAAGAACTGGTTCAACGGCGTTGCGATGCCTGCTATCGCCATCCGCCGCGAAAATGGGAACATCGACCGGATTCGCGACTTCACCTATGAGGATTATCGCGCCTCATTGTCCTGAGGGCCCCCAAGAGCCCCCTTCCCCTGTCCGCAAACAAAGGAGACAGCCGAAGTGAAAAAGAACGTGCTCATCATCGGAGCGGGCGGCGTCGCCCAGGTCGTGGCGCATAAATGCGCGCAGAACAACGACATCTTGGGCGATCTGCACATCGCCTCGCGCACCAAATCGAAATGCGATGCGATCATCGAAAGCGTGCATGAGAAAGGCGCGATGAAGGTCGAGGGCACGTTTGAGGCGCATGCGGTGGATGCGACCGATTCCGAGGCCGTCGCCGAGCTTATCCGCAAGACCGGGTCCCAGATCGTGATCAACGTCGGCACCGCCTTCGTGAACATGCACGTCCTCGATGGCTGCATCGCCACCGGCGCCGCCTATATCGACACCGCGATTCATGAAGAGCCCGACAAGATCTGCGAAACCCCGCCTTGGTATGCCAATTACGAATGGAAGAAGCGCGACCTGTGCGCCGAACATGGCGTGACTGCGATCCTCGGCGCGGGCTTCGATCCGGGCGTGGTGAACGCCTATGCGCGTTTCGCCATCGACCAGATGGACGAGGTGAAATCGATCGACATCGTCGACATCAACGCGGGCTCGCACGGCAAGTATTTCGCGACCAATTTCGATCCGGAGATCAACTTCCGCGAATTCACCGGAGTCGTCTATTACTGGGAAGACCAGCAGTGGAAAGAGACGAGCATGTTCGCCTCGGGCCACGAATGGGATCTGCCCGTCGTAGGCCCGTCGCAGGCCTACCAGTCGGGCCATGACGAGGTGCACTCGCTCGCCACCAACTATCCGCAGGCCGACGTGCGCTTCTGGATGGGCTTCGGCGATCACTACATCAACGTCTTCACCGTGCTGAAGAACCTCGGCCTGTTGTCGGAACAGCCGGTGAAAACCGCCGAGGGTCTGGAAGTCGTGCCGCTGAAAGTGGTGAAGGCCGTGCTGCCCGACCCGTCGAGCCTCGCGCCGAACTACACCGGCAAGACCTGCATCGGCGATCTGGTGAAAGGCACGAAGGACGGCAAGGACGTGGAGTATTTTGTCTATAACGTCGCCGATCACAAAGAAGCCTACGAAGAGGTCGGCTCGCAGGGCATCTCCTATACGGCAGGTGTGCCGCCGGTCGCCGCCGCAATCCTGATCGCGCAGGGCGACTGGGATGCGAAGACGATGAAGAACGTCGAAGAGATGGACCCCAAACCCTTCTTCACCGAGCTCGACCGCATGGGCCTTCCGACCCGCGTGATGGTCGGCGGCCTCAAGGGCGAGGACAAATCCTGGACCGAGGTTTGAGCGGTCGCACCAGAAACACGAAAGGCCCGCATAGCGCGGGCCTTTTTCATGTCTGATTGGCGATCCCGGCAGGATTCGAACCTGCAACCTGCCCCTTAGGAGGGGGCTGCTCTATCCAGTTGAGCCACGGGACCGCACAGCGCCTTTGATGCCGCCAAAGAGCTTGTGGCGCAAGTCCATCGCGGTGGTGCTGCGAAAAACCGCAGCCGCTATGCCGCGCATCTAGTGCGGTCGTGAATTCGGGAACTGGTTGGGAAGAAAGAAAAGGGAGCGCAAATTGGCCCACTGCGCCCCCTTTCGCGTCCCTCGCCCTGACGAATCCGACAGTGGCGCGGGTCTGTCCAGGTATTGAGCGGAGATTATCCGACCCTATAACCGTTAACGCTAACATACTGGTCATCATTCGCTTGCGCAAGGGAAATGTTTGGCGCTAACAAGAGGTGAACCTTGAGGAACTGCCCTTGTCCCGCCCCATCGAAACCCGCCGCCCCTTGACCCTGCGCGATGTCTCCGAAGCCTCCGGCGTCTCCGAGATGACCGTGAGCCGCGTGCTGCGCAATCGCGGCGATGTCTCTGATGCGACACGCGAAAAGGTCCTGCAAGCCGCGAAGGCGCTTGGCTACGTGCCCAACAAGATCGCCGGCGCGCTCGCCTCGCAGCGGGTGAACCTCGTGGCCGTGATCATCCCGTCGCTGTCGAACCTCGTCTTCCCGAAAGTCCTGTCGAGCGTATCCGACGAGCTTGAGGATACCGGGCTGCAGCCGGTCGTGGGCGTGACGAATTACTCGCCCGAGAAGGAAGAGCAGGTTCTCTATGAGATGCTCTCGTGGCGCCCCTCGGGGGTGATCATCGCGGGGGTCGAACACACGCCTGCCTCTCGCGCTATGCTGCAGAACGCGGGCATTCCGGTGGTCGAGATCATGGATGTCGATGGTGAGGGGATCGACTCGGTCGTCGGTATCTCGCATCGCCGCGCCGGGCTGCACATGGCCGAGGCGATCATCGCCGCGGGCTATCGCAAGATCGGCTTTCTCGGCACGAAAATGCCCGAGGATCACCGGGCGCGCAAACGGCTCGAAGGGTTCAAGGAAGGGCTCGCCAAGGCAGGGATCGAACTGGCCGATACCGAGTTCTACGGCGGGGGATCGGCACTCGCGAAGGGCCGCGAGATGACGGAGACAATGCTCAAGCGCTCGCCCGATCTCGATTTTCTCTATTACTCGAACGACATGATCGGCGCCGGCGGTCTGCTTTGGTGCCTCGATCACGGGATCGACGTGCCGGGAAAGATGGGTCTGGCCGGGTTCAACGGGCTCGAACTGCTCGACGGTCTGTCGGTGCGGCTCGCCACGATGAACGCCTGCCGGGCCGAGATCGGGCGCAAGGCGGCGCAGATCATTTCGGGTCGCTCGCAAAGCGGGATGATCGGCGGCGAGGTGATCGAGCTGGAGCCGACCCTCGATCCCGGCGACACGATCCGTAAAGTCTGATCAGTCGAGGCGGCAGCATCCGGTCAGCGCGCGACGACCTGCGGATGTCTTCAGGAAGAGATCGAGCCCGATCGCGTAAAGCGCATCGCTCATGCCATCGGAACACGTGCCGCCCTTGAACACCACGAAGCCCTCCGTACCTTTTCTCGACAGTTTCATCCCCACCGTCTCGGCCTTTCCGTTTTGCGGAGCCCCTGACCATTCGACATCGAGGTTTTGCGCAGCCTCCCCCGCCATCTCGAACCGAAAGAGCCCCGGCGCGTAGCGCAGCGACCAGAACGGCTCCGTCCCGGAACAGGCGAGCGGCACCTGTTCGGTCCACCACGGCGGCATCGGAACGTCCTTGAGAAATCGCGCCGCAGCCCACCCCGTGCGTCCATCGACATTCAACCTCAGCCATTTTTCGTCCGCGGATGCGCCCGTTATCTCGATGCCTGTCGCTCCGGGGGACAATGTGCCTAGGACGGGCGCCGATGCGGTCGGCTCCGCCCGGAGATTGAGAACATCGTCGGCAGCGACGCCGGTGACCGCCGCGTAGTGGGGAAAGTCCTCTGCCAGAACGGATCCGGCAGAACTCATCGCAAGAGCCAGACCGAGGCCAATCGTTCGGATGGTATTCGCGGCCATAATAGCGCTCCTTTTCGAAACGAGCCTGCCTGAAAAGGCACTAACGCCGCGCCCCCCAGCTGATCGAGGCGTATTGACGCGTGTAGAATTCGCCCAGAAGGCCGATCATCAGGATCGCTAGCCCGACATAGAGCGGATATTCCCAGTTCGAGAAATGCGGATTGTAATTGATGAAGGTGAAGCCGCGCGCTTGATCGATCGTGTGGAACAGCGGGTTCCAGTTGAACAGGATCAGCATCTTGTGCGGCAGATTGTTCGCGAGAAACATCTTTCCCGAGGCGATCATGTTGGCACGGGTGTAGACCTGCTGGATCACGCCCACCACTTCGGGCGCCCAGGGCTTCGCCGCCAACAGCACAACCCCGACCGCGAGCCCCGTGAACCACGCCAGCAACACCATCCCGAAGGCACCGACCCAATCGTAGATCTCGATCGGCTTGAAGGCCGCATGGTAGATGTAGAGCACCGTCACCATCGACAGCACCTGGATGTAGAGCGCGCTCAGCGCCGCCGCGGAGATCGAGACCGCGGTGGTCATCGGCGCGTGTTTCATCATCGCCGAGGTCGGCCCCTCAGATCCGAAGACCGCGCCCAGGGTCTTGGTATGGGTCATGTAGAGGAAAATGCCGGTCATGATGTAGAGCAGGAAATCGCCGCGCACCGAGCTGGACCGCATCCCCAATATGCTGAACATGACGTAGAAAGAAATGACCAGCATCATCGTCTGGACCATGTTCAGCAGCAGGCCGATCAACGCATTGCCGTGGGTCTTGCGCAGATTGCGCACGGTCGCATGGTAGATCAACTCCAGCAGGCTGAAGGTCGTCCCGAGCTTGGTCGCTTTCGTCTCCGGTCTGAACATGTTCCTGCCGATTCGGGCGCGTTGCGGCCCAAGCTAGGTCGGATTGCTTGCTCAACCCTTGTCGCCGCATCATAAGGGGGGAGTTGGAGCATAGCAATTGGGCCTTAACAAGGCCGGGAGAGGCGTGACGATGGATTTCGAACATCTGATGCGAGTGATGCGGCGACTGGCGCTCGAGGCAGGCGACAAGATCATGGAGATCTACGACTCGCCGGATTTCGAGGTGAAGTCGAAGTCGGACAACTCGCCGGTGACCGAAGCCGACGAGGCCGCCGACGCGCTGATCTCCGCCGGGCTGCGCGCCGAATTTCCCGACGTGCCGCTCGTCACCGAGGAACAGGCCGCGAGCCATTCGCAGGAGGTGTCGACCTTCCTCATCGTCGATCCGCTCGACGGCACGAAGGAATTCGTGAAGCGCCGCGGCGATTTCACCGTCAACATCGCCTATGTCGAGAATGGCAAGCCGGTGCGTGGCGTGGTCTATGCGCCCGCCAAGGGGCGGCTGTTCTACACACTGGCCGAGGGCCGCGCGGTCGAAGAAGACGGCCCCTTCGACAAGGAGCGCCCCGGCAAGCAGCAGCCGATCACGGTTTCGATGCCCGACAATCGCGGTCTGATGGTGGTTGCGTCGAAATCGCATCGCGATCAGGCGACCGACGAATACATCGGCAAATACGCGGTGAAGGATATGGCCTCGGCCGGGTCGTCGCTGAAATTCTGCCTTGTCGCGACGGGCGAGGCAGACCTCTATCCACGTCTGGGCCGCACGATGGAATGGGACACGGCGGCAGGTGACGCGGTTCTGCGCGGCGCGGGCGGCGAGATGATCCGCTTCGAAGATCACGCGCCCTTCACCTATGGCAAGCCTGGCTTCGAGAACCCGTTCTTCATCGCCTACGCTCCCGGCGTTCTGCTGGTGAAGTGATGTCTGTCCTCATCGTCATTCCGGCGCGCTACGCGTCGAGCCGTTATCCCGGCAAGCCGCTGGTCGAACTGACCGGCGCCACGGGCGAGAAAAAGACCCTGATCCAGCGCAGCTGGGAGGCGGCGACGCAGGTCGGCGGCGTCGACCGGGTCGTGGTGGCCACCGATGACGCCCGTATCCGCGACGCCTGCCAGGCCTTCGGCGCGGAGGTGGTGATGACCTCGGAGAGCTGCCGCAACGGGACCGAGCGCTGCGCCGAAGCTGCCGCAACGCTTGGCGGTGACTACGATATCGTGGTGAACCTGCAAGGCGACGCGCCGCTGACTCCCGCTTGGTTCATCGAAGACCTCGTGACGGGGCTGCGCGCCAATGACTGGGCCGAACTCGCGACCCCGGTGCTGCGCTGCGAGGGCGCAATGCTGAAAAGCCTGCTGGAAGATCGCCAGAACGGGCGGGTGGGCGGCACCACGGCGGTGTTCGGCGCAGGCAATCGCGGGCTCTATTTCTCGAAAGAGGTCATTCCTTTCACCTCCGAGAGTTACGCGGACGAAGCCCCGACGCCGGTGTTCCACCATGTGGGCGTCTATGCTTACCGACCGGACACGCTGGCGGCCTATGCAGGCTGGCCGATCGGGCCTCTGGAGACGCTCGAAGGGCTGGAGCAATTGCGTTTCCTAGAGAACGGGCGTGCAGTGCTCTGCACAGAGGTCGAGGCGCGCGGACGGCAATTCTGGGAACTCAACAATCCATCAGACGTGGCCCGTATAGAATCCATGATGCAGCGGATGCAGCTCCCCTGACTGCGGCGATTTATCGCCGAACACGCGTAAACCGCGAATTTTCACGGCGTTGAACGAAACAATTTTCGCGTTTGCAGCATTTCTTCCTTTTGGAGTGCTCAACGCGAAAACGGGTCCCTTGTTGGATTGAGGCTTTGGGGACACAATAAACCAACTTCTGACGATTTGATCGTAGCAACCCTATAGGTGACGAATGAAAAGCAAGGTGACGAAGGCGATCTTCCCGGTGGCCGGCCTCGGAACCCGCTTCCTGCCCGCGACGAAGTCGATCCCGAAAGAGATCCTCACGCTGGTGGACCGCCCGCTTATCCAATACGCCATCGACGAGGCGCGCGCGGCCGGTATCGAGGAATTCATCTTCGTCACCTCGCGCGGCAAATCTGCGCTCGAGGATTACTTCGACAACGCCCCCGAGCTCGAAAGCGCGCTCTCGCAGAAGGGCAAGACCGAGATTCTCGACGAGTTGAAGAAGACCAACATGGATAGCGGCGCGATTGCCTATGTCCGCCAGAACCAGCCGCTGGGTCTGGGCCATGCGGTCTGGTGCGCGCGCCGTCTGGTGCATGACGAAGCCTTCGCCGTGATCCTGACCGACGACGTCATCGCCGCCGACAAGCCCTGTCTGCAGCAGATGATGGAAGCCTATAACGAGACCGGCGGGAACTATGTCGCGGCGATGGAAGTCCCCGCCGACAAGACCGCCTCCTACGGTGTTCTGGATGTGGGCCCGGGCGACGGTCCGCGCCTGCCCGTCAATGGCATGGTCGAGAAGCCCAAGCCTGAAGACGCCCCCTCGAACCTCGCGGTGATCGGTCGTTACATCCTGACCCCGCGGATCATGTGGAACCTCGATGCGCGCAAGGCGGGAGCCGGTGGAGAGATCCAGCTGACCGACGCCATCGCGCAGGAAATCCACGGCGGCAACTCGGTCTACGCCTATCGCTTCGACGGCCAACGTTACGATTGCGGATCGAAAGCGGGCTTCCTGCAGGCAACGGTGGCCTTCGGCCTCCAGCGCCCGGATCTGAAGGACGAGTTCGGAGAGTATCTCTCCGATCTCTCCGCGATGCGGCAGGCTGCCGAGTAAGCGATGAAGCATGTGTTGGTGACGGGCGGTGCGGGCTATATCGGCTCGCACGCCTGCAAGGCGCTGGCCGCGGCGGGCTACGTCCCGGTCTGTTTCGACAATTTCTCGACCGGCTGGAAAGAAGCGGTGAAATTCGGCCCCGTCGAGGAGGGCGATCTGGCCGATCGTGCCCGGCTCGACGAAGTGTTCGCCAAGTATCAGCCCATCGCTGTAATGCATTTCGCGGCGCTCAGCCTCGTCGGCGAGTCGATGAAAGATCCGGCGAAATATTGGCGCGCCAACGTGAATTGCGCGCTGAACCTGATCGAGGCGGCCGTCGATGCAGACTGCCGCAACTTCGTCTTCTCCTCGACCTGCGCGACCTACGGCGATCAGGACGGGGTGGTGCTGGATGAGAACACAGAACAGCGCCCGATCAACGCCTATGGCGGATCGAAACGCGCCATCGAAGACATGCTGCGCGATTTCGGCGCGAGCCACGGGATGAACTCCGTGATCTTTCGCTATTTCAACGTGGCGGGCGCCGATCCCGACGCAGAAGTCGGCGAGCAGCACATCCCCGAGACGCATCTGATCCCGCTGATGCTCGACGCGATCGCGGGCAAACGCCCGGCGCTGACCGTGTTCGGCTCGGATTACGCGACGCGCGACGGCACTTGCATCCGCGATTACGTGCATGTCTCCGATCTGGTCGATGCGCATGTGCTGGGTCTGAAATGGCTCGAGGATGGCAAACCCTCGCGGGTCTTCTGCCTCGGCTCTGGCAACGGGTTCTCGGTGCGCGAAGTGATCGACGCCTCGCGCGCGGTAACCAATCGCGATGTTCCGATCGTCGAGGGGGACCGTCGACCGGGCGATGCGGCGTCGCTTGTGTCGGGCTCGAAACGGGCGACCGAGGAGCTTGGCTGGCAGCCGAAGCGGTCGGACCTGTCCACCATGATTTCCGATGCATGGCGTTGGCATCAGGCGAAAGAGTATGAATACTGACCCCGAGGCAGGGTCAGGAGTATGGATGCCATCGCGCCATGAGCTTTGGGAGAGCTACAGGCTGCGCCTCAAGCGCAAGCACTTCCTGTGGCGCGCCCTGCGCAAGCGACATCAGCTCGACAGCGTCACCAACCGCACCGGCAAGATAAAGCCCTGTGCGATCCTCGCCTTCGCGGTGATGCGCAACGAGGCGCGGCGGCTGCCCTTTTTCCTCAAGCATTACCGCAAGCTGGGCGTCGATCACTTCCTGATCGTCGATAATGGCAGCACGGATGACACCGCCGCGCTGCTGGCGGAAGCGCGCGACGTCTCGCTATGGCAGACGGCGGGCAGCTACCGGGCCTCGCGTTTCGGGCTCGATTGGGTGACATGGCTGATGCTGCGCTACGGACACGATCGCTGGTGCCTGACCGTCGATGCGGATGAGCTGCTGATCTACCCCTATCACGACAGCCGCCCCCTGCCCGCGCTGACCGACTGGCTCGACCGGTCCGAGCAGCGCTGTTTCCCGGCGATGATGCTCGACCTCTACCCGAAGGGGCCGCTGGGCGCGCAGCGCTATGAGGCGGGGCAGGACCCGCGCAAGATCCTGAGCTGGTTCGATGCCGGGAATTACATGATGACCCGGCAGGACCGGACCGACGCGCTGTGGATTCAGGGCGGACCCCGGGCACGGGCGTTTTTTGCCCACACCCCCCGACAAGCGCCGACCCTTTCGAAAATCCCGTTGGTGCGGTGGCATCGCCGGTGGGCCTATCTGAACTCGACCCATGCGCTGCTGCCCCGCCACCTGAACCAGACCTACGACACGGAGGGCGGCGAGGCCATCTCGGGGCTGCTGCTGCACACGAAGTTTCTCGACGAGATCGTGGACAAGTCGAAGGAGGAGAAATCGCGCGGCGAGCATTTCGGCCAGCCCGCGGAATTCGACCAGTATTACGACGCGCTGGCCGCCGATCCGGAGCTCTGGACGCCGCATTCGACGCGGCTCGGCGACTGGCGACAACTGGAGGCTCAGGGGCTGATGTCGCGCGGCGGGTGGATGTAAATTTGTTGACTTGGGGGCAACAATACTGACGTGAGCGTGAAGCGCGGGCTTCTCAGTTGCAAGCAAACCGGGTAAGTATCGGAAGATATTGATAACCCGTTAAAAACTTGCCGATTTGAACCGGGCGACCTTTAACGATTTGAAAACTACGATACGAGCATCACGGGACCGAAGCGGCACGAAATGACCGCGACGTCGAAGAGGGACGGATATTGGGACTGAGAGAAATCGCCAGACTGCGCCGCAAGCGCAGAATTCGGCAGATTCGGGCTTTCCGGAAAAGCCGCGAACTCTCTCTCTATTCCGATCGCACCGGCGACATCCACCCCGAGGATATCCTCGTCTTCGTCACCGCCCGCAACGAACGCATCCGCCTGCCCTATTTCCTGCGCTATTACCGCGAGATGGGGGTCGGCCACTTCCTGTTTGTCGACAATGGCAGCGACGACGGCAGCGCCGAGTATCTCGCGCAGCAGGAGGATTGCTCGGTCTGGCGCACGGAGGCGTCTTACAAGGCGTCGAATTTCGGCATCGACTGGATGAACTGGCTGCTGCGCAAACACGGCACCGGGCATTGGACGCTGACGCTCGATCCGGACGAGTTCTTCGTCTACCCGTTCTGCGACACGCGGCCCATTCAGGCGCTGACCGACTGGCTCGATACCTATGGCATCCGGTCTTTCCCGGCGATGCTGCTCGATATGTATCCGAAAGGACCGATCGACGCGCAGCCCTATCGCGAGGGGCAGAACCCGTTCGATCTGGCCTGCTGGTTCGATGCGGGCAATTACATGATCTCGCAGAACTCCGAGACCAATAATCTGTGGATCCAGGGCGGACCGCGGGCACGCATCTTTTTTCCCGACGCGCCGAAGAAGGCCCCCTCGCTCAACAAGATACCGCTCGTCAAATGGGAGCGCGGGAATGTCTATATCTCCTCGACCCATGCGCTGCTGCCGCGCGGCCTCAACCAGGTCTACGACACGATCGGCGGAGAGATGGTCTCGGGGTGCCTGCTGCACGCGAAGTTCCTCTCGCCGCTAACCGACAAGGTCGAGGAAGAGTTGGAGCGCAAACAGCATTACGCAGGCTCGCGCGAATATCACGCCTATGCCCGCACGATCTCAAAAGAGCCCGATTTGTGGTGCAAATGGTCGGAGAAATATATCAACTGGCGCCAGCTCGAAATCCTCGGGCTGATGTCGAAGGGCAATTGGGCGTGAGGAAACAAGGCGCGTGACAGTCGGATTCATCATGATGTGCCACACCGCGCTCGACCGGGCCGCGCAGGTCGCGCGGTTCTGGTCGGAGGGCGGATCGCCCGTGGTGATCCATGTCGATGCCCGCGTCACCGCGCATGACTATAACGGCTTCAAGAAGATGCTCGCCGATCTGGAGAATGTCTCTTTCTCGCGGCGCTACAAATGCGAGTGGGGCACGTGGTCGCTGGTCGCCGCCAGCCAAGCTGCGGCAGAACAGATGCTGGCACTGCATGCCGACGTGCGCCACGTCTATCTGGCGTCGGGCTCCTGCCTGCCGCTGCGCCCGCTGCACGAGCTGACCGACTATCTCGACGCGCGGCCCTATACCGATTTCATCGAGAGTGTGACCACCACGGAAGTTGGCTGGACGGTTGGCGGGATCGACATCGAACGCTTCACGCTGCGCTTCCCCTTCTCGTGGAAAAAACAGCGGCGGATGTTCGACCGCTATGTCGAGTTTCAGCGCCGCGTCGGCTTCAAACGGCGCATTCCCGACGGGCTGGTGCCGCACTTGGGCAGCCAGTGGTGGTGCCTGACGCGCCAGACCCTGTCGGCCATTCTGGAAGACCCGGATCGCGCGCTTTACGACCGCTATTTCAAGCGCGTCTGGATCCCCGATGAGAGCTATTTCCAGACCCTCGCAAGGCTCTATTCCACCTCGATCGAGAGCCGCTCGCTGACGCTGACCAAGTTCGATTTTCAGGGAAAGCCGCACATCTTCTACGACGATCACCTGCAGCTTCTGCGGCGGTCGGACTGTTTCGTGGCGCGGAAAATCTGGCCCAAGGCGGACAAGCTCTATCGGACCTTCCTCGACAAAAGCCCCGGGCGGTCCGTCATGGCGGAGCCGAACCCGGCCAAGATCGACCGGCTGTTTTCCAAGTCGATCGAGCGGCGCACACGCGGGCGGCCCGGCCTCTACATGCAAAGCCGTTTTCCCAGAAAGGACCACGAGAACGGCAAGACCTCGGCACCCTATTCGATCTTCCACGGCTTCTCGGATCTCTTCGAGAATTTCGACGGCTGGCTCGCGAAATACGTCGGTGCCCGGGTTCACGGACATCTCTTCGCCCCCGAACGCGCCGAGTTCGCGGGTGGCGAGCGGATGTTCAACGGTTGCCTGACCGACGACGCGGCGCTGCGCGATTACAACCCGCGTGCCTTCCTGACGAACTTGATCTGGAACTCGCGCGGGGAACGGCAATGCTACATGTTCTCGCCGCGCGACAATCAGGCGAATAACTGGTTCACCGCGACCGATCCGAATGCGCAAATCTCGGTCATCACCGGGGCCTGGGCCCTGCCGCTGTCGCGCCGCAACGAGAATTTCACGACGATCCGGCGCGAGGCCGCGATGCTGCAAAAGCGCGAGCTGGAGCATCTGGATATTCTCCGCTCGATGTATGTGAAGGCGCGGGTGCGGATCTGGACCGTCGCGGATTTCATCGAGAACCCGATGGAGCCCCTGCAGACCATCATCGACGAGATCAGCCCCCGCGCCACGCGCCGCCTGACCGAAGCGCCGCAGATGGTCGATCTGTCGGGGTTCAACCAATTCCTGCAAAATCTCAAGAACCAAGGGATGCAGCCACTCGTGATGGGGGATTTCCCGCTCGAGCAAAGCGGGCAGCGCGACGCCGTCCGCCGGGGCCGCCCCTATCTGGTGAAATAACCCATGCCCAAGTTTGAGAGTTTCGTCGTCTTCGCCGAGATGCGCACCGGCTCCAACCTCGTGGAAGCCGCGCTGAACGATCTGGACTGCGTGACGTGCCATGGTGAGGCGTTCAACCCGGCGCTGATCGGGTACCCGAACCGAAAGGAGCTGGTGGGAGTCACCAAGGCGCAGCGCGACGACAATCCTCTGGTGCTGTGGAATGCGATCAAGTCTCAGGATGGGCTGAACGGCTGCCGCTATTTCCACGATCATGACCCGCGGATGCTGGCGGTCTTCGTGAACGATCCGAAATGCGCGAAGATCGTGCTGACCCGTAACCCGATCGAAAGCTATGTCAGCCTGATGATCGCGCGCGCGACGGGCCAATGGAAGCTGGGCGATGCGAAACACCGCAAGGCCACGAAAGCGCGCTTCGATGCGGAGGAATTCGAGGCGCATCTTGAAGGGCTGCAGGATTTTCAGGTGACGTTACTGAACGCTCTGCAACGCTCGGGACAGACAGCCTTCTATATCGATTATGAAGATGCACAGTCCGTCGAACTGCTTAACGGTCTGGCGAATTGGCTGGGCGTCTCGGGGCGGCTGAAACAGTTGCCCGAGAACCTCAAGGTGCAGAACCCGGAGCCGCTGGAGGCAAAGGTCGCAAATTTCCCGGGGATGGAGGCGTCGCTGGCGCGACTCGACCGGTTCAACCTGTCGAAGACCCCGAATTTCGAGCCCCGGCGCGGTCCCGGCGTGCCCGGTTTCATCGCGAGCGAGGCGGGGCTGCTTTATATGCCACTCCGGCCCGCGATGGATGCGCCGATCCGCGACTGGCTGGCCGCGACCGGCGATCTGGTCGAAGGGTTCAGCCAGAAAACCCTGCGCCAGTGGAAGCGTCGACATTCCGGCCATCGCAGCTTCACCGTGCTACGCCATCCCCTGATGCGCGCGCATCTGGCGTTCAACGCGGTGCTGAACTGGGACACTATGGACGAGACGCGCGCCGTTCTGCGCCAAAGCTACAAGCTGCCAATCCCGAAGGAAGGGCAGAGCATCGCGCAAGACGACTACGCCGAGGCGCTGATCGCTTTCTTGGGCTGGCTCAAATCCAATCTCGCGAACCAGACGAGCCTTCCGGTGAACACGCTCTGGGCCACGCAATCCGCGGCGCTTCAGGGCATCGGCCAGTTCGCGCTTCCCGACCTGCTGGTGCGCGAAGAACGGATGGCCGAGGACTTCGCGTATCTCGCCAGCATGGCCGGGGTGGAGGCGCCTACGTTCGCGCCCGGAGAGACCGACACCGCGGCGATCAAGCTCGCTGATATCTGGACGCCCGATCTCGAGGCCGCCGCGCGCGAGACCTATACGCGCGACATGATGCAGTTCGGCTTCGGAAACTGGCGAGACTGATCTTGGGCCATGAAAAAAGCGCGCCGGGAGGACCGACGCGCTTTTTGATTTTCATTCGAGAGCGATTCAGGCCGCCTGACGGCTTTGCGCTTCCGTCAGCACTGCGTGCAGCGTAGAGGGATCGGTATTCGCCCGCAGCTTCTCGCAGGTTTCCGGATCGCGCATCGTGCGCGACACGAGGGCCAGCGCCTTGAGATGCTCGACGCCGGAATCCTTCGGCGCGAACAGCGCGAAAACCAGATCGACCGGCAGCCGGTCCACCGCGTCGAAATCGAGCGGCTTTTCCAGACGCAGGAAGACACCCACGACCTCGCTCAGCCCGTCGAGCCGCGCATGCGGAAGCGCAACACCATGGCCGACGCCGGTCGGTCCGAGGCTCTCACGCTCCTGCAGCGCATCGACGGTTTCCGAGGCGTCGATCTTGTAGCACGCCGCCGCGATGTCACCGAGATCCTGAAACAGGCGTTTCTTGCTCGTGACATTCGACAGCACTTTGACCGCGCCAGGCACGAGAAGTTTAGATAGGTCCATGAACTCGTCTACTCCGCGCCCGTTCCGGGCCGCTCATTTGCTGTTGCGCGGGTCGATCCAGCCGACATTGCCGTCTTCACGCCGATGAACGACGTTGACCCCGCCATGTTTCTCGTTGCGGAAGACGAGTAGCGACGCGTCGGACAGCTCCATCTGCATGACCGCTTCACCGACCGAGAGCGTGGGAACCTTGGTTTCCATCTCGGCTACGATCATCGGAGCGCCTTCGCGCGTCTCGCCGGTATCGTCATCCTCTTCCGAGGCGAGCACATATAGACCTGCAGCTTCGAATTCAACTGGTTCGGCACGGTCGCGGTGATGATCTTTCAATCTGCGTTTGTGGCGCCGCAGTTGCTTGTCCATCTTTTCGCGGGCCGCATCGAAGGCCGCGTAGATTTCGGTGGCATGCCCCTTGGCCGAGGCGGTCAGCCCGGTCGACAGGTGCACCGTCGCTTCGCAGATATATTCATGCGCATCGCGCGAGAAGGTGATCTGCGCGTCGGTGGGACGCTGCATGTATTTCTCGGCGACTTCGCCCAGCTCCGACTTGACGTGAGATTGCAGGGCCTCTCCGACATCGATTTGTTTGCCGGTGATTTGGTAACGCATGGATTTCCTCCTTCACGCATTGGGCCAGTGACCCCAGCCTTGGGGCTGAGGTGTTTCGGGCCGGTTAATCTCTTGAAAAGTCGCGTCGAGTCTGAATTCGCCCGGGCCCTCTTTCGGGGACCTTTCGCGCGCCGGACCCCTCTCGGGGGCCGCAAGCGCGCCCGGGGAGTGGGGGCGAACATCACGCATCTCTTATGTATTTGGGGATGGATCGCAGGGGGTGTCAACGGGTGACCCTCGCTGCGGTGCAAAACTGCCGAGGGTCGGAGTCGCTTGGGCGATCCGTAGAGCATGCTCAGAGGATGCGGAAATGCTGCCCGAGATAGACGCGGCGCACGTTTTCGTCCTGCACAACCTCTTCTGCGGTGCCCGACATCAGCACCGTCCCGTCATGCAGGATGTAGGCCCGATCCACGATCTCGAGTGTTTCGCGGACGTTGTGATCCGTGATCAAAACCCCGATACCGCGATCCTTGAGCTGACCGACGAGGGCGCGAATCTCCGACACCGCGATCGGATCGACGCCCGCGAAAGGCTCGTCGAGCAACAGATATTTCGGATCGGCGGCCAGACAGCGCGCGATTTCGCAGCGACGGCGTTCACCGCCCGACAGCGCCAGCGCGGGCGCGTGGCGCAGGTGGCCGATCGAGAAATCGCCCAGCAGCTCCTCCAGACGTTCCCGCCGCGTGTGCGGGTCCGGCACGGCGACCTCGAGAACCGCCATGATGTTCTCTTCGACCGAAAGCCCGCGGAAAATCGAGGCTTCCTGCGGCAGATAGCCGATCCCGAGCCGCGCGCGGCGATACATCGGCAGGCCCGTCACATCGCGTCCGTCGATGAGCACCTCGCCCGCATCGGGACGGATCAGCCCGGCGATATTGTAAAAACAGGTGGTTTTCCCGGAACCGTTGGGCCCCAAAAGCGCCACGACTTCCCCGCGCGACAGATCGAGCGAGACATCGCGAATCACGGGGCGGCGCTTGTAGCTCTTGCGCAGCCCGCGGATCTGCAAACCGCCGTGACCCGCGACCGGGGCCAACCCGGCGTCGCTCTTGGCGGCATCCTCGACCATCACTTGCTCCCGGCGGGCTTCAGAAGCGTGCGGACACGTCCATCCATCGTGCCCGTGCCGGTGCTCAGATCGACATTGAGCTTGTTGCCCGACATCACGTTGTTGCCTTGGGTCAGAAGAACCTTGCCCGTCATCACGACGGTGCCCGCCTTCACGTCGTACACGGCTTCCTCTGCCTCGGCGGCTTCGGTGGGCGACACCAGCGTGACACCGCCGGTCGCATGCAGCTTCGTGATCTCGGAGCGTTTGTCGCTGGCGTAGAACACCTCAAGCTCGGCCGCTTTCATATGCATATCGCCTTGGGTGACTTCCACATTGCCGGAGAACACCGCCTGGCCGCTTTGCTGATCGACGTTGAGCGAGTCGGCCGTGACCTCGACCGGGGCGGTCTTGTCGGCGCGCAGACCGCCGAAATTGACGCTTTGCGCCATCACGAGAACCGGGAACGAAACCACCATCGCGCAGGCGGTGAAAAAACGCGCTCGAAACATCCACACCCTCATTGTTGCGGCTGATATACCAGCTTCACACCCTGTTTGAAAACAAGATCGTGACCGCTGCCATCCGCCGTCGGGACGATCTGCATATAGCCCGCATCGAGCGTTCCGAAAGGGGATGTCCCGTGAATGGGGCCGGGCGAGGTCAGAACGCTGCTATCGGTCTGAAGTTCAATTTTCTCGGAATTCACCCGATAGCCGTCGGAGGTCTGCATCGCGACCTTCCCGGTCAGATCGATACGGTTCGAATTGGGCTGAAACAGACCCTCATTCGCGCTCAGATCGGTAACGTGGCCATCGGGTGCGGTCAGCTTTGCCGCGACCTGATCGGCACTCGCGCCCTGGTCCTGCGCGGGCTGCGTGCGCGCCATCGCCGCGGTCACCGAAAGCGTCGCGCCGGTATCGGTTACGCCGGAATATTCCGGTCGCGTCACCGCGTTTTCCCGCGCGAGTTTCTCGACATCGACTTTGGCATAGGGGATCGCGGCGCTCGGATCGATCCGACGTGAAACGAGGAAGATCGTCGACAACAGCGCCAGCGCGAGCAGCGGCAGGACGATCTTCGCCCAGTTCACCAGTCGCGTATGGCTATTGTTGTACATCATCAGACGATCCCGGCCCTCAGGCAGTCGTGGATCTGCAAGAAGCCCACGGGCTTTTCGTCTTCGACGACGAAAAGCGCGGTGATCTTGCGCTCGTTCATCTGCGCCACGGCAGCCTCGGCCAGTTGTCCCGGCGCGATGGTGCGCGGATTGGCGGTCATCACTTCCGAGACCTTATGCTCCAGCAGCCCCTGCATATGGCGCCGCAAATCGCCATCGGTGACGATCCCGGTCAGACGGCCCGCCTCATCGGTGACGCCGACGACGCCGAAGCCCTTCTGGCTCATCATCAACAGCGCATCGGGCATCGGCGTGTCTTCCGCGACAAGCGGCATATCGCGATGCATCAGGTCCGAGACTTTCGACAGGCGCGCGCCCAGCTTGCCGCCGGGATGGAAGGTGCGGAAATGCTCGGCGGTGAATTCGCGATGCTCCATCAGCGCGACGGCCAGCGCATCGCCCAGCGCGAGCGTCATCGTCGTCGAGGTCGTGGGCACCACGCCCGTCCCGCAGGCTTCCTCGGCCTTGGGCAGCACCAGCGCGAGATCCGATTGCCGCAACAGGGTCGAATCCGGGCGGCTCGCCACTCCGATCAGCGGAATCCGGAAGCGCCGCGTATGGGCGATCAGATCGGCCAGCTCCGGCGTCTCGCCAGAATTGGACAGCACCAGCGCCAGATCGTGCCGGGTGACCATGCCCAGATCGCCGTGGCTCGCCTCCGCCGGATGCACGAAATGCGCCGGTGTCCCGGTCGAGGCCAGCGTCGCCGCGATCTTGCGCCCGATATGGCCCGATTTCCCCATGCCGGAAACGATCACGCGCCCCTCGGTCTTGAGGATCATCGCCACCGCGCGTGAAAACTCGCCATCGAGGCTCGCCGCCAAGGCTTCGAGCCCGGCGACCTCGATGCCGATCACGCGGCGGGCGATGTCGGAATAATCAGTGGTGGAAGATGTCATTGGGTTCATCCCAGCCCAGCAGATCGAGCTTCGCACGCGTCGGCAGGAAATCAAAACAGGCCTGCGCCAGCCCGATCCGGTTCTCGCGCTCCAGCCGCTTGACCAGTTCAGCCTTGATCTGGTGCAGGTAGAGCACGTCCGAGGCCGCGTATTCCATCTGCGCGTCGGTCAGCTCCGCCGCGCCCCAGTCCGAGCTTTGCTGCTGCTTGGAAATGTCGACGCCGACAAGCTCCTGCACCAGCACCTTGAGCCCGTGGCGATCGGTGAAGGTCCGCACCATCTTCGAGGCGATCTTGGTGCAGAAGACCGGCTTCGTCTCAACCCCGAACGCGTTGTAGAGGGCCGCCACGTCGAAGCGCGCGAAGTGGAACAGCTTCTCCACCGACGGATCGGCCAGCATGCGGCACAGGTTCGGCGCTTCGGTCTGACCTTGGGCGATCTTCACCAGATGCGCGTCGCCATCGCCCGCCGAAAGCTGCACGAGGCAGAGCCGGTCGCGGCGCGGGTCAAGGCCCATCGTTTCGGAGTCGATGGCCACGACGGGACCGAGATCGAGCCCGTCGGGAAGGTCGTTTTGATGCAGGTGGATTGCCACGGCGTGTCCTTCTTTAACGTCTTGCCGGGCATATAAGCCTTTTGCCGCGTTCTTGCCAACGCGAGATGGCGAAAGGCAGCCGAGTTATGGCGCTTGCTTCGCCGATCAGCTCTCGCGTGACGGCATGGCGCCGCTCGACTCGTCGGGGTCTTCCAGCGGCTTCCAGGTAATCACGCGGTAGATGTAGAGCAGGACGAGGATCACGATCACGCCGGTCGAGACCGGGTTCACCCAGCTTGCGACTTCGCTGTACTGCTTTCCGAGCAGATAGCCCGCAACGGTCAGCAATGCCGTCCAGAGCGCGCTGCCCACCGTGGTGTAGGCGAGGAACGGCAGGAAGGGCATCCGCGCCATGCCAGCCGGCACCGAGATCAGCGTACGCGCGCCGGGCAGCATCCGCCCGAAGAACACCGCTGCCCAGCCGTGCTTGTCGAACCATTTCTTGGTCCGGGTAATGTCGCGGGGGGTGATGCCGATCCAGCGACCGTGGCGGCTCGAGAGGTGACACAGACGCTTGATCCCGATCTTCAGACCAATCCAGTACCAGAGAAGCGCCCCGATGACCGAGCCGATCGTCCCCGCGACGATCAAACCGATCAGCGAGAATTTCCCTTGCGCCGCCATGTACCCCGCGAGCGGCATGATCAGCTCCGACGGGATCGGAGGAAACACGTTTTCCAGCAACATCAGCCCCGCGATGCCGAAATAGCCGAAGGACGCGATAACGCCGGTAATCCAGTTGAACATGTTGTCTCCTTTGGCGACGAAAACCGGAACGGCGCGTCTTGGTCGGGTGGGTTAAACTGAGGTATCTGTCCACTTCATTCAGCGGCCTCGTGCGGAGCCTTTGTTTGGCGCCCGTCGCCGCGTTGTTTCAGGCGTAGCTGCCCCAACTCGGCGCCGCGCCCCCGGCGTTTGCCGTCTTCGCCGGTCAGGTAGGCGCGGGCTTCCTGCTCCAGCATCTCCTCCAGCCGCGACGCCAGTTCCCGACGCTTGCGAAAACTGCGCAGCTGCTCGGTCGACAGGCTCTGCGGCAAGAAGCGTTGATGCTCCCCGGCGTTATAAACGTCGAGAGAGAGGCGTCCGGCGACGAGGATATTGTCGCGACTGCTTTCCGCCAGAACGGTGAATACCACGGTTTCCATCTCTTTCGCGTCGTCAGGCAGGCTGGAGAATTCCAGTGCGACATCCACGAGATCTGAAATCCGGCCCAAATCCCGGTACTCCGCAGTGTTCAACGGGCCCTTGATCGACTCGTCGGGTTGGGAATCCCCGAAAGGAGCGAAGCCGCCGGAGTCGCTGGCGATCGAGTGATAGGTTTTCCCGTCGACCACGAGATCGGCGAGAAGCGCTTTCACGAAGATTGGCTCGGCACCCATATTGCCAAGCATCAGATGCCCGCGTTCATGGCCGCCCGCGACCCGGGTGAGCAGCAGTTTCGAGCGCCGTTCACGCCGAAAATTCTGCAGTAGAAGTTGCAGGTAGACCAGCCAGACGAACGCGGTGACGATCTGCACCGCGATGCTTACAACCTGATTATGGTCGACAAGCCACTCCATCTTCATCCTTCTGCATCGGTCGCACGTAGTGTTCTATCGGCAACGCGGCAGAGGGGCGTCCGGGTCCGGAAACCTGAAGAAATGAGGAGCGCAGGACCGGTTTTGCCTCGTCAGTCGGCAAGAACCAGCAGATCACGGCTCGCTACGCTGACCTCGGCTTCGGTGCCGACCTTGGGCGGCGGGTTGCCGGGGCGGTTGAACGTGTCGAGCGCGATGAGCTGCCCTTCCACTTCCATTTTCACCCGCAGGATCGAGCCGAGGAAATGCGTCTCGACGATCCGCCCGGTGAACACCGTGTCATTGCCCTCGCGGCGGCCCAAGGCCAGAACCTCGGGCCGTGCGGCCAGCGTCACCGGAGTCCCCTGCCCCATGGCGACCGGTTCGGCGAGGATCACCTCGGTATCGCCGACCCGCAATGCGCCCCGCGCGGGATCGGCCACCTCGGCCTCCAGCGCGTTCAGCGTGCCCACGAATTGCGCGACGAACCGGGTCTTCGGCTGATTGTAGATTTCGAAAGGCGCACCGATCTGCTCGGCGACGCCACCATTCATCACCACCACGCGATCCGAGATCGACAGCGCCTCTTCCTGATCGTGGGTGACGAAGATCGTCGTGATGCCCAGACGTCGCTGAATGTCGCGGATTTCCTCACGCAGGCTCACGCGGATCTTGGCATCGAGCGCGGAGAGCGGCTCGTCCAGCAGCAGCACGCGCGGCTGAATCGCGAGCGCCCGTGCGAGCGCCACACGCTGCTGTTGTCCGCCCGACAGCTGGAACGGGTAGCGATTGCCCAGATCGGGCAGGCCGATCAGCGACAGCATCTCGGCGACACGTGCCTTGATCTCAGCGCGCGGACGTTTCGCCACGCGCAGCCCGAAGCCCACGTTCTGCGCGACTGTCAGGTTGGGAAACAGCGCGTAGGCCTGGAACACCATACCGATATTGCGCTGGTTCGCCCCCATATGCGTCACGTCCTGCCCGCCGATGCGGATCGCACCGCCCGAGGGGGACTCGAAGCCTGCCACCATCCGCAGCACCGTCGTCTTGCCGCAGCCCGACGGGCCAAGGAGCGAGATGAATTCGCCCTCTTCGATGGAGAGGTTGAAATCCTTCACAACGCGGTTCGCGCCGAAGGATTTTTCCAGATGTTCGATCTCGAGAGAGGCCATGGGTTACCGCTTTGCGTTCGTATGTTTGGAAAACCGGGTGACGAGTTGAATGAGCCCCATGCAGATCCAGGTGATCGAGAAGGCGATCACCGCAAGCGCGGCGGGCTCGTAAGCCTTGTTCGCGCCGGTCAGCTGCATGTAGGGGCCGAAGGCCGGCCGGTTGAGGAGCGAGGCGAGGACGAACTCGCCGATGACGATAGCGAAGGTGATGAAGGCGCCCGAGAGCACCGCGACCAGCACGTTCGGCAGGATGACGCGGGCAAGGATCGTGCTCCATCCCGCGCCGAGGCTTTGCGCCGCCTCGGTCAGCGTACCGACATCGATGGTGCGCAGGCCGGTATCGACGGCGCGATACATGTAGGGCAGCGAGAGCGTGGCATAGCCCAGCATCAGCAGGACATTGGTGCCCGTCGTCGTGCCGGTCAGCGGCAGGATAGACGACGTGTTATAGAGCCGGATATAGCCGAAAACGATCACGATTGGCGGGATCACCAGCGGCAGCAGCGTGATGAACTCAACCACCGGGCGCCAATGCGGCAGGCGCAACCGCACCCAATAGGCGGTCGGCACCACGATCAGCGCCCCCACGAGGATCGTGAAGATCGCCATCACGACGGAGTAGCTGAAGGTCTCGCGGAATTGCGGATCGGCCAGCACCGAGCGGTAAGCGTCGAGCGAATACACCCCGCGCCGCGCCCGCAGCGAGAATTCCAGCGTACCGAGCAGCGGCAGGGCGAAATAGAGCGCCCCGAACGCCAGCGCGAGCCATGACCAGAGTTTCTTGGATTTCATCGCATCCACCTTTCCGAGCGTACGCGCAGCCAGACATAGGCGAGGTTGGCTAGGCCGGTGATGACGATCATCCCGAAGGCCAGCGCGTAGCCCAGATGCGGGTCCTGCAGCACATCGCCACGGATTTGCGCGTAAAGCATGATCGGCACGATCGACATCGACGAACCGGTGAGCGCATAGGCCGTCGCCACCGCACCGAAGCTATTGGCGAACAGCAGCGCCAGCGTACCGAGCAGCGAGGGCCAGAGGATCGGCAGCGCGACGATGCGCCAATACTGGAAGCCGGTCGCGCCGAGGATGCTCGCCGCCTCTTTCCATTCGCGCTTCAGACCGTCCAGCGCAGGGGTGATGATCAGCACCATCAGCGGGATTTGGAAGAACAGATAGGTGATCGTCAGACCGAAGAAGCTGAGCAGGTTGAAGCCGTGCGTGTAGATGTTGAAGCCGAACCACGACTTCAGCAGCACGGTCACGAGACCCAGACGCCCCAGCGTCGCGAGAAAGGCGAAGGCCAGCGGCACGCCCGCGAAGTTCGAGGCCACGCCCGAGAAGGTCATCACCGGACCGCGCAGCCATTTCGGCAGGCCGCCCAGCGTGACGGCCGCAGCGAGCGCGAACCCGATCAGGCAGCCTACAAGCGCAGTGGCGAGGCTGATCCTGATAGAAATCCAATAGCTCGCGAGGATCGTCGGTTGAAACAGGTTCACGAGGTTCGACAGTGTGAAACCCCCGTCACTCGTCCTAAACGCGCCCACCACGATATACATCGTCGGGGCGATCAGGAACAAAAGCGCGAAGAGCGTGAAGGGAACCATCCCCACCCAAGTCAGCGGCAGCTTGCGGCTTTGCATCGGGCCTCGCCTTACAGAAATTCCAATAAAGTCGCCCCGCGCGATCAAGCGCGGGGCGTTTTCTTATGCCGGTTCGGTTACTGGACGTTCGCGCCGACGACGCTGTCCCAGCCGCCGGTCACGACTTCCTTGTTCGCAGCCTGCGCGTCGAGCGACGGGAAGATCGCCTTGGCATAGCCTTCCGCCGGAGGCATCGCGTCGAGCATCTTCTGCGGAACCTTGCCGTTGGCCGACAGGTCGTTGAAGCGGATCGGGTGGCAATAGCCTTCCAGCCAGCCGAGCTGACCTTCGTCCGAATAGAGGTATTCCATCCAGAGCTTGGCTGCGTTCGGGTGCGGCGCGTAGGCCGAGATCGCCTGAACGTAGACACCGGCGACCACGCCCGATTTCGGCACGACGACGTCGACCGGCGGGTTGCCGTTCAGCGTGTCGCGACCGGCCAGAGCGTTATAGTCCCACTCGATGACGATCGGGGTCGCGCCCTGTGCGAGCGTCCCGGTCTTGCCGATGACGGGCACGAAGTTGCCGTTCTTGTTCATCTCGGCGAAGTACTTCAGGCCAGCTTCACCCGAGGCTTTGCCCGGCTCGCCGCCTGCTGCGACGCCCGCGGCCAGAACGCCGAGGATCGCCTGGTTCGAGGCGCGCGGATCGCCCGCCAGAGCCACCGAGTTCGCGTATTCCGGCTTGAGCAGATCCGACCAGTCCTGCGGCACGTTGTCGACGATGTCCTTGTTCACCGCGAACGACAGCACACCGTAATAATCACCGTACCAGTAGCCTTCGGAATCCTTGGCGCTGTCCGGGATCGTGTCCCAGGTCGAGACCTTGTAGGGCTGGATCAGACCTTCGTCCTTGGCCGCCGGGCCGAAGGAAAGACCGACGTCGATCACGTCGGGCGCCTGCGGACCCTTGTTGTCCTTGTTGGCGCGGATCGCCTCGAGTTCGTCGGCCGAGCCCGCATCGGGGTTCAGCTCGTTCACGGTGATCCCGGGGTACTTCTTCTTGAAGCCGTCGATCACGCCCGAGTAGTTGCACCACGAATGCGGCAGCGCGATCGTGGTCAGGCTGCCTTCTTCCTTAGCGGCGGCGTAGAGGTCATCCATGCTGTCGGCGAAGCTGGTGCCGGTGCTGGCAGCGAGGGCCATCGCGCTGGCTGCCGCAAGATAACGGAACTTGAAGGTCATATTCAGGTCTCTCCCCGTTGATGGAGGGCGGTGCCGCATCATGCGGTCCTGTCCCCCGAGCTATGTCTTTCGACGATTGTGCCGTCCGGTTGGCTCCGGCATCGGCGTCCCTTTATGCGGGTCTTGTAACAGAATTTTGGCAAGATTGATCATGCAGTCAATTTACTTATCAACACGAGCCACAGATGCGTGAGCCGCAGGCGCGTGCGACGACCTTCCGGCCGCCGCACGCAGATTTTATAGACACGCCTCGTAGAGCGCGCGGGTATTGTCGGCGGTCATCTCGACCGGATTGCCGCCACAGGACGGATCTTCCAGTGCCATCTCGACCAGCATGTCGAGATCCTCGCGCTTCACGCCCATCTCGGTCAGGTTAGCCGGGATGGACAGTTCGGTGCGCAGGCTCTCGATGCGGGCCTTGAAGCCGTCGAAACCGCCCGGGATGCCAAGGTAAGCCGCCGCGCGGTTGATCCGCTCTTCGATGGCGGCGCGGTTGAAGTCGAGCACCATCGGCATCACGCAGGCATTGGTCGTGCCGTGATGGGTGCCGTAGACCGCGCCGACCGGATGGCTGAGCGAGTGGATCGCGCCGAGCCCCTTCTGGAAGGCCACCGCCCCCATCGCCGCCGCCGACATCATGTTGGCGCGCGCTTCCAGATCGTCCGGCGTCGTGAAGGCGCGCGGCAGGTTCTCGAAGACCAGCCGCATCCCTTCAAGCGCGATACCCTGGCTCATCGGGTGGTAATGAGGGCTGCAGAACGCCTCGAGACAATGCGCCAGCGCGTCCATCCCGGTGCCCGCCGTGATGAAGGGCGGCATGCCGACCGTCAGCTCCGGATCGCAAATCGTGATCGCGGGCATCAGCTTCGGGTGGAAGATGATCTTCTTCTTGTGAGTCTCGGAATTGGTCAAAACGCCCGCGCGCCCGACCTCCGAGCCGGTCCCGGCGGTCGTCGGTACGGCGATGATCGGCGCGATGGCGTCGCCATTGGCGCGCGTCCACCAGTCCCCGATATCTTCCAGATCCCAGACGCTGAGCGAGCTGTCCTGCCCCGCCATCAGCGCGATCATCTTGCCCAGGTCGAGCGCCGAGCCGCCGCCGAAGCAGATCACGCCGTCATGGCCGCCCGTTTTATAGACCTCGATCCCGGCGGCCATGTTGCCCTCGTTCGGGTTCGGATCGACCTCGGAGAAAACCGCGCGGCCCAGACCCGCGCCGTCCAGAACGTCGAGCGCGGCAGCGGTGATCGGCAGCGCCGCCAGCGCCTTGTCGGTCACCAGAAGCGGCTTGTTCATGCCCACGGATTTGCAGTGATCGGCCAGTTCCGAGATCCGGCCGGGGCCGAACTTGATCGTGGTCGGATAGGACCAGTTTGCGGTGGGGGCAGTCATTTCGTCACCTTCTTGAGATGGTAGGATTTCGGACGCGTCAGCGCGTGATAGCCCAGCACCGAGAGCGAGCCGCCACGGCCCGTTTCCTTGCAGCCGGTCCAGCACAGCGCCGGGTCGAGATAGTCGCAGCGGTTCATGAAGACGGTGCCGGTCTGCAGCCGCTTGCCCATCGCCTCGGCGCGGGCGGGATCGGCGGTCCAGATCGAGCAGGTCAGCCCGTAATCGCAATCGTTCATCGCGGCGATGGCTTCTTCGTCATCCTTCACCGGCATGATGCCGACGACGGGACCGAAGCTTTCCTCGCGCATCACGCGCATCTCGTGGTTCACGTCGACGAGGATCTGCGGCGCGAGATAGGCGCCGCCATCGTCTGCCGGGAACAACGAAGGATCGAGCAGCGGCTTCGCGCCATCGGTGATCGCGTCCTCGATCTGGCCGCGCACCACTTCGGCGAAACGCTTGTTCGCCATCGGGCCGAGGGTCGTTTCCGGCTCGAACGGATTGCCGAGGGTCAGCTTGCTTGCCCAGGCTGCGGCCTTTTCGACGAAAGCGTCGTAGAGGCTCGCATGGACGTAGATTCGCTCGATCCCGCAGCAGCACTGGCCCGCGTTGAACAGCGCACCATCCATCAACCCGTCGACCGCCGCGTCCAGGTCGGCGTCTGCGGCGACATAGCCCGGATCCTTGCCGCCCAACTCGAGGCCTAACCCGGTAAAGGTGCCCGCCAGCGCGCGCTCCACCGCGCGACCGCCGCCGACCGAGCCGGTGAAGTTGACGAAATCGAACGCCTTCGCGCCCATCAACTCTTCCGACACCTCATGCGTGAGGTAGACATTCTGGAACACGTCCTGCGGCACGCCCGCCGCGTGGAAGGCTTCGGCGATGCGTTCGCCCACCAGCATCGTTTGCGTCGCGTGCTTCAACATCACCGTGTTGCCCGCGATCAGGGCCGGGACCAGCGAGTTGATCACCGTCATGTAGGGGTAGTTCCACGGCGCGATGATGAAGACGACGCCTACGGGTTCGCGCGCGATCTGGCGCAGGAAGCTGTCGCTCTGCTCGACCACCATCGGGGCCAGCGCCTCTTCAGCGATCGAGGCCATGTAGCCCGCGCGCTCGTTCATGCCGCCGAATTCACCGCCATAGCGGGTCGGGCGGCCCATTTGCCACGCGAGCTCCTCGACTACGAGGTCTTTCATCTCGTTGAGCTTGGCGATGCCCGCCTCGACGAGCGCGATACGCTCGGACAGCGGGCGCTCGGCCCATGCCGGCTGCGCGGCGCGCAGGCCTGCGGCCAGCGCCTGCGCGTCGGAGGCGCTCAGCGCCTCGCGTTCGGCATAGACCTGCCCGTCGACGGGCGAGATACATTTCAGGGTCTTGGTCATCATGTCTCCTTGCGGGGTGTAGGGCCCCGCGGGTCTGTCAAAACTCAGGCGCGTTCGAAACCGCGCATCCGCTCCCAGTCGGTCACAACTCGGTTCTGTTCTTCGATTTCCCAGCGGGCGGCGCGCACGTAATGGGCCATCACGTCCTCACCGAAGGCGGATTTGAGCATGTCCGAACCTTCCAGAGCGCCCAGCGCCTCAGTCAGCGATTTCGGCACCTCGGTCACTTCGCCCGCCTTGTAGATGTCGCCCGCGGCTTCCGGGCCCGGGTCCATCTGCTGCTCGATCCCGGCGAGCCCCGCCGCCAGAAGCGCGGCGCAGGCCAGATAGGGGTTCAGGTCGGCGCCGCCGATGCGACATTCGACGCGGATGGACTTCGTGCCCTCGCCGCAGATGCGGAAACCCGCCGTGCGGTTGTCCAAAGACCAAACCGCTTTCGTCGGCGCGAAAAGCCCCTCGCAGAAACGCTTGTAGCTGTTGGTGTAGGGCGCGAGGAAATAGGTGATGTCACGCGCATGGGCCATCTGCCCGCCGAGATAGTGCCGCATCAGCTCGGACATGCCATTGGGCGCGTCCTTGTCGAAGAAGGCAGGCTTGCCACCCTTCCAGAGCGATTGGTGCACGTGGCTCGAACTGCCCGCCTTGTCGGTGTGGTATTTCGCCATGAACGTCGCCGACAGCCCGTGGGACTGGGCGACTTCCTTGGCGCATTGCTTTACCAGCACATGCATGTCGGCGGTCTGCAGACCGGCCGCATATTTCACGTTCAGCTCTTCCTGACCGCGCTCGGCCTCGCCCTTGGAGCATTCGACCGGCACGCCCGCCGCATAAAGCGCGTTGCGCATCGCGCGCATCGCCGGTTCGGCGCGCGAATTGCCCATGATCGAGTAATCGACATTGTAGCGCGCGACCGGGGTCGGCTCCGGATAGCCCGCGTCGAAGAGCTGCGGATAGCTTTCCTCGAACAGGAAGAACTCCAGCTCGGTCGCCATCATCACGTCATAGCCCATGTCCTTCGCGCGCTTGAGCTGCGATTTCAGCATCTGGCGCGGCGCATGGGGAATCGGCTCGTGGCTGTGATGATCGAGCAGATCGCAGATCACCAGCGCCGTGCCCGGAACCCAAGGGATCAGCCGCAGCGTCTCCATGTCGGGCTTCATCACGTAATCGCCGTAGCCGCGTTCCCAGCTGGACGCGTCATAGCCCGGCACCGTGACCATCTCCATGTCGGTCGCCAGCAGGTAGTTGCAGCAATGGGTCTCTTCCCATGCGCTGTCGATGAAATGCGCCGCGTGGAACCGCTTGCCCTGAAGCCGTCCCTGCATATCCACAAGGGCTGCGATGACGGTATCGACCTCGCCAGCATTGACCGCCTTCTTGAGCGCGTCGAACGACATTTTTCGCGACATGAGTTCCTCCGGGATCAGGGTCACCGCGCGAGAGTGCCGCGCGGTGCAAGGCCCTACAAGAGGGCAAATAAGAGCGGGCAGGACGGGCTGCCCGCCGACGAGATCAACCGCAACGGTAGGGCGGGCCTGCCTTGCGCATCGTCTCGTTATACTTGCGGAAAATGTCGACGACTTTCGCCTTCAACTCGCTCTCGGCCGCGATCTCGTCCCAGAACTTGTGCGCCGCATCCTCGACCTTCTGCCATTCGGCATCCGGGATCGTGGTGAGCTGCATGTCCTCGCCATCGACGCGCAGCTTCGCCTCGCCCGACCAGTACCAGTACTGGCGGTGGTAATGCGATTGATCGAAGCAGGTCTTCATCAGCGTCTTCAGACGATCCGGCACTTCGTTCCAACGATCCATGTTGGCGAAGAAGTGGCCGATCCACGCACCCGAGATGTTGTTGGTCAGGAAGTAGGGCGCGTTCTTGCCCCAGCCCGAGGTGTAATCCTCCGTGATGCCCGACCACGCGACGCCGTCAAGCTCGCCGGTCTGCAGCGCGACTTCCACGTCTTCCCACGGGATCGTCACCGGCACCACGCCGAATTGCGCGAGGAAGCGCCCGGCGGTCGGGAAGGTGAAGACCCGCTTGCCGTTCAGATCGTCGAGCGACTTCACCGGCTCTTTCATGGCGAAGTTGCACGGATCCCACGAGCCCGCCGAGATGTGCTTCACGCCCACGGCCGAATACTGCTCGTCCCAGATCTCGTTGAGACCCCATTCGTTGAACAGCGTCGGCACGTCGAGCGAGTAGCGCAGGCCGAAGGGGAAATAGCCGCCGAAGACGGTGACTTCGGTGGGCGAGGCCATCGAGTCGTCGTCGGATTGCACGGCGTCGATCGTGCCCGACTGCATCGCGCGGAACAGCTCGGAGGTCGGCACCAGCTGGTCGGCGTAGTAAAGTTCGATCTCCATCTCGCCATCGGCGATTTCGTTGAAGGTCTTGATGCAGTTATCCACGACCTGTTCAGCCAGCGCGGGGCCGGCATAGGTCTGCATCCGCCACTTGATCGGCGTGGTTTGCGCGACGGCCGGGGCCGCAAGGCCCGCCGCAGCCGCACCCACCGCACCGGTGGTGAGGAACTGTCTTCTTGTCGTCATCACTCTCTCCTTGTTGGTTGATCCCGGTTTTTCCGGGTTATGGTTATCTTCCAAGCACCGCATGCGGCAGCCAGAGCGCCAGCTGCGGAAAGATCATCACTAGGATCAGCGTCAGGACCATCACGCCCACGAAGGGGATCACGGAGGCGTAGATCACAGGCAACGTGAATTCCTTCGGCGCCATCGCCTTCATCAGGAACAGGTTATAGCCGAAGGGGGGCGTGAGATAGGCAACCTGACAGGTGATGGTATAAAGGACACCGTACCAGATCATGTCGAAGCCCAGATGCCGGGCGAGCGAGACATAGACCGGAGCCACGATCACCAGCATCGCCGTGTCGTCGAGGAACATCCCCATCACGAGGAAGCTCAGCTGCATCAGGATCAGGATCTGCCACGGGCCGAGACCGAGGCTGTCGGTGAAGAAATCCTCGATCGCGCGGCCCGCACCCAGACCGTCGAACACCGCCCCGAAGGAGAGCGCCGCGGTAATGATCAGCATGAACATCACGGTGATCTTGAGCGTGTTCTCGGTCGCGACCTGGAACACCTGCCAGGTGAAGCGCCGCTTGATCACCGCCGCGAAGACAGCGGCCAGCGCGCCGATCACCGAAGCTTCGGTCAGGCTCGCCCAGCCTTTGAGGAATGGCACCATCATCGCAATGAAGATGAACACCGGCATCAGGCCCGCACGCAGCAGACGCAGTTTCTCGCGCATGGTGATCATCGCGCGCTCTTCCGCATCCATCGGCGGCGCGAGGTCGGGGTTCAGTTTGCAGCGGATCACGATATAGGCGACGAAAAGCGTGGCCATCAGAAGCCCCGGCACAGCGCCGGCCAGCCACAGTTCGGAGACCGGCTGGCGTGCGATCAGCGAGAACAGCACCAGCACGACCGAAGGCGGGATCAGGATGCCGAGGCTCGACCCGGCCTGAATGACGCCCGAGATCATCAACTTGTCGTAGTTCCGGCGCAGCAGTTCCGGCAGCGCGATCGTCGCCCCGATCGCCATGCCCGCGACCGACAGCCCGTTCATCACCGAGATCATCACCATCAACATGATTGTCCCGATGGCGAGGCCCCCCGGTAATGGCCCGAACCAGACGTGGAACATCCGATATAGGTCTTCGGCCAGACGGCTCTCGGACATCACATAGCCCATGTAGACGAACATCGGCAGCGTCAGCAGCGGCGTCCATTTCATCAGCTTCATGACCGAGCCGAAGCCCATCTGCGTGCCGCCCGGCCCCCAGAGCCAGAAGGCCGCGACGACCGCGACGAAGCCGATCGCGCCGAAGACGCGCTGGCCGGTCAGCATCATCAGCAGCATCGTCGAGAACATCAAAAGGGCGATGGTGTTGTGATCCATCAGATTTCCTCTCCGCGAATAGTCGCGACATCGCGGATCAGAAGCGCCACGGCCTGCAGGAACAGAAGCGCGAAGCCCGTCGTGATGATGACCTTGATCGGCCACAGCACCGGACGCCACGCGGTCGGATTTCGCTCGTTGTATTCGAAGGAATAGACCGTCGAGTCATAGGCCGAGTAGACCATGATCCCGAGATAGAAGAGCAGCGCGAAGACGGTGAAAGCATCCCACCACGCCTGCCCCTTCGCCGACCAGCGGGAATATAGCAGGTCCATCCGCACGTTGGTATCGCCCTGCAGCGTCCACGGCGCGCCCAGCATGTAATAGGCCACCAGCGTGAACTGGGCCATTTCCAGCGTCCAGAGTGCGGGGATCTGAACAATCTTCGTCACCGACGAGAACAGCATGATGCCCATGATGACGTAGAGCAGGTACATCGCCAGTTTGCCGAGCTTGCGATTGAACCCGTCGATCAGGCGGACATAGGCGACACTCCAGCGTGGCATCAGGCGGCCTCCCCGTTATTTGCGGTGATCCGTGACAGCGCGGCTTGCAGTACCGGCGCAAGCGTCGCGGCCATCGCCTCCTGCGCGGCGGGATCGGCGATCAGATCGTTGCGCAGTTCCAGCATGACATTCGGCAGCCCCATCGGCGTCGCTTGCAGCGCCAGCGTATGACAGACGCCATCGGCGCCTGAGTAAGGTTCGTTAAGACGCGTATCGAGCTCGGTGACACGGCGGGCTTCCTCGAGAACCGCCTGCGCAAAGCTCGGATCGGCGTCGTGGATCACGCCGAACTCTACCGCGCGGGGCTGACCGAACCAGATCGGCGTGAAGGAATGCACCGTGACCAGTGCAGTAGCTTGCCCGCGCGCCAGCCGTTCGGCAACGAGACCGCCCAGAGCCGCGTGGAACGGAAGATAAAGCGCCTCGGTGCGGGCGCTGCGGTCGTCCGGTGTCAGCCCCGCATTGCCGGGGATCTCGTGGATCTCCGATTGCACGGGCATGGCTCCGGTATGATGCGGCGGGCGGTTGAGATCGTAGATCAGCCGCGACTGGCAGGCCGCAACCAGCGGCGCCTCCAATTTCGCGGCCAGACCGCGCGCGAGGCCCAGCGCGCCGGGATCCCAGGCGATATGCGCGTCGCGTTGATCGGGGGTCAATCCCAGCTCGCCCCAAGGCGCGGGAAAGGCATTCGACGCATGTTCGCAGACCAGAACGATCTGGCCCGAACGCTCTGCGCCTTCGATGTCCACCGCTGCATGCGCGCTGTTCAAATTGGTCCCTTCCTGTTGCAAGGCGCGATTCTGCGTCGCGTCCTTGGCGTCAGGCTCGCCCCGGCACCTCGTGTCTGTCAAGAAAATTTCAGAGAAGAAAATTCTGTTACAATCATTTCTAACGTGATTCGCACGGGAGTGCCCGATTTGTCAGCAGCCACGCAAAGCATCGAAGACAGGCTCCGGTCGGGCATCGAAGAGATGACCCGGACCGAGAAGCAGCTCGCCGGACATATCCTGCGTCACTATCCGATGGCGCTTCTGGGATCTGTCGCGCAGCTGGCGCGCGCCGCCGAGGTCTCCTCTCCCACCGTCGTGAGACTTGCCCAGAAGATGGGCTATGGTGGCTATCCGGGACTGCAGCAGGCGGTGCGCGACGAGCTGGAGGCGCAGCTTGTCTCACCGCTCGTCAAACATGACCGCTGGGCGGGGGATGCGCCCGATACCCATATGATCAACCGCTTCGCCGATACGGTTCTGGGCAACCTGCAGGCGACCCTGAAGCAGATCGACCATGCCGAGTTCGACGCCGCCGCCGCGATGATGGCCGATCCGAAGCGGCGCATTTTCGCGACCGGGGGCCGGATCACCGGCCCGATCGCAGCTTATTTCGTGGCACATATGAAGGTGATCCGGCCCGGGGTCGAGCTGCTCGAACCGCTATCGAACAGCTGGCCGCCCGCGCTTCTGGAGATGCAGAAGGGCGACGTGCTGCTGGTATTCGACATTCGCCGCTATGAATCGAGCGTGCTGCAACTGGTGGAGATGGCGGTCGAGCAGGGCGCGGAAGTCGTGCTGATCACCGATCCCTGGGTCTCGCCTGCCGCGGCGCATGCGCGCTATCGGTTTTCGGCGCAGATCGAAGCGCCCTCGGCATGGGATTCGACGGTCGCGATTCAGGTTCTGGTCGAAACGTTCATGGCTGCGATCCAGTCGCTCACTTGGGAGGAAACCTCGGCCCGCATGGCTAGGCTCGAGGCGCTTTACGATCGCGCGCGCTTTTTCCGCAGGAAATAAAGCAAAGCGCGGGCCGCTGCACGAGGACGCGTCACCCGAAAACGAAAAAGTCGCGCAACCCAGATGAGTTGCGCGACTTTTTAGTAGTGGTGCCCAGGAGAGGACTCGAACCTCCACGCCTTGCGGCACACGGACCTGAACCGTGCGCGTCTACCAATTCCGCCACCTGGGCAGGTGCCGTGGAGCGCGAGATACAGAGCGGCGCTGGGACTGTCAACGGGGATCGACACGAAAAATTCGCAAGCTTTCACTCTTCGGGTCTTTGGCCTTGTTCCCGCGGGGGCGAGGCGGTAATCAAAGGACGAAATTCTTGCAAGGAAAGGCCTCTGCCCATGTCCAAGCTGGTTACGATCTACGGCGGTTCGGGGTTCGTCGGGCGGTATATCGCGCGGCGCATGGCAAAGGACGGTTGGCGGATTCGCGTTGCGGTCCGGCGTCCGAACGAGGCGCTCTTCGTCAAACCCTACGGTGCGGTCGGGCAAGTCGAGCCGGTCTTCTGTAACATTCGCGACGATGCCAGCGTGCGCGCGGCGATGCAGGGCGCGGATGCGGTGATCAACTGCGTCGGCATCCTGGTGAACGAAGGCAAGAACAAGTTCGGGGCGGTGCAGGCCGAAGGCGCAGGCCGCGTGGCACGTATCGCCGCAGAGATGAACGTGCCGAAACTGGTGCAGATCTCGGCCATTGGCGCCGATCCGGACAGCCCCAGCGAATATGCCCGCACCAAGGCTGCGGGCGAGAAAGCGGTTCTGGAGGCCTATCCGCAGGCCGTGATCCTGCGTCCCTCGATCATTTTCGGCAACGAGGACGGTTTCTTCAACAAGTTCGCCTCGATGGCGCGCTTCACCCCGATCCTTCCGATCACCGGTGGCAAGACCAAGTTCCAGCCGGTCTTCGTCGACGATGTCGCGAAGGTGGCGGTCATGGGCGCCGACGGGAAAGTCGCGCCCGGCATCTATGAACTCGGCGGGCCGGATGTAGAAACCTTCCACGACCTGATGAAGCAGATGCTGGCAGTGATCCACCGTCGTCGGCTCGTGCTGTCGCTGCCGCGCTGGATCGCAAGCATCATGGGCGGCGTCTTCGATCTGGGCCAGGCCGTCACCGGCGGGCTGTTCACCAACCGCATCCTCACGCGCGATCAGGTGAAGAACCTGCAGGCTGACAATGTCGTGTCCGAGGGGGCGAAAGGCTTCTCCGATCTCGGAATCCATCCTATGGCAATGGAAGCCGTGATGCCCGGCTACCTGTGGCGCTTCCGTCCCGGTGGCCAGTATGACGACATCAAGGCTTCCGCGAAGAACCTTCGCAAGACCTGACCCACCTCCAAGCGTCGCGTGCGGCGCAGTTCTGACATAGGCGGTATTCTTGAGCTATCTGAACGATGTTCTGCTCGGTGTGATTGAAGGGATCACCGAGTTCCTCCCGATTTCGAGCACTGGCCACCTCATTCTCGCCGAACATTGGCTCGGTACGCGCTCGGACACCTACAATATCGTCATTCAGGCCGGGGCGATCCTCGCCGTCACACTGATCTACTGGCGCCGCCTGATGGAACTGCTGTTCAACTGGCGCGATCCTGAAAACCGCGACTATTTAGCGAAGCTGACCGTTGCCTTCCTGATCACGGCCGTTCTGGGCCTAATCGTAAAGAAGATGGGCTTCGAGTTGCCGACGGCCATTCAGCCAGTCGCCTGGGCGCTGGTGATCGGCGGCTTCTGGATGCTCTTTGCCGAACGCGTCGCGGATCGTCAGCCCGATAGCAGCCACGTTTTCTGGCGTGTCGCGATCGCAGTCGGGATCGCGCAGATCGTGGCCGGGGTCTTCCCGGGCACCTCGCGTTCCGCCACGACGATCTTCGTAGCGATGCTTCTGGGCACCTCGAACCGCGCGGCCGCGACGGAATTCGCCTTCCTCGTCGGCATCCCCACCATGTATGCGGCGAGCGGTTACGAATTGCTCAAACAGTTCAAGGACGGTGCCGGCGGCAACGAGGACTGGACCGCGCTCAGCGTCGCCTTCATCGTCTCGACAATCACGGCCTTTGTCGCGGTGAAATGGCTCCTTGGCTACATTCAGGGGCACCGTTTCACCATCTTCGCGATCTACCGGATCATCTTCGGTGGGCTCTTGCTGAGCCTCGCGGCGGTCGGTGTGCTAGGCTGACGAAGCGCGAATCGCTTTTTGGCGGTGCGTCATCTTCAGGAAAATCAGGGAAAAGCCGCAATAACGTAAACTAAGCTGACCTAGTTTGAGTGATTTTGAGAGGCCTTCTCGCGCACCTCACACAAAAAACGCACATTTAGGTCAGCCTTGCTTACTTTTATTGCTGCGGCAAGCGGTGTAGTCATGCGCACCCACCGGTTTTCTAGGGAGGCGCCACAATGGCCAAGCAACCGATGCTCAAGTTCGTCAAGACGGCGAAAGAGATGCCTCAGAAGCGCGACGCGAACGTGCGCTCCCATGATTTCAACGAAATCTATCGCGAATACGCGGACGAGAAGGCTGCCGAGCAGGCGAGCCGCTGCAGCCAGTGCGGCGTGCCGTATTGCCACACGCATTGCCCGCTCCATAACAACATCCCCGACTGGCTGCGCCTGACCGCCGAAGGCCGTCTGCAGGAAGCCTATGAGATGTCGCAGGCGACCAATACCTTCCCGGAAATCTGCGGTCGCATCTGCCCGCAGGATCGTCTGTGCGAAGGCAACTGCGTGATCGAACAGTCGGGCCACGGCACCGTCACCATCGGCGCGGTCGAGAAATACATCACCGACACCGCTTTCGACATGGGCTGGGTGAAGCCGATCAAACCGGCGACCGAGCGTGCCGAAAGCGTCGGCATCATCGGCGCGGGTCCGGGCGGCCTGGCAGCGGCCGACATGCTGCGTCGCGCAGGCGTTCAGGTCACCGTCTATGACCGCTACGACCGCGCGGGCGGCCTGATGACTTACGGCATCCCCGGCTTCAAGCTCGAGAAAGACATCGTCATGCAGCGCGTGAAGCAGCTGGAAGATGGCGGCGTCGAATTCGTGCTGAACTGCAATGTCGGCACCGACATCTCCTTCGACGCGATCCGCGGAAAGCATGACGCGGTGTTGATCGCGACGGGCGTCTACAAGACGCGCGAACTGACCGACGAGGGGTCGGACGCGGCCGGCATCGTGCGCGCGATCGACTATCTCACCGCCTCGAACCGCAAGAGCTTCGGCGACGAGGTGCCGGAATTCGAGGACGGCACGCTCAACGCCAAGGACAAGCGCGTCCTCGTCATCGGCGGGGGCGACACCGCGATGGACTGCGTGCGCACCGCGATCCGTCAGGGCGCCACTTCGGTGAAATGTCTCTATCGCCGCGACCGCGCCAACATGCCGGGCTCGCAGCGCGAAGTGCAGAATGCCGAGGAAGAAGGCGTGGAATTCGTCTGGCTCTCCGCACCGGCCGGCTTCTCGGGCAATCCCGTCACCAACTGCTCGGTGCAGCGGATGCGTCTGGGCGCTCCGGACAAGTCGGGCCGTCAGAGCCCCGAGAAGATCGAGGGCGGCATCTATGACGAAGAGGCCGACCTGGTGATCAAGGCGCTCGGTTTCGAGCCCGAAGACCTGCCCGGCGCGTGGGACGCCGACGATCTGGAGACAACCCGCTGGGGCACCGTGAAGGCCGAGTTCGGCACCCACGCGACCTCGATCCCCGGCGTCTACGCGGTCGGCGACATCGTGCGCGGTGCTAGCCTTGTTGTCTGGGCGATCCGCGACGGGCGCGAAGCGGCTGGCTCGATCCTGAGCTATCTCGAAAACGTGGCGGCGGTGGCAGCGGAGTGATCCGCGCCCTGTCGATCTGAAAAGGAATGCATGCGATGCGGTCGAATTTTCTCGGCATGGCGATCTGCGGGGGGCTCTTCAGCGCCCTGCCCGCCCATGCCGCAGACTTCAAGCCGCCGCAGGGCTGCGAGGTCTTCATGACCGTGCAGATGCATAACTGTCAGGTCGCCAATTACTATCGCTGCGCCGCCGATCCCGAGGGCGATCTCTGGACCGCGTTCGCGGATGGCGAGGGCATCTATTACCTGAGCCATATAGATTCCGAAACTCGCTGGCTCGAAAGCGTGTCGACCGATACCGGCGAGATCGAGATGTTCGATCCGGGCGCGTCGAAGGACGCCCCCTCGTTCTCGGCGCTCTTGTCGGATGGCAAGGACGATTACGATTTCGTCACGCGGTCGAATTATCGGGGCCTGCGCCGCTATGTCGGCAGCGATGCCCTCACCGGCAACTCGCTCAGCATCGACGATGTTCCGCTCGAGACAATCACCTTCGACCTGCGCGAAGACGACCAGAACGGCCAAACCGTCGCGACCCGCACCGGCACGCAATATATCTCACGCAAGTATCGCGTGTTCTTCAGCGGTGCCGAGCGGTTCGAGAACGATCAGGGCGATGTCGTGAGTTATGACGACAGCCCGGTACGCTTCGACTTTCCCGGCGATCCCGGTTTTTCGACCGAGACGCCTGAATATGACTGCGACCTGATGATGACGGAGGCCGATCTGCGGCCCACGCGCGTCAGCCTCGCCCCCCTTTCCCGCTCTTTCTCCAAGGAGGCACTGCAATGACCAAATATGACGAAGCCTGGGTGGCCGCCGAGGAAGCGAAACGCCAGTGGATGAACGAGAATTCGCTGTGGAAGGAAGATGACGAGAAGGCGTCCTGCGGCGTCGGTCTCGTGGTGTCGATCGACGGCAAGGCCTCGCGCCGCGTCGTGGAGAACGGCATCGACGCGCTGAAGGCGATCTGGCACCGCGGCGCGGTCGATGCCGACGGCAAGACCGGCGACGGCGCGGGCATTCACGTCCAGATCCCGGCCCCCTTCTTCTACGACCAGATCCGCCGCACCGGCCACGAGCCGGACATGGAGAAAATGGTTGCCGTCGGTCAGGTCTTCCTGCCGCGCACCGATTTCGGCGCGCAGGAGCGCTGCCGCACGATCGTCGAATCCGAAGTTCTTCGGATGGGTCACTACATCTACGGCTGGCGCCACGTTCCGGTGAACACCGAAGTGCTGGGCGAGAAGGCCAACGCAACGCGTCCCGAGATCGAGCAGATCCTGATCCGCAACGACAAGGACATCGACGAGGAGCAGTTCGAGCGCGAGCTCTACATCATCCGTCGCCGCATCGAGAAAGCGGCGATCGCTGCGCAGATCAACGGGCTCTACATCTGCTCGCTGTCGACGCGCTCGATCATCTACAAAGGCATGATGCTGGCCGAGCAGGTCGCGGAATTCTATCCCGATCTGAAGGATGAGCGCTTCGAATCCGCCTTCGCGATCTATCACCAGCGCTATTCCACCAACACCTTCCCGCAGTGGTGGCTGGCGCAGCCGTTCCGGATGCTGGCGCATAACGGCGAGATCAACACGATCAAGGGCAATACCAACTGGATGAAGAGCCATGAAATCCGCATGGCCTCCTCGGCCTTCGGCGACAGCGCCGAAGACATCAAGCCGATCATCCCGGCAGGTGCGTCGGATTCCGGTGCGCTCGATGCGGTGTTCGAACTGATGGTCCGCTCGGGCCGCAACGCGCCGATGGTGAAGACCATGCTCGTGCCCGAGCCGTGGTCGAAATCCACCGATACGATGCCCTCCGCGTGGCAGGACATGTATGCCTATTGCAACGCCGTGATGGAGCCGTGGGACGGCCCCGCCGCGCTGGCGATGACCGATGGCCGCTGGGTCTGCGGCGGTCTCGACCGCAACGGCCTGCGCCCGCTGCGCTATGTCATTACCGGTGACGGCGTCCTGATCGCAGGCTCGGAAGCCGGCATGGTGCCGATCGATGAGGCGACGGTCGTGGAAAAGGGCGCGCTTGGCCCGGGTCAGATGATCGCGGTCGATATGCGCGAGGGCAAGCTCTACCACGACACCGAAATCAAGGACAAACTGGCCGCGGCACAGCCCTTCGGCGAATGGGTCGGCAAGGTTACCGATCTGAACGCGATCCTCGTGGACGTGCCGGAAGAGCCGAAATTCTCCGGCGGCACGCTGCGCAAGCGTCAAGTCGCAGCGGGCTACACGGTCGAAGAGATTGAACAGATTCTCGCGCCGATGGCAGAGGACGGCAAGGAAGCCATCGCCTCGATGGGCGACGACACGCCGCCTGCGGTTCTGTCCAAGCAATACCGTCCGCTGAGCCATTTCTTCCGTCAGAACTTCAGCCAGGTGACCAACCCGCCGATCGACTCGCTTCGTGAAAGCCGGGTGATGTCGCTCAAGACGCGCTTCGGCAACCTGAAGAACGTTCTCGACGAGGACAGCTCGCAGACCGAAATCTGGATCCTCGAAAGCCCGTTCCTCGCGAATTCCGAATTCGACCACATGCTCAAGGAATTCGGCGAGCAGGTGGCGATGATCGACTGCACCTTCCCGGCCAATGCGGATCAGGATGCGCTGCGCGAGGGTCTGACCCGGATCCGTCAGGAAGCCGAAGACGCGGTGCGCTCGGGTGCGCTGCATATCGTGCTGACCGACGAGGAGCAGGACGAGAACAAGGTCGCGATGCCGATGATCCTCGCGACCTCGGCGGTGCATAGCTGGCTGACGCAGAAAGGTCTGCGGACTTTCTGTTCGATCAACGTCCGCTCGGCGGAATGTATCGACCCGCATTACTTCGCGGTGCTGATCGGCTCGGGCGCGACCACAGTGAACGCCTATCTCGCGCAGGACACGATCGCCGACCGGATCGACCGTGGGCTGCTGAGCGGCTCGCTCGTCGATGCGATGCGCAAGTATCGCGATGCGATCGACGCCGGTCTGCTGAAGATCATGTCGAAGATGGGGATCTCGGTGATTTCCTCCTATCGCGGCGGTCTCAACTTCGAAGCCGTGGGTCTGTCGCGCGCGATGGTCGCGGAATATTTCCCCGGCATGCACTCGCGCATCTCCGGCATCGGTCTGCACGGCATCCAGCACGCGCTGGAAGGCGTGCATGCGAAGGGCTGGAAAGGCGGTCAGGACGTGCTGCCGATCGGCGGCTTCTACAAGGCGCGCCGCACCGGCGAAAGCCACGCCTGGGGTGCGCAGTCGATGCACATGCTGCAATCGGCCTGTAACCGCGCGAGCTATGACCTGTGGAAGCAGTATTCCGCGATGATGCGGGCGAACCCGCCGATCCACATCCGCGACATGCTGGACATCAAGTCGCTGGGCAAGCCGGTGCCGATCGAAGAGGTCGAGTCGATCACCTCGATCCGTAAGCGTTTCGTGACGCCGGGCATGTCGTTGGGCGCGCTTTCGCCCGAGGCGCACAAGCTCCTGAACGTCGCGATGAACCGGATCGGCGCGAAATCGGACTCGGGTGAAGGCGGCGAAGACCCGGCGCATTTCGTGCCCGAGCCGAACGGCGACAACCCGTCGGCGAAGATCAAGCAGGTGGCGTCGGGCCGTTTCGGTGTCACCGCCGAATACCTCAACCACTGCGAAGAGCTTGAGATCAAGGTCGCTCAGGGTGCCAAGCCCGGTGAAGGCGGCCAGCTTCCGGGGATGAAAGTCACCGACCTGATCGCGCGTCTGCGGCACTCGACCAAGGGCGTGACCCTGATCTCGCCGCCGCCGCACCACGACATCTACTCGATCGAAGACCTCGCGCAGCTGATCTACGACCTCAAGCAGATCAACCCGAAGGTCAAAGTGACGGTGAAGCTGGTGGCGTCCTCGGGCGTCGGCACGATTGCGGCCGGTGTCGCGAAGGCGAAGGCCGATATCATCCTGATCTCGGGCCACAACGGCGGCACGGGCGCATCGCCCGCGACCTCGATCAAATATGCCGGTCTCCCGTGGGAGATGGGTCTGACCGAGGCGCATCAGGTTCTCGCGATGAACAACCTGCGCGAACGCGTCACGCTGCGGACCGATGGCGGTCTGCGCACGGGGCGTGACATCGTGATGGCGGCAATGATGGGGGCCGAGGAATACGGCATCGGCACTGCCGCCCTGATCGCGATGGGCTGCATCATGGTCCGTCAGTGTCAGTCGAACACCTGCCCGGTGGGCGTCTGCACCCAGGATCCGGAGCTGCGCGCCAAGTTCACCGGCACCGCGGACAAGGTGGTGAACCTCATCACCTTCTACGCTCAGGAAGTTCGCGAAATCCTCGCCTCGATCGGTGCGCGTTCGCTCGACGAGGTGATCGGTCGCGCCGATCTTCTCAGCCAGGTGAGCCGCGGGTCGGCGCATCTCGACGATCTGGATCTCAATCCGCTCCTGATCACCGTCGATGGCTGGGACAAGATCGTCTACGACCGCTCGAAGCCGCGTAACTGGGTTTCGGACACGCTCGACGCCGAGATCATCAAGGACGGTCACCGCTTCTTCGAGGATGGCGAGAAGATGCAGCTCTCCTACGCGGTGCGCAACACGCTGCGCACCATCGGGACGCGCGCCTCTTCGCACATCGTGAAGAACTTCGGGATGCGCAACGCGCTGCAATCGGACCACCTGACGGTGAAGCTGACCGGCTCCTGCGGTCAGTCGCTGGGCGCCTTCGCGGCCCCGGGTCTGAAGATCGAAGTGTCGGGCGATGCCAACGACTATGTCGGTAAAGGTCTCTCGGGTGGCATGATCGTCGTCCGTCCGCCCATGGCTTCGCCGCTGGTGGCCTCCGAGAACACGATCATCGGCAACACCGTGCTTTACGGCGCGACCGAGGGTTACCTCTTCGCGGCGGGCCGCGCAGGCGAGCGCTTCGCGGTGCGTAACTCGGGTGCGAAAGTGGTGATCGAGGGCTGCGGCTCCAACGGTTGCGAATACATGACCGGCGGCGTCGCGGTGATCCTCGGCTCGATCGGCCCGAACTTCGGTGCGGGCATGACCGGCGGCATGGCCTATCTCTACGATCCGGACAATACGGCGGAAGAGCTGATCAATCTCGAAAGCCTCGTCACCTGCGGGCTGGGCCACGAGCATTGGGAAGCCGAGCTGAAAGGCCTGATCGAGCGTCACGTCGCCGAAACGGGATCGCGCAAAGGCGCAGATATTCTCCAGCACTGGGAGACCGAGAAGGCCAACTTCCTGCAGGTCTGCCCGAAGGAAATGCTGGCGCATCTGTCCTATCCGCTCAGCGACGAGCCGCAGGCAGTGCCGGCGGAATAAGGGAACCCACCCCCTCACGGAACCGTTTCAAAGGGCGAGACAGATGTCTCGCCCTTTGTTCTGTCTGGAGGTAACGATGTCCGAATTACTGGTGATGGCGCATGAAACGGAAGCCGCCGGTTTCGCGATGCGCGAGGAACTGACCGCCCTCGAGAAAGAGGGATTTTTCCGGTCGCAGGACATTGTCGTCGTGACCCGCGAGCAAAGCGGCGCGGTCCGGGTCCATGAGAACAGCAATACGGTCGCCCTCGGCGCGATCGGCGGCGCGGTCTGGGGCGGCGTCCTCGGGTTGGTTTTCCTGTCGCCACTGGTCGGGGCAGTGGTGGGCGCCGGGGCCGGGGTGATCTCGGGCAAATTCACGGATGTCGGGCTGAATACCTCCTTCCTGCGCGAGGCGGGAGAGAGCCTGCCGGAAGGCGGCTCTGCGGTTTTCATCATGCTTAAGAAAGCCAGCGCCGCCGAAGTGCTCGACCGAATGCGGACACTGGGCCATGCAAGCGGCCGCGTGCTGCAGATTCCCCTCCCGGAAGATTTCCACGAACGGCTGGAAGTCGCGCTCTCCTCCGGGGGCACCACGGCCTTCACCGGCGAGGAAATCAGCGAAGGCTCGACCGGCAGCCTTGCTCGTATGGTCGGCCCCTCTGCGCTCTGAATTGGCCCGTCGCCGGGCTGCCACTTTTTAATCCTATGTTAATTTTGCGCCTTGCAGGCGCCTTCGTGTCGCCCAGATCGCTGCTTACCACGTAACGAATAACCAATAATAACGTTACCAGGGCAGTAAAGATGGCGACTTATTACGATCAGTTCTACGTCATGGACCCGGGCAATCCGCCCACCGCAGGCACCGCCCTGTCTCCGACGACATTTGAAATCGTCGACAGGAACAACGACAACTGGATATCAAGCAGCAACGGTGCCCGCGACACGATCAACGGCCAACGCGTCACCGATGTCTGGCGCGGCGACACGATCACGATCGAACGTGCGAACGGCGTACAGGAAACGATCACCGGCGATACGTTCTACCTGCGCGACGGGACGGCCGTGTTTACGCCCTCGGACGGTACGATCCTCCACAACGCGACCTTCGTCAGCTCGACCTACGTCACGCAAAGCACGCAGGCCCCTGTCGGCGACCTCGGACCCGCCTGTTTTCTCGCCGGCACGCGGATCGAGACACCCACTGGTCCGCGTGCGGTCGAAACGCTCTCGGCAGGCGATCTCGTCTCAACCGAAGACGAAGGGCCGCAGCCGCTCCTTTGGGCGGGGGGACGGGTCTGCCGTGGCGCCGGCCTTTACGCGCCGGTCCGCTTCGCCGCCGGTGCCATTGGCAACGAACGTCCGCTCTACGTATCGCAGGAACACCGGATGTTGCTGCGCGGCTGGCGCGCCGAGATCGCCTGCGCGGATAGCGAGGTGCTGATCGCCGCAAAGCATCTGGTGAATGGCAAAAGCGTGCGGATCGAGCCGAGGGCAACCGTCCGCTATCGCCATCTGCTTTTCGCGCGGCATCATATTCTGATTGCCGAAGGTGCGCCGAGCGAGAGCCTCTTTCCAGGGAATATGATCCTCGACGAAGATCGCGACCTCGCGCAGGAGATCCGCACCGCGTGGACAGCCGTCTCAGACGCACCGATCGAAACCATGGTAACGGCGCGACAGGTGGCACGCGGGCCGGAATTGGCGCTCCTTGTCGCTTGACCCCTCGGGGCACGCTGTGACTTATACGCGCATGGCAAAGAGCACGAAAAAAACGGGCAGAAAGCCCGCCAAACGCAGCACGAAATCGAGTGTCTCCACCCGCATGCGAGCGCCGTTTCGCGGTGCTCTTAAATGGGCGCTGCGCGGCCTGCTCGGTCTCGTCGCGCTCGTGCTCGTGCTTATGGTTCTTTTCAAGTTCGTTAACCCACCGACCACCTGGACGATTTGGAGCGAACGCCAGCGGCTCGGTGCGGTGGATCAGAAATGGGTGCCGCTCGAGGATATTGCGCCGGTGCTTGCCCGGTCGGTCGTCGCGGCGGAGGATGCCAATTTCTGCAATCACTGGGGATTCGACATGCGCGCGATCCGCAAGGCGATCGACGATGGCGCCAATCGCGGCGCCTCGACGATCACCCAGCAGACCGTGAAGAACGTGTTCCTCTGGCAGGGCCGAAGCTGGCTGCGCAAGGCGCTGGAGGCGTCTATGACACCGCTCGCCGAAGCGATCTGGGGCAAGAGACGGATTTTGGAAATCTATCTTAACGTCGCCGAGTTCGATGAGGGAGCGTTCGGGGTGGATGCTGCGGCGCATCGCTATTTCCGCAGCACACCCGACAAGCTGAGCGCCCGGCAATCCGCGCTGATCGCAGGCGTCCTGCCGGACCCGAAGGACCGTTCGGCAGCGAAGCCCGGCAGCTTCCTGTCGCGCCGCGCGCGTTCGATCATGGATGGCGCGGCGACGATCCAGAAAGACGGCCGCGCCAGTTGCTTCGAGTGATCATTCGGCCGGTTCTGTCATCGGCCGCATGACCGCGAACAGCTCCGCCACCTTGATGCCGAATTTGCGCATCTGCGAACGGTTCAGAAGCGTCCCGTCCGGCATCAGGTAAATCCAGTCGGTCACGTCGAGCACATGGCCGCCCGCGTCTTCCGGCAGCCGCAGCCGGTACCGCATCCGCAGCGCGTTGCCCGACTGCTCCATCTCGGCGCGGCCTTCGATATCGTCGGCGGTCGAGCTGATCTCGCCGTTCGGCCCGAACTGAATATTCCATGCCCGGCTCTGGCGCCGCCCCGAGGCATATTCGAACTCTTCCTCGATTACGCCACCGTCATTGGTGAACCGCCCCGTCATCACAGCGCGGAAGCGGGAGGTGACGCGGCCGTCGGGCCCGTAGATCATGCCGTGCGCCTCGACAGGACCGTCGAAGGCCCGCCGGATGTCGAATTCCGGACTCTCTGCCGCGTAATCCGCAGATTTCTGCGCCGGGAAAGAGAAGAAGAAGTGTCGGACCAGCAAAGCCGCAAAGATCAGGGCCGCGACGACAATTAACAATTTCAGCATCATGTTACGCCCTCGCATGTGCCAGTTGCACCTGAACGACATCGGTATGGCCGACCGCGAAAGCCGCCGCGCAGGCTTCGAGATAGTAGGCCCAGTTGCGCAGGAATTCCGGGCCAAAGCCCAGCTCGGCAGCCCGCGCGCTGCGCTCTTTCAAGCGGGCGGCCCATTGCCGGCAGGTCTCGGCATAGTCTTGCCCGAAAGCGAAGCTGTCCTTCACCGCCAGGCCCGCCTTCGCCGCCTGATCCCGTATCACGCCGTCCGACAGGAGCATCCCGCCGGGGAAGGTGTATTGCCGGATGAAATCCGAGGTCTGGCGATATTTCGGAAAGTAGGAATCAGACACTGTTATGGCCTGAATCATTGCCGAACCGCCCTCCGCCAGCCGCTCTTTCAGAGTACGGAAATAGTTCGGCCAGTAGCGCTCTCCGACCGCTTCGATCATCTCGATGGAGACGATATGATCGAACTGCCCCGGCGTACGGCGATAGTCCTGAAGCCGGATATCCGCGCGCCCGTCGAGCCGCGCATCGGCATAGCCTTTCTGACTGGGAGAGATCGTGATGCCGGTGACGTGGCGCCCCTGCTCGGCCGCGCGTTCGGCGAAATGTCCCCAGCCGCAGCCGATCTCCAGCACCTGCTCCCCCTCACCCATCCGGTCGAGAATGCGATCGAGCTTGCGGTTTTGGGCCCGGTGCAGATCGCTGTCGCCCGGCGCGAAAAGCGCCGACGAATAGCTCATCCCTTCATCGAGCCAGAGTTGATAAAACTCATTTCCGACATCGTAATGCGCCCGAATGTTGCGCGAAGCGCCACGCAGCGAATTGGCCCGCATCAACCGGTCGATCAGGCGGAATTTCAGGTTCGACCAGAAGCCCGCATAGGCATAGCCGTCGACCACATCGAGGTTCTTCAGCGCGAGAGAAAGAAGCGCCTCGATCGAGGAGGTCTCCCATAGCCCCGCAATATAGGCCTCGCCCAGGCCGACATCGCCGCGAGACGCCATCGCCACCACGGCTTGCCAGTCGCGGATTTCCATATCGGCCTGCGGCTCTCCGTGACCAAAGCGGCGAGCGGTGCCGTCGGGCAGGCGCAAATAGAGGGTCCCATGCTCGATCTTCTCGCATGTGGCGAGGAATTCGCTGCGGATGCGGTTGGTCAGGAAAGGCATCATTGGCTGATCTCCTCGGTCGGGGGTGTGCGCCGCGGCAGGTAGCGGGCGCCTTTGAGCTTGAGCCGCAGGGCCTGCCAGTAGATCAGGCCGAGCGTGCGGATTGGGGTGAGCGGACGGCGCAGCGCCATCCCGAGAAGTGCCGCCGAGGTGAGTGGACGCCGGTCGGTCACGAGGGTCGCAACCACGCCTTCTTCTCCATTTCGGTGGTCGATGCGGATACGGATATGTTCCGTCCGGATATCGAAGCGGAAGCGATACTCACCCGCGATCGTCTGGAACGGGGAAACATGGAAGATCTTCGCGGCGTGAAGCTCGGTTTCCGCAGAAATAGGGTCGAAATCTGGGGTGGCGCAGAGATAGGAGTGACGATCACCGAAAGTGTTGTTCACCTCCGCGATAACGGCGCGCAGGTCGTCTTGCGCATCATAGGCCAGCCAGAAATTCACAGGGTTGAACCCAGCCCCGAGAATTTTCGGTTGGGTCAGAAGGCGGAGCTTCGCGATCTCCGGCGCACCGAGCCGAGAGAGCTGCTTGCGGACCCACTCCGCGCCTTCCCCATGATGAGGCGTCCCACCATAGTCCTTGTCCTGCACCGTCGCGAGGTTGCGCCCACGTCGTGAGAATACTCTTGGCCAGGGGCCCCGCGAATCCGGATCGATCAGCACGTAATCGACGTGATAGCGGAACTGGTGCGCAATTGCGCCCCGCCGGGCATGGACCGTGTGACCGGGACAGAATTCGCCACTCATGCGGGCACCTTCTCGAACTTGATCTGCGGCTGCGCCCCGCGATTGAGCTCGCGCGCAACCCGAACCGCCGAGGCGAACCCGTCCTCGTGGAAGCCATGACGTAGCCACGCCCCTGCAAACCAGGTCCGATTCAGACCCTGTATCGCCTGGATTTCGCCCTGCGCCCGCAACGCCGCGCGGTCGAAGACCGGGTGCCAGAAGACCTCGTGGTCGTAGATCTTTTCCTCGGCAATTGGTGTGTCGGGGTTCAGTGTGACAAAGAGCGGATCGCGCTCGGGGATGTTCTGCAACTTGTTCATCCAATAGGTCACACCAAGCCGCGTCTCGCTCGCACGGGTCTGCGCCTGGTAGACCCAGCTCGACCAACAAGCGCGCCGACGCGGCATCTGCGCCTCGTCGCGATGAAGATATACATCGTTTGGCTGATAGCGGACCGCCGAAAGCGCGGCCTGCTCCTGCGGGGTCGGCTTGGCCAGCAGCTTGAGCGCCTGATCGGAATGGGTGGCGATGATCACCTGGTCGAACTGATCCGGAAGGGCCTTTTCCGCCAAAATGGCCACCGAATTTCGCTCCCGCTTGATCGCGGTGACCGGGGTACCGGTGCGGAATTCGACACCACGCAGACGCAAGGCCGCCTCCAGCCGCTTTACATATTCGATCGACCCGCCCGAGACTGTCCACCACTGATGCTGACCGGTCGCCGACAACAGCGCGTGGTTCTCGAAGAAGCGCAGCAGGCTTTTCGCGGGAAACGCGCCGATCTGATCGGCGGGCGTGGACCAGATCGCCCCGCAAATCGGCAGCAGGTAATAGCGCCGGAACCAGTCGCCTAAGTTCAACTCGTCCAGCAGGCCGTCGATCGTCACGTCGTCACTCTGCGCGACCGAGACGGCTTTCGCATTGAACTTCGCGATATCCGCGACCATCCGCAGAAAGCCCGGCCGGGCGAGGTTGCGCTTTTGCGCCACAAGGCTGTTCAGATCGCGCAGCGCATATTCGAGGCGGCCTTGATCGATCGTCACGCCAAAGCTCATGTCGGATTTCTCGACGGGCACGTCGAGCTCGGAGAACAGGCGCGTCAGATGGGGATAATTCGCGTAGTTGAAGACGATGAAACCGGTATCGACCGGCTGATCGCCGTTGCGCCCCGCGACGATCGTCCGCGAATGCCCACCGAGCCGCGGCTCCGCCTCGTAGACGGTAACGCGGTTCTGCGGCGCGAGTTGCCAAGCCGCGGCCAGACCGGAAATCCCCGAGCCGATGATCGCGATGCGTTGCGCCTGTGGATGCACGGCATCAAATGACATTCGAATTCTCCCAAGCTCTTGAAGGCTTAACGGTGCATATTACCGTTTGGATCAGAAGTTTTTTCGCGACTCATGTGAACCAGATTCCCATAAGCTGCGTATCGGTCACATGCTGAGAGATGCGACCATCAACTTCGACACCACGGGGACCCCGCCAATCGCGGC